>CAZTOE010000091.1:0-15620 GCA_964615045.1 uncultured Spirochaetales bacterium
AGTCGGCTTCGCCTCCTTCCGCGCGCCGGTTAGCCGCAACGTTAGGCGGCACGATGGCAGTGCTAAGCGTGACTGCTTCGGACCGAATTCGGAAGTCTTTGGGGGCGACGAAAGCGGTGTGCCTATACTCAATACTAGAGGAGGCTTGGAAGTGAAGGAGGATAGACATATCGATGCGGTCAGGCGATATTTTGATGCCTGCAATTCCGGGGTACTTGAGGACTTCAAGCCGACATTGGCCGATGATGTGGTTCATTACTCTCTGCCTGATCGATTCGCACCGATCAGAGGCGCCGACCATCTGGCTCGCTTTTGGCGCAAATTCAAGCAGGTTTCCAATACCGCCTGGGCAATCGACGAAATAATCGCCCAGGGAGACCGCGTTGTAGGCGAATGGAGTCTCATCTGGACTCCGCCGGGGAGCAGCTCGCGCCTGAAGATGCGGGGCAGCGAGTGGTACGAGATGCGCTCAGGTGTGATTGGCGAGCGCGCCTATTTCGCCTATGACGAAACACGCAATGCGGAACTCACGGAGTTCCCATATCGCGACCGACGCTACCTGATGGAGTAGCCGAACGGGCCTCCCTGCTCCAACGACCGCTGCTGGCCGAAAGCAGCCAATCTGATACCGCTTTTCTGGCATGCGAGCCGCCCAACAAGGGCTACAGCTGACACTAGCCAGTTGGGTGTTCCGGGTCTGGTAGCCTTCTGGCGTTCGAGTCCGTGGCATCGGTGAGGCCGGTCAGAGCTGGCTGGCGCAGCTGAGGCCCAGGTCCGTCAGGCCGCGCGGTCGGGAGAACTCGTTGTCCGACTCAACGGAGCGCGGAAAGATCATCTTGATCCACGGAGCATCGAGCTCCGGCAAGAGCACGCTTTCTCGGGCCCTCCAGCGCCGCCTCGAAGAACCATTCTTGCACTTCTCGATCGACGTCCTTCGCGAGGGCGGCGCGTTGCCAATGGAACGGATCCGAGAGGGCGAGTTTGCTTGGCCGGTCCTGAGACCCTCGTTCTTCGATGGCTTCCATCGCTGCCTCCCGGCTCTCGCGGAAGCGGGCAACAACCTGATCGTCGAGCACATCGTGGAATCCAGGGAGTGGATGGACCGGCTCGTAGCTCTTCTTGCCTCCTACGACGTGTTCTTCGTGGTCCTTCACTGCCCCCTTGCGACCCTCGAGCAACGGGAGATCGCGCGAGGTGATCGGAGGATCGGCGAGGCGCAGACCGACTTCCAAGAGCTGCCTCGGCTTACCGCTTTTGACCTCGCACTCGACTCGACGGAACCGATCGAGCGGAACGCAGGAATAGCCATCTCATCGTGGCAGACCCGGGCGCAGCCCAATGCGTTCACGAGAATGGCAGAAAAGGCGCGAGCGCGCGGCCTGCCAAGGGGTTGCTGTTGAGGTTGTCGAACTCACCGGAGAGCCGGGCGATGTAATCCTCACGCATTGCTACGTCTTCCATGCCGCGTCTCCGAACATCCGTCCTCGGCCCCGGATCGTCGTGACGCAGCGCTTTTCCGCCGTCCAACAAGGCGCCGCAGCTGACGTGGCACAGCGGGTTCCAATCGGAGTCTGGTAACCTCTTGGCATCAAACCTGGGTGCCTCAGCGACCGTCGGCGGCCCGCGCCACGCAGCTGAGCGCCCGGTCCGTTGGGCGGCGGAAGTGGGGATGAAGCTCTACGTCAATCCGATCAGTCCGTTCTGCCGGACCGCAGCGATCTACCTCGATGAGAAATCCGTGCGGCTCGAAGCCGTGGAACTCGCCACTGGCGCGGACCGCACGTTCTTGCTCGAGATCAGCCCCGCCGGCGAGCTGCCCGTGCTCGACACTGGCCGTGGGGTAGTTGCAGGCTCCCAGTCCATCTGCGACTTCGCGGACCTCGAGTATCCGGAACCGGCGCTCGCCCCCGCCGATCCCATCGCGAATGTGGCGTATGGCCAACTTGAGGATGTAGCCTGCTCGACCAGCGACGCCCTGCAGTTCCTGGTTCACTTGGTTACTACTCGGCGGCCGGATCTGGTCGAAGACGTGCCTGGCCTCCCAGCCCAACTCGACGAGGCTGTTCATGAACACTACGGGTTCCTCGACACAACCCTCGCCGAAGCACCATTTGTCATGGGAAGCTTCTCTCGGACGGACGTCTTCCTGTTCAGCATGGTGAGTTCGCTCGTCTTCATGGGAAAATCGGTTCCGTCATCCCTCTCTTGCCTCTCCGCGTGGTTCACGCGCATCGCATCGCGGCAATCCGTTGCGCGCAACTTGGAGTCCGCCGCGCGGTCGGCACGCTCTCAGGCCGGCAGCGCCGATCCGTTCTTCCGCGTAGATCTCATTCATTGGCGTAGCCACCGTGTCGAGTGGGCCTGTCGCCTCGGGCTTGCGCGGTGGCTGGCGACAGAGATCGAGCACGGCCGCGCCTTCTTCTCCCCACCCCCCCGCCGCGGATCCGCCCGCCGCCCAACGAGGTCCTGCACGTGACGCAGTCCAGGGCCGGCGCATCGTGGCGCCAAGCTGGCTGGCGGCGTAGGGTCTGCTTCGGCCGGTGCTCAGTGGCCGCTGGGCCGCGCAGGGGAGCACCGGGCCGCTGGGCGGCCGGAGAGGTCGTATGGTGACACTTCGCGTCTGGCTGCATCGGGGGCACGACGGGAATCCCGGAGTAGAAGCCCTCGGACTTGACCTCCTTGGTTTCTCGACCTGGGCCAGGTCCGAGACAGAGGTCGTCGAGAAACTCCCGGCCAAGTTGTGCGAGTATTCCGCCTGGCGGTCCCGCCACCACATACCGATTGACATCAAGACCTTCGATGTGGAGATCGTCGGCCGGTTCAAGGGAGACGAGATCCTTCTTCCCCCGACCTCGAGCCAGCTGAAGTGACCGATATCGATCTCGCGGTTCGTCTCCTTGCCGGTTCCCGCAAAGACCTCGTAGCGGAGCTCGAGGCAGCACCCGAGGGCGCGATCGATTGGAATCCACCGTACGAGCACTTCGCTCCCTGGGCCAATTGGCGCTCGATCCGAGCAAATCTTGCGCACATTGCGAATAGCGAGACGCACTACTACACGATGAACATCGGCCATGCTCCGTCGCATCCTCCTGCAGACGCTGGCAGAGATTGGCGCGAGTTCCTACCCCGGAGTCGTGCTGAGACCGTCGCATTCCTGGAGGAGCTCAAGTCGTCTCGCGACCGCTGTCGCGTCCGAAGCGTAGACCACGGATTCGGTGAGGAGTCGTGGTCCGTCCGCAAAGCGTTGCGCCGACTCGTGAGTCACGAACTCCTTCACTCCAAGAGCATTGTCCGCATCATTCGCGAGTACCAAGCTGGGGCCGCCGGCCGCTCACCAAGGGGCTGCAGCTGACGAGCCACAGCGCGCCTCGTTCAACCTCTGGTAGAGTCTGGAATCGACCCTCGTCGCTTCGATAGAGCCGCGGCGGCGCTGTGGCTCGCAGCTGAGCGCCAGGTCCGTTGGGCGGAAGCGACGGAGGAGGGCGTTTGCCGACTCTCATTCGAGACCTGCCGTTTGAGCCGGCGGACGTTGAAGCGCGACTCTCCGACCGGATCGCCCCACCGGGGCGCGTCTGGCTATCTCCCAAGTATCAACGCGAACCCTGGATTGAGGGGCGCGTCTCGGATCGCAACCTGGTGGTGTGGCTCAAACGCCCTAGGCGAGGCCCTCCCCTGGCCAGAGCTCGCGGCAGGATCACTGACAGCGCAGCCGGCAGCCGCATCACCATCGAGGTGCCCACGAGGGCGGCCATTCCGGCGGCCGTTCTCGCCTTTGCGCTCCTTGGTTGGATGGTCTCGGGCGCGCTCTTCCTGGCCCATTTCGTTGGCGCCGCATCCATACCATGGTCGTCCTTTGTCGCCGGCCCGTTCGCGGTCGTCGCTGCGGCTGGCCTCTTCATGTCGTTGGCCCAGGCCGAGGCAACCGAGCTACAGCGTTCCCCCAACGCATTCCTTGACGACCTTGAATCGCCTTCCGACTAACACGGCGCTGCAGCTGACCCCTCGGGCACGGCCACAACGGGGCGTGGTACTGTCTGGCGTCGGTCTCAGGCGCCGCGTCGTTGGCGGTCAGCGCCCGCGGCGCAGCTGAGGGCCGGTCCGTTGGGCGGCGAGAATCGAGTTCTATGGAAACCATCGAGCTAGAAGCGATTGGCCTTGTCGAGACGAGGCGCACTCAGGTCGAGGACGACTACTGGGGAGAAGAGCAGTCCTGCATCGTGCTGGATGAGCGTTTCTCTCCAGACGCGCTCGACGGCCTCGAAGAGTTTTCCCACGTCGAAGTGCTCTTCGCCCTCCACCGGGTCGATCCGGCAAAGGTTGTTTTTGGGGCCCGCCACCCCCGAAGCAACCCCAACTGGCCTGCTGTCGGCATCTTCGCGCAGCGTGGCAAGAATCGCCCCAATCGAATCGGAAGCACCATCTGCCGCGTCGCGAAGAGGCATGGACTGCGGCTCTACGTTCTCGAGCTCGATGCCATAAACGGCACCCCAGTGCTCGACATCAAGCCCGTAATGCGTGAGTTCCTCCCCCGCGAAGAGGTGTACCAGCCCGAGTGGTCGCGCGAGCTGATGAGGTCCTATTGGAGCCGGAGGCCTTGAGAGGGTTGTCGCCCAACAAGGCGCTGCGGCTGACATGGCACAGCGCGTTCCAATCGGTCTTGGTAACCTTCTCGCGTCAACCTTGGGTGCCTCAGTGAGCGTCGGCGGCCTGTGCCACGCAGCTGAGCGCCCGGTCCGCTGGGCAGCGTGACGGGAGGCCTTGAACGTGGCGGATTGGCGAGTAGCTCCTGTGCTGGTTGTCCGCGATGTCAAAGTCTCGGTTGCCTACTACCGGGACCAGCTCGGATTCGAGGTCGTTGGATCCTTCGGTGATCCGCTTGAAATGGCGTTCGTCGGCCGCGGCGGCGTTCAGGTGATGCTCCAGGACGCAGAGAGCAAGCCGACTCCCGGGCCCAACTGCACCTACAAGTCCGTGGCGTGGGGCGTCCTCTTCTGGATTGCCGATGCGCGGGAGCCTTTTGACGAGCTCCGGCGTCGTGGCGCCGAAATCCGTTGAGAACCCCACGAAACGTTCTATGGCCACACCGAGGTCGAAGCAACGGATCCGGATGGCCATGTCCTGTGCTTCAGCCAGCCGGCCCAAGTGGCACGCCGCCAGCTACCCACCAGGCTGTAGCCTTCCGTTTGTGGCCCCTGACGCCCAACAGCTCGCCTCGGTCCAGCCGTGGTACAGTTCTGGCGGCGGGCACACTGCCCCAGCGTTGGCGGTCAGCGCTGTCGGGCGCAGCTGACCTGCCAGTCCGTTAGACGGTGGGAAGGGCTTGGACGCGGAAAGCACCCTGGAGTCGGTTGCCGAGATCGCGGTTTCCCTCACGGGCTTTGCCGGGATCGTCGGTGCGCTGGCGGGCGACAAGATCCGCCCTACACACCCAGAGGTCTGGTTCCCCTTCTGGGTGATGATCGCGAGTAGCCTTGGCGTCGTGTTCACTGCGCTGTTTCCCTTCTTGCCGCACTACCTCGGTGCATCCGACAACGTTGCTTGGGCCGCTTCGAGTGCCTTTCTCACTGTCTTGACCGCCTGCAACCTCGCGTTCTTCATGCCTCACATCCTGCGGGCGCAGCGCGATGGCGTACTCGCCAGAATCCTCGCCTTCGACGTTCCACTGAACCTCAGCTCGCTCTTGATCCTCATCTCCCAGGTGCTGAATGCGCTCGGTGTCGGCCTTCCTCAGAGCGCGGGTGGATTCCTCGTTGGCCTATATCTGCTTTTGCTCGTGTCCGGGCTCAACTTCGTTTTTCTCCTATACGTCTTGAGCCGCGCGCCAGACCGTCCGCCCGCCGTCCAATGAGCGGTTGCAGCTGACGACCAACAGCTCGTTCCTATCGATCCGTGGTACCGTTCTCGCGACGGGGACTTCTGCCCCAGCGCTGGCGGCCAGACGAGCGCCGGATTCGTTGGGCGGCGCAAGGAGGAACCGTGTCGGCCTCAATACGAGAATACGACCCGGGAGACCTCGATCGTTGTCGCGAACTCTGGCGCAGCTTGACGCAGCGCCATCGCGACATCTACGATGATCCAACGCTTGGGGGCCCTGATCCTGGGACCGAATTCGACAGCTATCTCAAAGGCCCAGAGCTGCACAAGCTCTGGGTTGCAGAAGACGCGGATCACCTTCTCGGGCTATGCGGGCTGCTCATCCACGAACGGGAATCCGAGCTCGAGCCGATCGTCGTCGATCCGAAGCACCGCAACCGAGGAGTAGGCGCACTTTTGGCGGAGCGGTCTATCTCGGAGTCCAAGAGGCTGGGCGTCAAGTACGTCAACGTCCGACCGGTTGCGCGAAACCTCGAAGCAATCCGCTTCTTTCACCGTAAGGGCTTCCAGCTACTCGGACGGTTCGAGTTGTCCATCGCGCTAGAAGGGGCCTCTCCCTTCGGCTCGAGCCGAAGCATCGAGATCCACAGCCTCACCTTCCAGTACTAGAGCACACGACGCCTAACCAGGCGTTGCAGCTGACGAGGCACAGCGCGTTCCAATCAGAGTCTGAACCGCCGGTCCGTTAGGCGCTGCGAGTCGTAGACAGGCGAATGATAGAAGAGAGCGAAACCCTTCGTACGCTTGCAGAGGTAGCGGTCGCCCTCGCGGGGTTCACGGGGATCGTTGCGGTCCTGGGCCGTCGTGCTGGCGGCGAGTGGAGCCCACTCGAGCTCCTCCGGCTGCGCATGCTCCTCGAGACGAGCCTCGGAGTTCTCTTCCTCTCACTACTGCCCGTGCTGCTTCTGGCGCTCCGCCTATCTCAAGACACCGTATGGCGCGTTAGCAATTCTTTTCAGGGTCTTCTTCACCTCGGAGGAGCCCTGGTGTTGTATCTCCGTGTCTCGCGCCTGGCGCCATCGCAATGGCCCCCGGAAGAGCGTTGGCTGACGGCTGCACTTGCTCCGGTTTCCTTGGCCATCGTCGCCGCGCAAGCGGGAGCCGCACTCGGGCTCCTCTCGAGCTACGAATTCTTCGTCTATCTGCTTGGCCTCATGTACTTCCTGGCCCTCGCAGCCTTGCACTTCGTACTTCTTCTGGTGCCCCACAGCGAGTAGCATGCGCGCCGCTCAAAGGAGGCGCTGCAGCCTACCCCAAGGGCCACGCTCCAATCAGCCGTGGTACAATCTGGCCGCGAGCTCGGTTGCTCTAGCGCTGGCGGTCAGCGCCCTTGGCGCAGCTGAGCGCTTGATCGGTTAGGCGGCGGGATACCCGCCAGGCGGTCCGATGACCCTCTCGCAACTCGCAGATGTAGGAGAGCTTCTCGGTGGAATCGCCGTCGTTGCTTCCCTTGTCTACTTGGCGGTGCAGATACGCCAGAACACTCGGACGGTCAGAGGCTCTACCCTTCACCACAATACGGAGCTCTGGAACTCCATGTTCTTCAGGCTGGCGGAACCGGGCACGGCGCAGGCGTACGTCGCTGGCATGGCAGCCAACCGGGATATCAGACCGCTCCACTACACACAGTTCTTCTTCGTCTGCAGGGCCATGTTCCTGGCGTTCGAGAATCAGTACTACCAGATGCGCCAGGGAGTCCTCGACCCCGAGACCTACGCCGCATATCAGCGATCGATATCAACACAGTTCCTCGCGTTCCCAGGATTCCGCGTCTGGTGGCGGCAGAGCCGATCGGTGTTTTCACCGCCCTTCGTTGCCCACATTGATGCGATGATCGCAGATGTACCGGAGGCCGATCCCGGTGTATTCCTACGCGAATGGCAGGAAATCACTCAGGAGAAGGCGCCCGCCGCCTAACACGTGCTCGGAACTGACACTAGCCAGCTGAGCGGTCTGCGGTCTGGTAGCCTTCTGGCACTCAGCTACGTGGCTTCGGCGAGGCCGGTCAGCGCTCGCTGGCGCCGCTGAAGCCCGATCCGTTGGGCAGCTCTCAGAAGATCGTGAATGAGCCAGAAACCGTATTGGATCACCACTTCGTTGCTGGCGGCCGGGATGATGCTCGCCGGCGTTCAGGAGCTGCGCCACGCACCGGAGCTCCTCGAAGCGGCTCGCCGCCTTGGCTATCCGGACTACCTGCTCACCCTTCTCGGGAGTGCGAAACTGGTGGGAGCTCCTCTCTTGCTGGTCCCGCGATTCCCGCACCTCAGGGAGTGGGTGTATGCGGGGTTTGCCTTCGATTTCGGAGGCGCCATCATTTCCCACACAGCGAGCGGCGACACGTTCATTCAGACACTTCCGGCGATCTCCTGCGCGGCGCTCCTGGCAGTCTCGTATTGGCTCTATCGCACTCGCGCTTCGCTGGCAGCGAGCCTGGCTGCCGCCTGACAAGGCGCTGCAGCCGACCGGGCCAGAACCCGATCCCATCGACGTTTTGTAGTGTCTGCTATTGAACCTTGGACGCTTCGGGCCGCCATCGGCGGCAGGGGCGGCAGCCGAGCGCCCGCTCCGTTGGGCAGCAGGAGGACTGGACTCCGTTACTGGTGCAGCACGACACGGACCTCTGGAGCAAGGAGTACCACCTCGCCTGGCTGGGCGGCCTGGTTCCCATACCGGTTCGAATGACCGTGATCCGGTTGGCCAACGGGCAGCTCATCCTCCATTCGCCGGCTCCGGGCCAACGGCATGTGGAGGCGTTTCGGGCCGAGTCCCTTGATCTATCGGCTCGCGGTCTCTGATCGCGTCGCCTTGCGGAGTTCGGTCGAGCGGGTGCTTCGGTGGGACTTCAGGCGCGTCATTCCCGGGCACGGAGATGTGCTCGAGCAAGGGGGCCGAGCTGAGCTAGCTAGCTGCAGGGCCTGCTACCCAACCACGGGTTGCAACTCACGCTCAACAGCCCGTTCCAATCGACACATGGTACCGTTCTGGCGGCCGACACAGTGGCCCAGCTTTCGCGGTCAGCGCACTTGGGCGCAGCTGAACCGCCAGTCCGTTCGGCGCCGGGAGTCGAGTCTGGACACAGAGTTCTTCCTTACCATCGCGGAGCTCTCGGTTGCCCTGGCGGGCTTCGGAAGCCTCGCATCGCTGATCGGTAGGCGATCTGGGGCCGAGTCGGCTGCGGTCGATGCTGGCCGCCTCCGGGGAATGCTCGAGCGGAGCCTCTCACTGATGATCCTCTCGCTCTTCCCCGTCTCGCTCACACACTTCGAGCTTCCATCGGGCATCGTCTGGGGAGTTTCCGGAGTGCTCTTCGCGGCTTCGGCTCCCCTCCTGTTCTGGTTGCCGCTCCGACGTCTCCGCCAGCTTCCAGAGTACCGGCCGACCCTGGGGTACCGGGCCACCGGGTATGTCAGTCTAGCGGTTACCCTCGGTCTCCTCGTATCGGGACTTGTGGGCGCCCTCCCTCTGATTCCCGCGTACGGCGTCGCCCTGGTGGTTGAGCTCGCGGTTGCGGCGGGCATGTTCCTCCGCGTTGCGTCGTCCATCATGGGTGTCCATTCGTCTCCCGACGACTAACACGGCGGGCTCCAGCTTCCAGTCCCGCAGCTTTTCTGCCGACTGCAAAGCCGTTGCAACGGACACCGACCCGCTCGCTCCAGTCGATCCGTGGTACCGTTCCGACGGCGGGCGTCGTGTCCCAGCGTTGTTGGTAGGCGCTGTCGGGCGCGGCTGCACCGCCGATCTTTTGGGCGGCACGAAGTGGACGGCGAGACACTCGACCAGAAGATTGCGCGCGTTGTGCAAGAGCACGTAGCGGTCGTGCCGTACGACCCGATTTGGCCGAGGCTGTTCGAAGAAGAGCGAGACCACCTTCGGTCGTGTCTGCCTCGTGACCTCGTCAAGAGAATCGAACACTTTGGCAGCACGGCTGTCCCTGGCCTCGCTGCCAAGCCGATCATCGACATCCTGGTCGAAGTCGCGGACCTCGAGGAGACAAGGCGGCGGATCGCGCCGCTGCTCGAAGCCCAGGGCTACGACTACCTCTGGCGTCCCTCATGGGTGACAGCACGCCGCCCTTCTATGCCTGGTTCATCAAGCGGGCTCCGACCGATCCGTGGTACCGTTCTGGCGGCGGGCGCCGTGCCGCGGCGCTGACGGTCACCGCTCTCGGGCGCAGCGGAGCGCCCAGTCCATCGGGCGGCGTCCGGAGCAATGGATCATGGCGCACTTCGAGTATCTTGCGATTGCCTTCTCGCTGCTCTTCTCGTTCGCCGCGGTAAGGCTCGTCGGCGGGATTCCATACGCGCTCGCGCCGGGGCGCAGGTACTGGGTGCATCTATCGCTTGTCTTCCACGAGCTTCTCCGCGTCGCCGCAGGTTTCTGGGCCTTCTGGTCCTTCCGTGCCATAACCTGGACATTTCCGACGTACTTGCTTGCCCTCGTCGGTCCCGGCTTGGTCTATTTCCTTGCAGCGACACTCGTCCCCGCTGATCCGACCCAAGTCGACTCCTGGCAAGACTTCTACTTCGGCGTCCGCCGGAGGTACTTCCTGGGAATCATCTTCTGGGCCGTGGCAATCGCGTTCACGACGACAGTCCTCGTCCAGATGCCTTGGTCACACCCGTTCCGACTCGTACAGCTTGGGTTCCTCGCATTCGGCGTCGTTGGCGCGACCTTTGCGCGTCCCCGCGTCCACTCAGGACTGGCCTTGGTCTCCCTGGTACTTCCCGCAGTTGCGGCGCTCACGGTGCTACTGCGTCCCGGGTCGCTCGCAAACTAGAACTACGCAACACGCCGTTCAACGAGGCGCTGCAGCGGCCGCGGCACAGCGCGTTCCAATCAAGTTCTGGTAGCATTGTGGTGTCAACCTTGGGCGCCTCAGCGGCCGTCGGCGGCCCGTGCCACGCAGCTGAGGGCCCGATTCGTTGGGCGCTACGCCATGCGTCACCTCAGCTTCACGCTCGAGTGCACCCCGGATACGTTCCAGGAAAGGGTGTCTGGGACGGACGACCTGGAGTTGCTCCCTGCGACCGAAGGCGATGTGGCTCGGTGCAAGCGCCTCTGGTCAGACGTAGGGGCCGGGTTCTGGACCGAGCGCCATCGCTGGGATCACGAGCGATGGCGCAAGCACGTCCAGCAGCCGACCGTCACGTTCTGGATCGCATTGGTGTCCGGACAGGATGCCGGATGTTTCGAGCTCACCCGATTGGATCGGGGCGTCAAGCTCGAGGGCTTCGGCCTCCTTTCGCCCTATCGGGGTCGGGGCCTCGGTCGTGACCTGCTTACTGCTGCGACCAGACGCGCGTTCGCAACCGGAGCACGCATGGTCTGGCTTCACACTGCCACGGACGATCACCCCAATGCGCTTCCGAACTACTTGTCGGGGGGCTACCACATCGTTCGGGAGCGCGAACTCAAGAATCCCGTGCCGCCTGAGGCAGCGCCCACGGCCGCAGCGGACCGAGGACGTAATGCCTGACAAGTCGTTTCGACGGAGCAGCAACAGCGCGGTTCTCTCGCTTCATTGCCGATTAGCGGCATACTTCCGGGGCAGGGTCGGGCCCGGCCAGCGCTGTTGCTGGCCGCTGAACTCCGATTCGTCAGTCGGCGGAACATGAGAGTCGCGTTGCTATCGGACATCCACGGAAACCGAATCGCCCTCGATGCGGTCATCGAGGACGCGAGGCGCTTCGGTGTCGATGCCTTCTGCGCCGTAGGGGATCTCGCGGCGATCGGACCCGAACCCGTGTCGGTTCTGGAAGCGCTCGCCGAGCTCGAGAACATCACAATCGTTCGCGGGAACACCGATCGCTATATCGTGACTGGAGAAGGCCCGGCCCCGACGCTCTCCCAAGCCCAGGCGGACCCGACGCTCATCGACCTCCATGCTCGCGTCAAGGCGTCCTTTGCCTGGACTCGCGGCTTCGTCAGTTCGGCAGGATGGTTCGAGTGGCTCAGCAACCTTCCGATCGAGGTCATGATCCCGCTCGAAGGCGGCACTGGGCTCCTCGCGGTCCACGCCTCACCCGGATCCGACGACGGCGAAGGAGTCCACCCGGGTCGGAGCGATGCCGAGCTCGCGGCCCTCTTCGAGGGATGTGCGGCGGACGTAGTATGCGTCGGCCACACGCACGAGCCCCTCCTTCGCCACATTGGCGGCACCACCATCATCAACCTAGGCTGCGTCAGCAACCCTGTCGCGCCGGACCTTCGGGCAAGCTACGTGATCATCGACTCCTCGGAACGCGGGATGTCCACTCACCATCGCCGCGTACCGTACGATCACGCTGCGTTCATCGAGACGGTGCATCGATCGCATCACCCCGAAGCGGAGTTCATCCTGAGCCACCAGCGTTCGGAGCGTCGAGGGCGCGCGCCCCACGCCGATCACGTGGTGCCGCCTCCCAGCGCGCCCGACCTCTAGCGAGCGGTTGCAGCTGCCGCCCGGCAGCGCGCTCGAATCGACCCGTGGTACCTTCTGGCAGCGGCCGTCGCTCCCCAGCGTTGGCGGTCAGCGCTGTTGGGCGCAGCTGAGCCGCAGGTCCGTGGGGCGGCTCGAACGAGAATGGTCCTGTGAGCGCGACGACCTATCAGATCGTGCTCGCGCTGGTCGCCGGCGCAGCGCTGATTCGCTCGATCGGAATCCTGCTGCTCAAGGTTCGCCAGCTGAGCTATCGAAGGCGAGCCGCCGCAAAGCCGACCACCTGGCGGGATCTCTGCACGGAGCCAGAGCCCCCTCTCCTTGGCATCGTCGCCATCCTCCTGCTGGTCTCGCTACCAGCGACTGCGCCATCCTGGGAGGCGGCACTGGCCGCCTTGCTTGGGCTCTTCCTTGCTATCGCTGGCTGGGGCCTCATCGCTTGGGCCGTCCGCTCTTTCCCGACTGTGTCGCCAGGGCACTACATTCTGCCTGAGCAGAAGGTCGTGACCGCTGGTCCTTACGGCTGCCTCCGGCACCCTCTCTATACGGGTGCTCTGTTCATCTGGATTTCACTTTCCATGGCCTTCACGAGCGCCCCGATTCTGGGGCTCACAGTCCTCTACGTGCTACCGGCGTACTTGATCTACATGCGCTCCGAGGAACATATGCTCCTCGCCCATTTCGGCGACCCCTACGCCTCCTACCGCCAGCGGGTAGGCATGCTCGTCCCACGGCTCGCCTCACGCCGCAGCCGAGCGAGCCGAGGCGTGGGGTGGAACGCTCGCGCATCTCCGCGATCCGAGGGGAAACGTGCCCACGCTTCTCGGGTGAGCACGCCCTCCATCCGGCGAGAACGCAAGGGAGAGATGTTGTCCCGGAATCCGCCCGACGACATGGCCCAGATCGTTCCCTACCTGTACTACCAGGACGCCGGAGCCGCCATCGCGTTCATGGAGAACGCCTTCGGCTTCGAGATCGAGTTCGCCTTCCGCAGTCCCGACGATGGCCGGGTGCTAACCGCGAAGGTGAGGACCGGGACCGGGGTCATCCTCGTGGGACCAGGGATGGCGCCTTTCGGTACCCGCGCCGTCCCGGATCCCGAGTTCGTCTCGACCATGATCTACGTCTATGTAGACGACGTTGATGCCCACTACGCCCGAGCCAAGGAAGCGGGCGCTCGCATCTGGGCAGAGCCGCACGTTCATTTCGGTGGCAATCGCCAGTACACAGCGAGTGATCCCGGTGGGCACCGATGGACGTTCGCACAGCCTGTCGAGGAATAGCGGCGCGTCGATCCGTTGGGCGGCATGGGCGCATCGATTCTCGTGAAGCTCTGTTGATTCGCAGGATCGTCCTCGCCCCAGGTGAAGCAATGCCGTGGCACACGGATACCTTACATCGGGGCATGCGCGGCGATCAGCCATCGCGCTTCCTCAGGTGTCGTTCGAGGAAGATGCGAGATACCCAGCGAGTGGGGGGAATCACGAGTCGGTAGACCGGTCGTACGAGCCAATTCGGGAGACCGACCGCTCTCTCTTCGTGATCGACGCGCGCTCGCGGATGGTCTAGAAAGCTGGGCGCCGGATAGCGATAGTGGCGCGCGTCGCGCCAGAACTCGATCGCCCGCAGGTGTTTGATGTTCTTGTACCCGTAGTGGCCGGGAGCCACGAGTCGCACGGGCGCTCCGTGGGCGATCGAGAGCGGTTGGCCGTCGAGGGTGTCGGCGAGCAGCACGTCGTCGGCCAGCAGGTCTTCGAGCGGCAGGCTCGCACGGTTTCCGTCCTGTCCCCGAAACACGACGAGGCGAGCATCCGCTTGCGGCCGCGCTTCGGGAACGACCAGCCGCTCGTAGAAATCCCGGAACCGAACCCCGGACCATTCAAGCCCGCATTTCGACCAGGTCGTCACGCAATGGAGGTCACTCACCTGCTGCGTGCGCGGCAATCGACGGAAGCGCTCCTCGACCATGAGCGGCTTCTCGACGTCGCCGCCGACCTCGAATGCGACGCGTTCGATCTGGTCCGGGAAGCGGTACTGGAACTGCTGGAGTCCGAAGCGCGGAAAGTCGTCGATCGCCCGCTGTCCCTTCGGAAGCGTGCCCATGGCGACAAGCTACCGAAGCGAGCGGCGAGGGACTAGCCTGGGCCGAAGGGTTCATGCCAGGCCTCATGGGCTGCGCCGCGACCCGGGTTGCTAGATTCCCACAGACCCGACCACGAGAGGGCACACGATGTCGCTCGACCTCGAACTCATGGATCACGACGGCAACCCGTTCAGCCTCGCCGGCGCGCTGGAGAGAAACGCGGGGACCGTTCTGCTCCCATTCCGCGGGCGCTGGTGACCCTTCTGCGTCGGCTCCTGGAGGGAGCTTCGCGCACGCGCCAGCCGATTCGCCGACATCGGCGCGGTCCTGTATGGCGTCGCCGCCGACTCGCCGGCGGAATTGAAGAAGCTCGTCGCCGAGAACGATCTTCCCTTCAAGATGCTGTCCGATCCGGAGCTGATTTCGGCCGAGAGCCTGGATCTCCCCCTGGCCACGCCCAAGGCCTACTACAGCGCGTGGCCGTTGCACCCAGAAATCCGACGCTATCCGAAGCCGTCGTTTCTGCAGCCCGCACTTCTCGTGTGGAAGGGCAAGGATCTGGTCTACGAATGGCGGCAGACCGAGACGCTGTTCAACCTGTTTGGAGCCCGTGGCCGACCGAACGGGTCCGAAGTCCTCGATATCGTGCAGCGCTCGCTCGAATAGAACCTCCGTGGGGCGCCGCTAGCAGGGCGCTTGCAGCGCCGACGCCCCGCAGCGCGTTCCAATTGACCTCTGGTAGCATCTGGCATCGAAACCTGGGCCCTTCGAGCCGCGGAGGCGCCGTGGCTCGCAGCCGAGAGCACCATCCGTTCGGCGGCGTGACCCGGGGGTCGGTCCGCCGCGACTTCACCTGAGAGTGCAATGGTCGTCTTCCCTCAGCACGGCAGGTGCCTCTGCGGCGACCTCGAGTACAGCCTCGGCGAGGATCCCATCACCCTCTACGCGTGCCATTGCACCGACTGCCAGCGCCAGACAGGTACAAGCTTCGCCCTCTCTTTGATCGCGCGGCGCGAAGCCCTTCGGGTCGCCCGCGGACGGCCCCACGAATACTCGGTGGAAATGCCCGATGGCCGCCTCAAGCGATCCCTCTTCTGCAGTCGCTGCAGCACGCGCCTCTGGGGCCCGTCCAGCGTCCCCGGGTTGGCCGTCCTCGATCCCGGGACCCTCGATGACACCACCTGGCTGCGTCCGATCGCACATATCTGGACCCGAAGCGCCCAGCCGTGGCTCGAGGTGCTCCTC
>CAZTOE010000092.1:0-15454 GCA_964615045.1 uncultured Spirochaetales bacterium
CGCGCCTTCCGCAGCGGCCGCGGCGCTTTCCGCCCGGTCGAGGGCGTGGCGCAGCGCGCGGGTGGCCGCACCCGGGTCGGGGGCCCCCAGAACGCAACCCGTTACCGCCACCCCGCTCGCTCCCGCCGCCAGCACTTCGGCGACGCGGTCGACGTCGATGCCGCCTTGCGCCAGGACGGGGATGCCGGCGTTTTGCGCGGGGCGCAACGCTGTGGCACCCAGCGGCGGCCGCTCCAACGGTTTCGACAGAGGCGGATAGATCGGCGCCAGCTGCGCATACGCGGCGCCCGCCCGGGCGGCGTCCTGGACCTCGGCCGCGCTGTGCGCCGAAACGCCGGCGCTCAGCCCGAGCCGCTGGAGCGCGGGCAGTGGCGGGCCGTCGAAGCCCACGTGCACGCCCGCGGCACCGCACGCGAGGGCCACGTCGGCTCGCCGGTTGATCCACAAGCGAGGTAGCTCGGCCGCGCTCTCGCTCGACGGGGGGCTCATCACAACCCCCATCATGCACAGGATGGCGTCGGCAAACTCGAGCAACGCACCCCCTTCCAAGCTGCGGTCACGGAGCTGGATCCAGTCGACGCCACTCTCCCAGGCGGCGCGCAGCGCTGCGAGTCGGGCGGTCGGATTCCGGCCCGCGTCCGTGACCAGACACAAGAGTGGCCGCGTTCGCTCAGAAACGGGCGAGCCCGTCCAAGGGACTCGACGCGGTGGCGTAGAGGCGGCGCGGGATGCGACCCGCTTCGTACGCGAGCCGGCCGGCTTCGACTGCGAGCTTCATGGCGCGTGCCATCGCCTCCGGATCCTTGGCGCCGGCGATCGCCGTGTTCATCAACACCGCTGTGGCGCCGAGCTCCATCGCGACCGCGGCGTCACTCGCGGTTCCGACACCGGCGTCTACGACGACGGGGACCTCGACCGTTTCGAGGATGATACGCAGGTTGGCGGGGTTGCGGATCCCGAGCCCGGAACCGATCGGCGCCGCCAGCGGCATGACCGCCGGGCAGCCGAGAGCCGCGAGGCGCTGACACGCCACCGGATCGTCGGTGATGTAGGGGAGCACCTCGAAGCCCTCGCGCACCAGGATCTCGGCGGCCTCGATCGTTCGGGGAACATCGGGGAAGAGCGTGCGTTCGTCGCCGATCACTTCAAGCTTCACCAAGCCGTGGCCGAGCAGTTCGCGCCCGAGTCGGGCCGTGGTGACGGCATCTTCCACGTTGTAACACCCGGCGGTGTTGGGAAGGACCATGACACCCTCGGGTATGGCGTCGAGCAAGCGTTCACCGCGGGGCGCGTTCAAGTCGACGCGCCGGAGCGCAACGGTGATCATGTCGGCACCGCTCGCGACCGTGCAGCGGCGGGTTTCCTCGAGCGACGCGTATTTTCCGCTTCCGACGATCAGGCGCGAGTGAAACGTGTGCGATCCAAGGGTATAGGCGGTGGACATACCGGCCTTAGCCTCCTCCAACGGCTTCGAGGATCTCCACCCGGTCGCCTTCGTGGAGGGCATGGGTGGGGTAGGCGGAGCGCGGAACCACGGCACGGTTGATGGCCACGGCCACCCGGGGTGCTTCGAGGCCGAGCCGCGCCAGCAGCGTCTCCACCGAGCTCGATGCGGGGATCGCTTGTCTCTCCCCGTTTAGATCAATCACAACGAGTTCGGCCGGGACGTCGAGAGGCTCCGGGGACTGCTCCCCGGAACCTCCTTGAAAGTACTTGAGCGAGGACATGGTTGGGCGTCGCGCTTGTGGCGGAACCATCGCGGACCCGCTTTCTCGAAACTACCCGAGGCGCCCACGGGGGTCAAAGCGCGCACGCAGCTAGCCGAAGAAGAGGGGGCCGAAGAAAAAGCCGACCCCAGCGCGAGGATGCCCGTGGCGAGCCCCAACCTTGCACAAATCGATCTTGGTGCCCTGGCCCACAACTTTGCGCTCGCCCGGCAGATGGCGGGAGAGCGCGAGATCTTCGCCGTCGTGAAGGCCGACGCCTACGGGCACGGCGCCGAGCGCGTGGCGGAGCGTTTGCTGCGCATTGGCGCGCGGCGCCTGGCGGTGTTCTCGCTCGAGGAAGGGGTCGGCCTGCGGGAAGCCGGAATCGAGGCGCCGATTCTGGTTCTGGCCGGCGTTCAGGACTCGGCCGAGGCCGCCCTGGCGGTCGAGCGGCGGCTCACCCCGGTCGTCCACGATGAAGGGCAGCTCGAGGTGTTGATCCGCGAGGCCCACCGCTCGGCGATCCGGATCCCGATCCACGTCGAAGTGGATACCGGGATGCGTCGCATGGGCGTCCCCTTCGCGCACGCCGCCCGCTTCTTGGGGCGTTGCCTCGAGAGTCCGGAGGTGGCCCTGCGCGGGGTGATGACGCACCTGGCGCGCGCCGACGAGATCGATCCCGACCCGACGCGCGAGCAGTGGGCGGCTATTCAGACGCTGTTCGAAAGGCTCGAGGCACAGGGAGGGCTCCCGCCCCATCTCCACGTCGCAAATTCGGCGGGGCTGATCGCGGCCGCCAAGGGCGTTCTTTCAGGATTGCCCGGCAACGCCGTCCGGCTCGGCCTCATGCTGTACGGCGTATCGCCCGCGCCGCATCTCGCGAGCGAGGTCCTTCGCCCCGTGATGAGCGTGTCGGGCCGCGTGGCCGCGGTGCGCCGGGTACGCGCCGGCGAACGCGTGGGCTACGGAGGCTCGTGGAAGGCACCGGCGGAAGGAACGCTCGCGACCGTCACCTTGGGGTACGCCGACGGTGTGCCGTGGTCGCTCGCCGGCGAAGGCGGTTTCCTGTTGCGCGGCTGTCGCGTCCCGATCGCCGGTCGCGTCTCGATGGACTACACGACGGTCTGGGTGGGCGAGGGCGATGCTGAGGTCGGCGACACGGCGTTTCTATTCGGAGGCTCTCCGGAGGTGCGACTGCCGGTCGAGGAGGTGGCGCGCCGCGCGGGCACGATTGCCTACGAGCTCCTCGTGCGCGTCGGCGCCCGCGTCCCGCGTCGCTACCTCGAGTAGTCGGCAGAAGCCCCGCTTTCGGTCGACGGAAGCGGAGAGGTTTGCGACCCTCCGGTCGTCCCCCCAAGTCCCATGCGCGCCCCCGCGGCATTCAACCCGGGCCCCCCGCCCGCTCACAGCGGAGAGCACGATGTCCCCCCAAGCTTCCCGGCCTCCGGGCTCGCAACCCGCCCTGCGCGCACTGCTTTCGGTCTCTGACAAGACCGGCCTCATCGAGTTCGGCCGCGGCCTGGCGGAGCTCGGCGCCGAGTTGATCGCCTCGGGCGGAACCGCCACGGTGTTGCGCGAGGCCGGCCTCGCCGTTCGGGACGTCGCCGCGCTCACCGGGAGTCCGGAGATGCTCGGTGGGCGCGTGAAGACGCTGCACCCGCGGATCCACGGCGGCATCTTGGCGCGGCGCGACCACGAAGGCGATCGCCGGGACATGGCGGCGCAGGACCTCGCCGCCATCGATCTCGTGGTGGTGAACCTCTACCCGTTTGAAGCCACCGTCGCGAAGCCGGGGACGACGCTCGCGGAGGCGATCGAGAAGATCGATATCGGCGGCCCCTCGATGATTCGCTCGGCGGCCAAGAACCACGCGTACGTCGGCGTGGTGGTTGACCCCGCCGACTATCCCGCGATTCTCGACGAGCTCCGGCAGGCGGGCGGCGCGCTCGGCGCCGCGACCCGCGAGCGCCTGGCGGGGAAGGCCTTCGCACGCACCGCTCAGTACGACGCCGCCATCCATGCCTATCTCGCCCAACAGCAGGAGCAGGGGGACGAGTTTCCCGCGCGGCTCGAGATCGATCTGCCCCGCGTGGCGTCGCTGCGCTATGGCGAGAACCCGCATCAGGGCGCCGCGCTTTACGGGACGTTCCTGGAGGCCGTCGAAACGCTGCACGGCAAAGAGCTCTCGTTCAACAACGTCGTCGACACCCAGGCGGCGCTGCAGCTGATCCTCGACTTCCCCGCCGAGGAGGGCGTCGCGGTGGGGATCCTGAAACACAATACGCCGTGTGGGGTAGGCCTCGGTGCGAACCCCGCCGAGGCCTATCGAAACGCCTTCGCGACGGACCCCGATTCACCCTTCGGTGGCATCATCGTGAGCAACGTCGCCTTCGACATCGCGATGGCCGCGGCCGTCGACGAGATCTTTACCGAGGTGTTGATCGCGCCCGAGTTCAGCGAGGATGCCCTGGCGCTGCTCCGCAAGAAGAAGAACCGACGCCTGCTGCGATATCGGCCGGAGCGGCTCGACCGCAGCGAGCCCGACTGGAAGCGGGTGTTCGGCGGGCTCCTGTTGCAGGCGCCCGACAGCGCCCTCGAGGATCTCGCCCAGACGCAGGTCGCCACGGCGCGCAAACCCACCGAGGACGAGTTGCGCGCGTTGGCATTCGGTTGGAAGGTGGTGAAGCACGTCAAGAGCAACGCGGTCGTCTTCGCCGGGCCCGAGCGCACATTGGCCATCGGCGGCGGACAGACGTCGCGCGTCGATGCGGTCTGGATCGCACGCGACAAGGCGGCTCGGGTCGGCAACGACCTCGGCGGTTCGGTGCTGGCCAGCGACGCCTTCTTCCCTTTCCCCGACGGTCTCGAAATCGCCGTCGAAGCCGGCGCGACCGCCGTCGTCCAGCCCGGCGGGTCGACGCGGGACGCGCAGGTGGTGGAAGCGGCCGATCGCCTCGGGATCGCGATGCTCTTCACGGGCACGCGCCACTTCCGGCACTAGGTCGGGGTCCGGGATGCGGGTTCTGCTCCTTGGATCGGGCGGGCGCGAGCACGCCCTCGCTTGGAAGATCGCCCAGAGTGCCCTCCTCGGCGCGCCCGGTCCGGGCGGCGCCCGGGAGGCGCTCCTGGTGGCGCCCGGAAGCGACGCGCTCGGCGCCCTCGCTCGCTGCGTGCCCGAGGTCGCCGCGGACGATGTCGATGCCGTACGAGCGCTCGCCCGCCGCGAGGCCGTCGATCTGGTGGTGGTGGGCCCCGAAGCTCCGCTCGCCGCGGGGGTGGCCGACCAACTGGGCGCCGCGGGCATTGCGTGCTTTGGGCCCAGCGCGGCGGCGGCCCAGCTCGAAGCGAGCAAGGCCTTCGCCAAGGCGTTTATGAAACGCTGCGGCATCCCCACCGCGGCCTTCGAAGTGTTCGATGCGCTCCCCGACGCGCAGCGCTACGTCCGTTCGCTCGGCGGGCCGTGTGTCGTCAAGGCGGACGGTCTGGCGGCGGGCAAGGGTGTCGCGGTTTGCGATGGACCCGAACAGGCCCTGGCCGCGCTGGCCGAGATGATGGAGGCGCGTCGCTTCGGCGAGGCGGGCGCGCGGGTGGTGATTGAAGAGCGGCTCACCGGCGAAGAGGCCTCGTACTACGTTGTGACCGACGGCGAGACGGTGGTGCCGCTCGCGGCGGCGCAAGATCACAAACGCGCCCTCGACGAGGATCGCGGCGAGAACACCGGCGGCATGGGCGCGTATTCGCCTGCGCCGATCTTTACCGAAGCGGTGGAAAAACGCGTTCTCGAGACCATCGTGTACCCGACCGTCCGCGGCATGGCCGATGCCGGACATCCCTTCGTCGGCGTGCTCTACGTGGGTCTCATGATCGACGCTTCGGGGGCGCCGCGCGTGATCGAGTTCAACGTTCGTTTTGGCGACCCCGAGACCCAGCCGCTGGTGCTCCGGATGGACGGGGATCTGCTCCCCTTGCTCGACGCCGCGGCCCGCGGCCGGCTCGAGACGGCCGCGGCGCCCGAGTTTCGCGACGCGGCGGTCTGCGTGGTGTTGGCTTCGGGCGGCTATCCCCGCGACTACGAGACCGGCAAGGCGATTCGGGGGCTCGAAGGGCTTGCCGACCGACCGGACGTGGTGGCGTTCCACGCCGGCACGCGGCGGCGCGATGGAGGCTTTGAAACGAGTGGCGGTCGCGTGCTCGGAGTCACCGCGCGGGGGGCGGACGTGGCGGAGGCCCGCCGCCGGGCCTACGCGGCCTGTCGGGAGATCCGCTTCGACGGGATGCAGCTGCGCGGCGACATCGCCGCGAGGGCCCTCCCATCTTGATCGGTGCCCTGGAGCGCGCGGTGGCGCGCCTCACGCAGGGAGACCTCGTGGCCTACCCGACCGAGACGGTCTGGGGCCTCGGAGCCGACGCGCGCTCCGCGCTCGCCATCGATCGCCTGCGACATTTCAAGGGGCGCCCCGCGGACAAGGCGCTGCCCGTTCTGGTGACGGGCCTGGTGGCCCTCGAGAAACTGGGCGTGTCGGTCTGCCCGCTGGCCCGTGAGCTCGCCGAGGCGTTCTGGCCGGGCCCGCTCACGTTGGTACTCCCGAGCCATGCCCGGCTGGCTCCCGGGGTGGCCCGCGCTGACGGCGGCCTGGGGGTGCGCTGCTCCGCGCATCCGGTCGCGAGCGAGCTTACGGCGCGGCTCGAACGGACGGGCAGGGGGCCGCTCACCGCCACCTCCTTGAACCGCTCCAGCGAGCCCCCGGCCGTGTCGCGGGTGGAGGCGGCGAAGCTTTGTGGAAGCGGCATCGGGGAGCCTCTGCTGCTCGAAGCCGGACCCGATGCCGGCGGCGAGTCCCCCAGCACAGTCCTCGATCTCACCGGGCCGCACCCCGCGTTGGTGCGCCGCGGCCCCTTGGCCGCCGACCTCGCACCCTGGTTGCGGGCGGAGCCGCGGTGAGCAAGCTCCGCGCCTTTCGGGCGCTGCGCTACGACCCCAAGCGCGTCGAACTCGGCCGTGTCCTGGTCCCGCCCTATGACGTCGTGAGCCCGCGCGAGCGGGAGCTCTTCTATGCGCTCGACCCCCACAACGCGATTCGCCTCGAGCTCACGCGGCGCGTCGAGGACGAGGGCACGACTGACTATCGCTACGTGGCCGAGACGCTGCAGGCGTGGCGCGACGACGGCGCTCTGCGTCTCGACCCCCAGCCCTGTCTCTACGGGCTCCGGCAGCGCTTTCGGGATCCAGGGGCGGCAGCGGACGAGGCGTCCGATCTTTCCACGCGCGACGGTTTTTTCGGCCTGGTTCGCCTCGAGGACTATGACCGGCGCATCATCCGCCCCCACGAGCGAACGCTATCCGGGCCCAAGGCCGATCGCCTGAAGATGCTGCGCGCCTCCCGCGCCAACCTGTCGCCCGTGTTCTTCCTCTACGAAGATCCCGAGCTCGAGCTTTCCGACGCCCTCCGCGCTTGGCTCGATGCCGAGCCGGGCATCCGGGCCCGCGACCAGTCCGGGGTGGAGAACACTCTGGTGCCATTGCGGGCGCGGTCTGCCCAGCGGCAGGCGATTGACTTCCTGAGCGATCGCCCGCTGGTGATCGCCGACGGCCACCACCGCTACGAAACGGCCCTCGCCTACCGCGACGAATGCCGGGCGGAGGCCGCGGCGCGGGGTACTGCTCCGCCCGACGCGCCCTACGAATTTCTGCTTGGGTACTTCGCCAACGCCTATGCGCCCGGGAGCTTGCTCCTGCCCATCCACCGGGTGCTTCGCGAGAGGAGCATCCCGGCCCCCAGCACGTGGCGGGAGCGGCTCTCGCGCTCGGGTTGGCGCGAGGAAGCGGTTTCACTCGCAGGGGCCGAGGCGATCGGAGCCGCGCTGCGCGACCACCTCGAACCGCTCACGGAACACATCGCGTTTGCCGCCGATGATGGAGGGTCCACGCTGCGCGTCTTCTCGCGCCCGAAGCGCCCCGACGACGATCTCTCGATCCGCGTCATCCACGACGAGGTGCTGCACGAGCTCCTCGGGCTCGATGAGGAGCGCCTTCGGGAAGGCGCGGTGGCGTTCCCGAAGCAAGCGGCCGAGGCCGCCGAGATGGTGCGCCGCGGCGAGGGCTCCTGCGCGATCTACCTCAATCCGCTGCGGCCTGAGGACGTCT
Source organism: uncultured Spirochaetales bacterium (assembly GCA_964615045.1). Taxonomy (GTDB): domain Bacteria; phylum Myxococcota_A; class UBA9160; order UBA9160; family PR03; genus JANQRO01. Next base: position 7,852 of record CAZTOE010000092.1, read on the forward strand.
TCCGTGTGACCGGGGCGGGACAGGTCCTGCCCCAGAAATCGACTTTCTTCTTCCCGAAACTGCCCTCGGGGCTCCTCTTTCGGCTCCACGAGGAGGGCTCGTGAGCCGCGTCGGGCAGAGCGGGAGGTCCGGCCGCCGGGGGCGCCGCGAGCCCCGCGGGCTGGGCGAGCTGGTGGACGCGGTGCTGGGCGACCTCGGCCTGGGCGGGGTCGCTGAGATCGCCGCGCTCGACTCGCAATGGGAGCGCATCGTGGGTGCGGAAGTCGCCGCCCACGCCCGACCGACCGCCTTGCGCAACGGGGTGCTCGAAGCCGAAGTCGATTCCAGCGTCTGGTGCCAGCAGCTCTTGATGCGACGCGAAGAGCTCCTGGGCGCGCTCCGACGCGAACTCGGCGAATCCGCTCCCCGCGAGCTGTGGCTGCGTGTAGGTTCCCCTGGCGATCGGCGCAGCCGCTTGCCCCGCTGACGCTGCTCCCCTAACTTGCTCCGCTCCGCCCGGGGGGAGCGCTCCGCTCACGCTCTCGTCGGTTCCGCGGCGACACCAAAGGCAATCGACTCACATCATGGTCAAAATTCGTCTCCAGCGATTGGGCGCGAAGAAGCGCCCCTACTACCGACTGATTGCGATCGACGAGCGCGCGCGACGCGACGGGCGTCCGCTCGAGTATCTCGGGACCTACGATCCGGTCGGCAAACGCGAGGAATTGCAGGTGGACGTGGCGCGCGTCGATGCGTGGCTCGCGCAGGGTGCACAAATGTCGGATCGGGCGGCGGCGTTGGTGCGCCGGGTGCGTCGGCGACCGCCTGCGGTTGCGGCGACCGCCGCGGCCCGACCCGCGGTGGTCCCCCCTCCCGAAGCCGCAGCCAGTGAAGCCACCGCCCCCGAAACCACGGTGGGAACGTAAATGGCCACTTCGGATCAGGCGATCGAACTGATCGAGTTCATCGCGAAGGCGATCGTGACGAATCCCGACGACGTTCGGGTTCGAACCGGGGAGGGCGACATACTCGAACTCGAAACGGCTCAAGAGGATCGCGGTCGCGTGATCGGCCGACAGGGTCGCGTCGCCAAGGCGATGCGGGTGGTGCTCGCCGCTTCCCGAACGGGCGCTGAACACCGGCTGGAAATCGTCGACTAGCGGGCGATGTCCCCCGCCGCCCGTGTGGTGCTCGGGGAGATCGTCGGCCCGGTCGGAAACCGCGGTGTGCTCCGCGTCCGGCTCGCGGGAGACGACGCGCGCAACCTGAAGCGCGCTTCCGAGGTCACGCTCACGACCGATCCAAACGCTTCGGAAACTCCGCGCTACGCCGTGCGCGCAGTTTCGGAGGCGAAGGGGGCCTTCGTCCGGCTCGAGCTCGCCGGCGTCGAGAGTCCCGAGGCCGCCGAGGCATTGATCGGACTTCTGGTCGTCGTGGACGAGGGTGTCCTCGAGCCGCTGCCCGAAGGCGAGTATTACTGGTACCAGCTGATCGGTTGCCAAGTGTGGAGCCACACGGGTGAGCAGCTGGGAACTTTGAAGGGGCTCTGGGACACAGGCGCGCACGACCTCCTGGTCGTCGCGCGGGAGGATGGACGAGAGCTGTGGCTGCCGGCAGCCGGGGAGCTGGTGCGTGAGCTCAACCCCGGGGCGAGGCGCATCGTCATCGAAGTGCCCGAGGGATTGCTGGAGGCCCAGAACGAGGACCACTGAGCGTACGCCGAGCGATGGATGGACCGATGCGGATCGACGTCATCACGATCTTCCCCGAACTTTTCGATCCGTTTTGTGACACCTCGCTGATCGGGCAGGCGCGCAGTGAGGGTCGCATCGCGCTCGAGGTGCACGACCTGCGCGATTGGACCCGCGATCGTCACCGCACGGTGGACGACACCCCGTTCGGTGGTGGTCCGGGAATGGTGATGAAACCCGAGCCCCTGGTCGAAGCGATCGAGGCGCTCGCAGGAGTGAAAGGAGAGCGGAGCAGGACTCGGGCGGTTCTGATGAGCCCGCAGGGCGCGCGTTTCGATCAGCGCGGGGCCGCGCGGCTGGCCGGCTTCGATCATCTGGTGCTGGTGTGCGGCCGCTACGAGGGCGTCGACCAGCGCGCCATCGAACTCGCCATCGACGAAGAGCTCTCCGTGGGAGACTACGTCCTGGCGGGAGGCGAGGTGGCGTCGCTGGTCGTGATCGAAGCAACGACCCGGTTGGTCCCGGGAGTGCTGGGGAACCCCGAGTCCGCACAACGCGAATCGTTTGAACAGGACCTGCTGGAGGGACCTCAGTACACGCGGCCCGCGGTGTACCGCGGTCTCGAGGTTCCGGCAGTCCTGCGCTCGGGCCATCACGAGGAGATTGCCCGCTGGCGGGCCGAACAGGCCCGCGTCCGAACCCGTGAGCGGCGGCCCGATCTGATCGGAGCCACCGGTGGAGATGAGACATCATGAATCGTCTAGACGGAATCGAGCTCACCGCGGCGCGCCGGGATCTCCCGCCCTTCCGCCCCGGTGACACGCTGCGCGTGTCCGTGAAAGTGAGCGAAGGGGACAAGGAACGCATTCAGATCTTCGAGGGCGTGTGCATCCGACGCAACGGCGGCGGAAGCTCGGAGACCTTCACGGTGCGCAAGATCTCCTACGGGGTTGGCGTGGAGCGCATCTTCCCGGTGCAGGCGCCGATCGTGGAGAAGGTGGAGATCAAGAGTCGTGGCCACGTCCGCCGGTCGCGGCTCTACTTCCTACGCGAGCTGCGCGGCAAGAAGGCGCGGCTGCGCTCGAAGGTGCGCGACCTTTCGGCTCTGGTGGCGCCGGAGGTCGCCGAGGCCGGGACCGCCGATGCGGCCGCCGAAGCGGAGGCTGTGGCGGCGGCGCAAGCGCAGGCCGCGGAAGCGGAGGCCGAGGCTGCCGCGGCGGACGAACCCGAGGTGGAGGCGGGCGGCGCCGAGGAAGAGGCCGCCAAAGAAAGCTAGGCGGATCGAGCAATCTGAAGCGGGTCGTTCCGGGGAACGGTCGCTCCTCCTGCCTCCCGCCCCGCACGACTTCGCGGCCCCGCGTTAGTCGCCGGCTTCGAACGCCCCAGCGAGGTGGCGGATCGTCCATCCACCCGCGGTGCGCTCGCAGGCGATGACGTCGAAGCGCACGTGGGCGGCGCGATGGTGCGCCTCGCGAAGCCAGGCCGCGGCTCCGCGGGCCAGCCGCGCGCGCTTGCGGGCGTCCACGGCTTCCTCCGGAAGCCCCGCCCGCCGCCCGCGGCGCGTCTTCACCTCGACGAACACCACGTGCCTGCCGCGCTCGGCGACCAGGTCGAGCTCGACGCCGCCCGCCCGGGCATTGCGCGCCAGAATGCGATAGCCCCGCGCCTCGAGATAGCGGGCCGCGCGGGCCTCGCCCTCGGCGCCCAGCGCCCGCCGTGGGTCGAGTTTGGTTCCCGACGTTCCATCCATGGTGTTCGGTCAAGCCGCTCGGCGAATCGACTCGCAGGACCGGAGGGCTTGGGCACCATAGACTACGCGCCGGTGGGAACGCTTCTTCTCGTCGCGACGCCGATCGGCAACCTCGAGGACCTGAGCCCGCGCGCCAAACGGCTACTCGGCGAAGCCGCGCAGGTGTACGCCGAAGACACCCGGCGCACGGTGCCCCTGCTGCGCCACTTTGGCATCGCAGCGCGTCCCCGTTCGCTCCACGCCCACAACGAACGCGCGCGCCGGGTGGAGGTGCTGGAACGACTCGCGGCCGGGCAGACCGTTGCGTTGGTTTCCGACGCCGGCTCCCCCGTGATCTCGGATCCGGGCGCCGATCTCGTCGATGCCGCCCTCACCGCCGGTCACCACGTCGTGCCCGTGCCCGGACCCTCGGCGGTGATCGCGGCGCTCTCCGCTTCCGGCTTCAGCGCGGTGCCCTTTGCCTTTCTGGGCTTCCTGCCGCGCAAGCCCGGGCCTCTGCGCAAACGACTCGAGGCGTACGCGGACCGGCCCGAGACGCTGGTGCTCTTCGAATCGCCCCACCGCCTGGGGGCGACGCTCGGCCGCGCCGCGGAGGTGCTGGGCGCGCGCCGCGCCTGCGTGGCACGCGAGCTCACCAAGCTTCACGAAGAGATCGTGCGGGGAGAACTCGTTGAACTCGCCGAGCGCTTTGCTGAGGGCACGAGGGGTGAGGTCACCCTCGTGATCGAGGGCGCCTCCAAGGCGCTATAGCCCGAACTCTTCGCGGAAGCCCTGGGTGGGCCGGAGAGCCGGCACGACGTTTCGCCAGACGGCCCGTTTCCAACCGTGCTGGAAGCTGCCCTGGAGGGAAAGGTTGTCGCCGTGAAAGATCCGGTAGACGGCGGGGGGGAACGGAAACGCCCGCATCACCTTGCCGCGGTCCCGGCAGCCCGCCGGCCAAAACGAATGGTTGCGCGCGGTCAGAATGTATTCGTCGCACGGCTCCGACGAGGGAGACTCGGGTAGCTCTTCCGGCCGCCATCGGATCGCGAGGGACGTTCCGCACATGTTCCAGAACCGCGGTGCCAGGCGGATTCGCATCGCCCGGCAGTCGTATTCCCAGCCCACCCGGGCCAGGAAGCCGTCGGCCCGCTCGCGGTGACTGCGCACGTGGCGCACCACGCGCCGGCTGACGAGGTCGTCGGCGTCGACGAACATCAGCCAGCCTCCTCCGGCGTTTCGAAGCTGCGCTGCGATCCTCGTCTGTCGCCAGCGCATGTCCTTCCATCCCCGCGCCTGGGGCGGGCTGTGAAGCCAGTGGATCCGGGGGTCCCGGAAGCCCAGGGGGAGCGTCTCCTCGGCGGCGATCCAGATCTGGAAGTTCGGATCGGTTTGTCGCAGGAGAGAGGCGACGGTGGTCCGCAACAGCGCGAGCGCGCCTTGCGGATCCCTAGTGTACGAGAGCGGGATCATGGGAATGCCGAAATAGAAGGCCTCTGCTGCCGAGCCCGCGACCCGCATGGAAGGGAGTGGCCCACCTGAGAATGACGGTGACGCCCTGGGGGCTAGTCCGCGCCCAGCAGGGCGAGAAACGCGGCCTCGTCCAGGATCTCAATCTCGAGCTCCTCGGCCTTGCGCAACTTGCTTCCCGGGTCGGCGCCGGCCACGACGTAGTCGGTCTTCTTTGAGACTGCGCTCGTGACCTGACCGCCGGCGCGTTCAATGCGCTGTTTGGCCTCCTCGCGGCTCAGCGCATCGAGTCCTCCGGTGAGCACCACCCGCTTCCCGGCGAACGGGCCGCCGCTCGGTGGGCGCGTTGCCTCGAACTGCGGCCAGTGCACCCCCAGCGCTTGGAGCCGCCCGATCTCCTCGCGGTTGGCCGGGTCCGCGAAGAAACCCGCCACGCTTTGCGCGATCACCGGTCCCACTCCCTCGACGGCTTCGAGCTCTTCCCGCGTCGCGGCCATCAGGCGGTCGAGATCTCCGCCCACGTAGTTCGCCAGCAGCTCGGCCACGCCCGCGCCGACGTGGCGGATGCCCAGGGCGACCAGGAAGCGGGCGAAACTTGTCGCGCGGGCATGGTCGAGGGCGCGCACCAGGTTGGCGGCCGACTTGGCGGCCATGCGTTCGAGTCCTTCCAGGGTCACGGCGTCGAGCGCGAAAACGTCGGAGAGCCGCCGCACATGGCCGGCCTCGACGAGCTGGTCGATCAGCTTTTCGCCGAGCCCCTCAATGTCGAGGGCGCCGCGGCTCGCCAGGTGCCAGATGTTGTTCTTGAGCTGCGCCGGGCAGTCGAGGTTGGGGCAGCGGGTCACCGCCTCGCCCTCGAGGCGTTGCGCCGCGGCCCCGCAGGCCGGGCACTGCTCGGGCATCGTCCACGCCCGCGCACCTCGCGGCCGCCGCGACTTCACCACCTGGACGACCTGCGGGATGACATCGCCCGCTCGCTGCACCACCACTGTGTCGCCGACGCGGATATCCTTGCGCTCCACCTCGTCCTGGTTGTGGAGCGAGGCGTGGGAGACGGTGACGCCGCCGACGAAGACCGGTCGCAACACCGCCACCGGGGTGAGGGCGCCGGTGCGGCCGACGTTGACTTCGATGGCTTCGACGACGGTCGTCTCTTGTTGAGGCGGAAACTTGAAGGCGATCGCCCAGCGCGGCGAGCGCGGCAAGTTGCCGATCTCTTGCTGCTCGGCGAGCGAATTCACCTTGAACACCGTACCGTCGACTTCGATGCCCAGCGTGCCGCGCCTCGCCTCCATGCGGCGGTGGAAATCGACCGCCGCGTCGGGTCCCACGCAGCGCTCGCACTCCTCGGTCACGGTGAAGCCCCACGTGCGCAAACACTCGAGCACCGCCCACTGCGAGTCGACCCCGGGCGGCAGCCCCTCCGCGATGGCATAGGCGCGGAACTCGAGCGATCGCAGCCGCTCGACATCGACATTCTGGAGCTGTCGCAGCGAGCCAGCTGCGGCGTTGCGGGGGTTCACCAGGGGATCGAGTTCGCGCTCCCTACGGCGGCGATTGAGCCGCAGGAAGGCGCGAAGCGGCAAGATGACTTCGCCCCGCACGGAAATGCGTCCTGCCGGATAGGAGTTGCCGAGCGCGGCTGGAATCGTCAGCACCCGCCGGAGATTGGCCGTGACGTCCTCGCCCACCCGGCCATCGCCCCGCGTTGCGCCGGCCACGAGCTTTCCGTTCTCGTAGATCAATTCAACCGCTGCACCGTCTAGTTTCAACTCGCCTGCGTACTCGAGAGGCGTCTCGACGCCGAGCAACCGCTTCATGCGCTCGTCGAAGGCGCGGAACTCCGCCTCATCCATCGCGTTGTCGAGCGAGAGCATGCGGACGCGGTGCTCGAAGGGCTTGAAACCTTCGCCCACAAGCGGGGCACCTACCCGTTGTGTAGGAGAGTCCGGGCCGCGCAGATCTGGCCAGGTGGTTTCGATGGCGTCGAGCTCGCGCATCAGGCGGTCGTACTCGGCGTCGGCGATCTCGGGTTCGTCCTTCACGTAGTAGAGAACGTCGTGGCGCCGGATTTCAGCGGTGAGCTCGCGAACGCGGCGCGCCGCGCTCTCCCGATCCGGAGGGAGGGGCGGAAGAGACGCCTGGGGCGGTGCCGGAGCCTTGGAAGAAGGGTCAGCAGACATGGCGGATCGCGCGTGACAGTACCCGAGCCGGCCCCTCGACCGCTCGGTCTCACCATCGCACCCCACCGGGTAAAGGCCGGGGGAGTGCAGGGCGATGAGTGCTTTGGCCCGCGTTCCTAACGCTGGAGAATCCGTGATTCCTTGGGGGAGCCCCGCATTGGTGCATCTCGCCCATCAGCCCTGTGACCCGGAGCTCTACCGGCTCCTCGATGCCGCGAGCGACGGCTTTGCGCTCGTCATCGGAGGAGAGCTCGGGTGGGCGAACCGGGCGCTCGCCAGGATGGTCGGTGCGCCGCCCTCCCGCGGCGTCACGGGTCGGCCCTGGCTCTCGCTGTTTGTCGATCGGGGGTTTGGGGTGCCCGAAAGCGGGGTCGATCGGGTGATCGAGTGCGGGCTGGTCCGCGAGGAGCAGGAGCCGCTTCCGGTTGCGGTCGATCGCGTGGAGATCTCCGGGGCCGCGGGCGCCTATCAGATCCGCGACCTCAGTTCGCTTCGCAACCTCGAGGAAGAGGTGCTCCGCCTGGGTCGCGATCTCCACCGCGTGAATCGGG
>CAZTOE010000093.1:0-15409 GCA_964615045.1 uncultured Spirochaetales bacterium
CTGACCGCTCTCCCAGCGAAGCCTCCCGCCAGAGGACTTCCTAGGCGCTTCGCTAGGCTCTGGACATGGGAACCGCTGGGTTTCTCCTGCTGGCCTCCCTGCTCACGGGACTGGCCATGCTCTACCGCGGCCGGCCGATGGCCGCCTGGTGCGCGGGCGCGGGCGGCGCACTGGTCGCGTGGGCGGTCGCCGGGCCCGCGTCGTGGTGGTCGTGGACCTCGATCGCCGCCGTGGCCGCGGGGCTGGGGATGCTGTTGGGGCGACCGCCCCTGCGCCGCACCTGGGTCACCTCGCTGATCTTGCCGCGCGTCGCCAAACTTTTGCCGAGGCTGGGCGAAACCGAACGCGTCGCGCTCGAAGCCGGCACCGTGTGGTGGGACGGCCAGCTCTTTGGGGGGGCCCCCGATTGGGAGGAACTCCTCGCCTTTCGGGTGCGAGCGCTCGGCCCGGCGGAACGCGATTTCCTGGAGGGACCAGTCGAGGCGCTCTGCAAGATGCTCGACGACTGGCGAATCAGCCAGGATGGCGACTTACCTCCGGAAGTCTGGGAGCTGCTGCGGCGCGAGCGTTTCTTTGGGCTGATCATTCCGGAGCGGTACGGCGGTTTGGGCTTCTCCGCGGCCGCGCACTCCGCGATCGTCACGAAGCTCGCCAGCCGAAGCGTTACGGCTGCGGTGAGCGCCATGGTGCCCAATTCGCTGGGTCCCGCGGAACTGCTGCTCCATTACGGAACCGACGCGCAGCGCGAGCACTATCTGCCCCGGCTCGCGCGGGGCGAGGAGATCCCGTGTTTTGCGCTCACCGGTCCCGAAGCGGGGAGTGACGCCGCCGCGACCGAAAGCGAGGGCGTGGTGTGCCGGGGCAAGTACGACGGGGAGGAGGTCATCGGCATCCGGCTCAACTGGCGCAAGCGCTACATCACCCTCGCGCCCGTGGCGACCCTGATCGGTCTCGCCTTCAAGCTGCGCGACCCCGATCATTTGATGGGCGAGAGCGAAGAGCTCGGCATCACCTGCGCGCTGATCCCGGCCGACCTCCCCGGCATCGAGATCGGGCGGCGCCACGACCCCATGGGCGTCCCCTTCCAAAACGGTCCGATCGTCGGCCGGGACGTGTTCGTCCCGCTGAGCTTCATCATCGGGGGCGCTGAACGCGCGGGCGACGGCTGGCGGATGTTGATGGAGAGCCTCTCGGCGGGGCGTTCGATCTCACTCCCGTCGCTCTCGGTGGGCGGCGCCCAGCTCGCTGCTCGACTGGTGAGCGCCTACGCGATGGTGCGCGAGCAGTTCGACCCTCCGATCGGCCGCTTTGAAGGCGTGGAGGAGCCGCGGGCTCGGATCGCGGGCCTCACCTACACGATGGAAGCGGCGCGCGCGCTCACGGCGGCCGCGGTGGACGCAGGGCAGAAGCCGGCGGTGTTGTCCGCCATCGCCAAGGCCTACCTGACCGAATCGATGCGCCGCGTGATCAACGACGCGATGGATATTCGCGCCGGTGCCGCGATCATGCGCGGGCCCCGAAACATTCTGGGGCGCGTGTATGACGCGGTACCGATCGGCATCACCGTGGAGGGGGCGAATATCCTGACCCGGTCGATGATCATCTACGGCCAGGGGGCGATCCGTTGCCACCCTTACGCCCTCGAGGAGATCGAAGCCAGCGCGGCGGGAGACCTCGAACGTTTCGATCGCGCCTTCTTCGGTCACGTGGCGTTCGTCGCCACCTCGGCGGCGCGCGCTTTCGCGCTGGGGGCCAGTCACAGCTTGCTCGCCTTCGGCGCACCGCGCGGCCGGATGCGCCGGACCTTCCAGCGCTTATCGCGCGCGAGTGCCGCCTTCGCGCTGGTTTCGGATCTCGCGATGGCCACTCTCGGCGGCTCGCTGAAACGCCGCGAGAAGATCACCGGCCGCCTCGCCGACGCCCTCGCCTGGCTGTACCTGGGTTCCGCGACCCTCAAGCGCTACCACGACGAGGGGCAGACCCCTGCGGACGAGCCGCTGGCGCTTTGGGGTTGCGAAACGGCTCTCGCCGAAATCGAGAACGCGCTGGCGCAGGTGATCCGCAACCTGCCGAACCGGCCCGTCGCGTGGCTGCTGCGGAGCCTGGTGTTTCCGCTCGGACGTTGGGAGCGGGGACCGGACGACGCGAGGGGCGCCGAAGTGGCGCAGGGGATCCTCGACGACGCGGGAGTGCGCGATCGCCTGACGGCGGGGATTTTCGTGCCACCCGAGGACGAGATCGGGCTGGGCCGGATCGAGGCCGCCCTACGGGCGGCGAAAGCAGCGCTGCGCATCGAAGGCAAGCTGCGGCGCGCGGTGCGCGAGGGCCGGCTGGAACGCGCTCCCGGTCGCGAACTGGCGCGCCGGGCCCTCGAGCTCGGAGTCATCACAAGCGACGAGATGGCGACGCTCGCGGAAGCTGATGCGGCGCGCGACGAGGCAATTCAGGTCGACGATTTTTCGGTCGCACCCGGCGACCGGCAACTCGTCCGCAACCCACCCCACGAGGCCCCCTCGTCCTAACCGATTTTTGATTGCACGAGCTGCTGCTCGAAGGTGCACCACTTCCCATCTCTCTTTCCCGGTGTTAACGCCCATCGGGAAACCGTCCGATAGGCCTTCTCGAGGGCAAAACCAAACGGCTCACGCCGCGACGGGGACATGCGCGCGCGGAAGGGCGGATGGGATGGGGAGCCGATGCGGAACAGGGGCGGAGCCCGACGCGCAACGGCGGTCGCGTGTGGCCTCTTCGTATCGCTCGCCATCATGAGCTGCGGACGAGCGACGCCTCGGCCCCGGATTGTCGGCCCGCTTCCTATCTTGGAACCGCCGCTGGGTTCGGTCGCGGGGCAGATCACCTTTCCCGACCCCTCGACTCGTTCCGGAGAAGTCGTCGTCTATCTCGAACCGATCGAGGCGGGCCGCTCCAGCGTTTCCCATCGAAGCCTTCAGATCCATCACAAGTCGGGAAACCTCGAGCCGGCCTTTCTGGCCGCTGGGGTGGGGGATCGTGTTGTCTTTCGCAACGACGATGAGATCTTTCACAATGTCTTCTCTTCTTCACCGACACAGCGTTTCGACCTGGGCATTCTGAAGCGCGGTGAGCGCCGTTCCATCGAACTCCAGCACCCGGGCGTGATCCCCCTCTACTCCTCCCTCCATGAGGAGGTCTCGGGCCTGATCTTCGTCGCGCCGTCGCGTTACTACGCCGTGGCAGAGGAAAGCCACTACCGGCTCGATGCGGTTCCCCCCGGCCGTTTTCGGCTCCGCGCCTGGAGCGAAAGCTACTCGGCGAGCGGGAGGGAAGTCGAGGTGCCCGCAGGCGGCACCGTAACGGTGGATCTGAGTCTCGAAGAGAATCCCTGAACCTTGCGCGCATTCCGACTCAATCTCGCGATTCGTCTCACGCTGGCGATGTGTGCTGTGGCACTGGTCTCGATGGGGATCGCCCTGCTCCGCCACGAACGTTCGCTGGCGGGTGACCTCGAGGCCGCGGCGCGAACGCGCATTGAGCGTGGCGTCGAGGGCGCCGAGCTTCTGATCGCCAACTATCTTCGCGGCCTACAAGAGCGCTACGACACGCTGTCCGGTACGCCCCAGTTCCGGGCGAATCTCGAGGCGGAAGATGCCGCGACGCTGCACTTCTTTGCGGGCGGCCTCGCGGCCCGCGAGGGCGCCGTGGCGTTGGCTTTCCTCGACGAGGCTGGCGCCCCGCTTGCAGCCGCCGGTGACGCGGCGATCGCGGACGCCGCCCGTGGCGCCTTCGCGGGTGGCCTCCCCGAGCTGGGCGGCGCCAAGACCGCCGCGCAGCTGCTCGCCTCGGACGACCGGTTGCTCGGCTCCGTCCTGGTCCCGCTCGAAGCGCGGGGACAGACGGTGGGCTACCTGCTCGCGGTGGAAGCCGTCGCCGCGGAGCATTTCCGCGAATGGTCGCAGCTCACCGGCTTCGAGCTCACCCTCGTCCCTGCCGGCCCGAGCCCCGCGGACCACATCGAAACCACCCTGGCCGAGTTTCCCGCCGCCGAGTTGCGCGTGGTGGGCTCCTTGTCGCCCGAGCGCGAGGCGCTCCGCAACGCCCGTCGCGAACTCCTGGCCGCGGGCAGCGCCGCGCTCCTGTTTGCCCTCGGCGCGAGCCTGCTCCTGGCGACGACCCTGGTGCGGCCCATCGAGGCGATCCGCCGCTCCGTCGAACGAATTGCGGCGGGCGATTTTTCCGAGCCGGTGGCGCTCGAACGAAGCGACGAGATCGGCGACGTGGCGCGTGCCGTACACACGATGGTGCGGCGCCTCAAGCGCTATCGATCGCGCAGTGAGCAAAGCCTCACCGCGCTCCGTGCAAGCCAGAGCCGTCTGGCGCGAGCCCAGCACCTCGCGCGTCTGGGGAGCTGGGAGTGCGAACTCGAAACAAGGGCCTCGACCGGCTCCCCCGAGTTTCGCCGCATCTACGGCATCGCCGGCCGTGGGCCGCTCGCCTTCCCGCAGCTGATCGAACGCATCCACCCGGAAGATCGCGAGGAGTTCGTGAGTGCGCTCGAGCGCTGCCTCATGGGTGAGGGTCCGCTGCGCCTCGATCACCGGATCCAACTTCCGGACGGCCGCGAGCGAATCGTGAGCTCCCACGGCGAGCTCATCGATCAGGCCGCGGGGTTGCTCTTCGAGGGCACCGTTCAGGACATCACCGATCGCAAGCGCGTCGAAGAACAGGTGCGAACGCTTTCCTACTACGACTCCCTTACTGGACTTCCCAACCGCGCGCTCTTTCTCGAACGTTTGCACCTCGCCGTGGCCCGAGCCAAGCGCGAGCAGCATCGGATCGCAACCCTTTCGCTGGATCTCGACCGCTTCAAACGTATCAATGACACGATGGGCCACTCGAAGGGCGATCGCGTCCTCGAAGAAGTCGCGCATCGCGTGGTTCGCAGCGTGCACGAGGCGAATCTCGCGGGGCGGCGCCACGGCGAACTCGGCGAGCCCAGCGTCGCCCGCTTGGGCGGCGACGAGTTCGGCGTGGTGCTCGAGGGCATTCGCGCGCCCGAGGATGCCGCCAGGATCGCGCGGCGGATCCTCGCCGCGTTGTCGCAGAGCTTCGTTCTCGACGGTCAGGAGGTGGTCGTCGGCGCGAGCGTCGGGATCGCGGTGTTTCCGGAAGACGGACCGGATGCCGAACACATGCTCCGGAATTGTGACGCCGCGATGTTCGCCGCCAAGGATCAGGGCCGCGACAACTACCAATTCTACACGCGGGGCATGCACGAGGCTGCGTTCCGGCGCTTGATCGTCGAAAATCGCTTGCGCGGCGCAATCCAGAACGAGGAGCTTGAGCTCCACTATCAGCCCAAGATGCGCCCGCGCGACGGCGGGCTGATGGGCTTCGAGGCCCTGCTGCGCTGGGACGACCCCGAACTGGGCACGGTCTCGCCCCACGATTTCGTTCCGATCGCCGAGGAATCCGGCTTGATCGAAGCCGTCGGCGAGTGGGCGTTGCGCACTGCCGCGCATCAGATTCGCGCCTGGAGCGACGCCGGCCTCGATCCCTTCTACGTCGCCGTCAACGTATCGGGACGGCAGGTGGAAGGCGGCCGGTTGCGGAGCGTCGTAGCGGCCATCCTCGAGGAAACCGGCGTAACCCCGGATCGCATCGAACTCGAGATCACCGAGAGCGTGCTGATGGAAAGTACGTCCGACGCGGAGGCGACACTTCAGGAGCTCCGCGAGCTCGGCCTCCGACTCTCGCTGGACGATTTCGGGACCGGTTTCTCGTCGCTCCAATACTTGAAGACCCTGCCTTTCGATGCCCTGAAGATCGACCGCTCCTTTGTCCGCGGTCTCGAAGCGGACCCTCAGGACGCGGGGCTGGTGGGCGCGATCGTTTCGATGGGCAAGACGCTGGGGTACCACGTCGTTGCCGAAGGCGTCGAGAGCGAGGAGCAATGCGAAATCCTGCGCGAGCTCGGCTGCGACGAGGTCCAGGGCTACTACGTGGGCGAAGCCGTCCCCGCCGAAGAGGCGCAGGCGATGCTCGAACGCCGCCGGAGTCGGCGCGCAGTGTTCGGACGCAAGCGCCGGCGCGACCCCGCCGCGTAACGGGCGTTAGCGATCGGTAAAGCGCCGCAGGAGCGAGCGCACGTCGCGCTGATCCAGTTTCGCGCGAATGCGAAGAAACGGCCCGCGCGTGGTGTAATCGCTCGCAGAGAATTCCTCGTCGTAGAAGCCTGCGAAGTTGTATCCCACGGATAGCCACAAGTTGTCGTACAGGCGACGTCCCACCGAGACCCCGTACGAGGTATCGAGCGTGTTCCCGCCTCCGGCTTGTCGCAGGCGGCCGTGGAGGGCGAAGTCCCAGCTTGGATTCAGGTTGCGGCGCGCTTCGAAGCCGAAGAGATTCCCGAAGCTCGCGTGACGGGCCCCACCAATCGTATCCACGACGAACTTGGCCGAGTACTGCCAGGCCACTTGGGTGCGGTGGTCCCATTGCTGGTTGAGTTTCAGATGGTTGACGATGCGGAACGTCTCCTGCGGCCCGTCCAGCCCGGCGCTGCGGAGATAGTCGACGTCGAGGCGGTCGAGAGCGACCCAGCGCGAAGCGAGGGGCCGGTGGGCGAAGCTCAGCCTCGATTGAAGCTCGATCTGCTCGGCCCCTGACTTCGGGTCGGTCAAGAAGAAGGTGACGCGGCTCGCGTACGAGGTGTTCTCGCCGCGATCCCGCAGCGCGCCGAGCAGAATCCCGTAGCGGTTCTCGGCGTCGCCAAAACGCGCCTCCACACGGCCCGTCGAGGACAGCGCGCCCCGGTAGTAGGAGCTGCCCAGGGAAAGCGCCGTGAAATCCCCGGTGGTCGCGCCCGAAGGCGGGACGGCTTCGGTGTCGAAGGGCGGGTTCCCCGGATCGCGAAGGGTGTGGGAGCGATCCACGGAGAAGTCGAGCGCCCACGCCGGACTGAGCGTCCAGCGCTGTTGCAGGCCGAGGTTGGCGAAGGTGCGCGGCCCCGACTCTCGCGCGGACTGCTGGAGACTGCTCGTGATCGATCCCCCGGACCAGGGGTGGACCTGGACGCCGACCCGCGTGTCTTGGGTGTTCTGGTCCTCACCCCAAGTGAACTCCTGGTCAGCGAAGAGCGAGACGGCGTCCGTAACGCGAAAATCGGCGCCCAGGATGGCGCGGTCGGGGAACTCGCCGTAACGATCTTCACCGCCCACGGCCAGTTCGCCATCGGCGCGCAGCGCGACGCGCTGATCGAAGAGGCTGTAGCGAGCGCCGGCCAACAGCTGACCTGCGCCGCTCGAACCGGCGTCGGTCTCGCTCGCCGCGTAGCGCCCGCCGCCCCGCACGCCGAAGCGCGGGGTCGTGTACTCGAGCACGCTGCCCGCCACGCTGCGGATCTCGTCGGTGTCGAGATTCTCCTGGCGGAAGCCACTGTTGCGCAGCGTCCAGTGCTCGGTCAGGCGCCGGTTCGCCTCGACGCCCAAGCTGCGGAGACCCGACTGGATCGCGGTCTGCTGTCCCACCCCAAACCCAGCCTCCTGCTCGCGCGCATGGGCGCTGAGGTTCCAGCTCTCCCCGCGGTGGTCGAATTCGACGAGCCAGGCGACTCCGTTCTGATCGCCCCCGAAGGCGCGACTCTCGCTCGTCGCGAGCTCGGCGCGCAGTTCGGTCGCGGGTCCGAACCGGAGGGTCGCATCGGCGCCGAGGAGCTCGCCTGCGAGACCGCCGTTGTTCTCGTGGAGACCGGTGAAGCCGACTTCGACGGCGTCGTCCAGGACGGAGACCGCCGCGCGACCGCCGCCGCTGTATCCGGCGCTGCCCCCTTCGACCTCGTAGTCCGCCACGATGAAGATCGGGTTCATCTGGGCGTCGCGGCTCGGCACGGGAATTCGGAAGTAGAGGGTTCCGGCGTAGTAGTCGAGATTGTAGTCTTGATTCCGCACCAGGGATTGCGTAGCGACCACGCGGTCGTTGCGGAACCGGTCGCGCGTTTCGAGCACGATGGTTTCGCTGTTGATCACGATGTTCTGGTGGTCCAAGCGGTAGAGCCCCGACGTTCCCTGGCCCTGGATCTCGTCCTTCACGAAGAGCTGATCGGACTCGGTGGCAAATGCGTTCCACCGCAGGTGCTTCCCGCGGTACTCGGACTTGACGCCCGTGAAGGTCCGCGCGTAGCGCGAGAGCTCGGTGTTTTCGAGTCCCGTCTCGTAGTCGCCGTACAAAACGTAGAAGCGCTCCCGCTCCAGTTTGAGGTAGAGGCGATCCGAGGTGGGCGCGTCATAGCCCTGTTCGGTGGTGTCACCGTACAGCGTGTAGTGTTCGTCGGGGTCCAGAGATTGCAACAATCGGTCGCCGATGCGACTGCGCTTCGCCTGGGAGTCGTAGGCGGCCGTCATGAGCCAGCTCCCCCGGACCGTTCCCTTCGCGTAGAAGGCGACGCGTCCCTCGCGGAACGTATCCGCCTCGCGGTCCGCAGCCTCCCGGGCGAAGTCGTTCCCGGAAGCCTGGAAGTGGCCGACGGTGCCGGTCGCGAGAGCGACCAAGACCCACTCCCGTTCGCCGGGCTCGAGCCAGGCGACGACGTCCTGCTCCCGGTCCCGCTTCCCCTCCTCGACAAAGCGGAAACGCGCGCGCGCCTCGCCCACAACACTCGTCGGGTGCAACCGCAGCAAAGCAATCCCGCCCTCGCCGACCCGATAGCTGGGCGCTCCGAAGCCCTGTCCATCGAGCGGGCGATCGCGCGCGGCGAGCGCCGCCTCCTCGGACTGGTAGGGCGGATCAATCGCGAAGGTCCCGCTGGTGCCAGGCCTTACGGGTTGCCCCCAAGCGTCGAGGAGCCGCACCGCGATGACGGGCGTTTCGCGGCCGTCGGCGATCAAGTGAGACCCTTCCCGCGTGAGCTCGACGCTCACGGGCGGACCGGCGTAGTGGATGATGCGCGCGATGCGTTCGACGAGGTTCCCGCGATCGTCTTCGAGAAGCACCATGAAGCGGTTGGGGCCCTCGCGCAGGTCCACGCCGCGCCACCTGCTCACCGCGACGGTTTTGGCCGCGTTGCGCTGCTGGCCGTCGAAGTTGAGCGGGCTCACGAGCTCCCCGTTGCGGTAGAGCCGCACGCGAAGCGCCGGGTCGTGCTGGAGCCCGATGTGGATACTCGGGATCGGCGAATTCGCCCCGGGGTCGGGATAAAGCCAGTGGTTGCCCGGCGCCACTTGCTCGAGCCATGTCTCGTCGTAACGTTGGTGTGCGGGTTCCGGCTCCGGGACGGGGGCCTCGGCGGCCCGCGCTTCTGGCGCGGCCGGCGGCTCCACGGCGACGGTGACAGACGTGCTCGCTGCGGAGGCCCGCTTCTCTCCGTGGTTTGCGAGGGGTGACTCGAGCACGAGCTCGCTGATGGGGGTCTGCACCGCCCCTTGCGCCCCTCCTCCCGCGACGTCCCGGGCGCGCACGAAAGCCCGCGTCGCGAGTGGTCCTGCGGTGCCGGGGTCGACCTCGACCTCGAATTCGAGCTCGGTGGTTCTTCCGGGGTTGAGATCACCGAGGCGGAAGGTCAGCGCACGATCGCTTCGCTCGGGTACGAGTCGCTTGCCTTCGAAGTCGGCAGAGTCAGCGACGTAGCGCGCTCCCGGCGGCAGGATCACCGTCGCGCTCGCCCACTCGAAGCGCAGGGTCTCGGCGTCGATCTCCAGCCGATAGTGAACCTCCCGACCCCGAAGCGACCCCGTGAGCTGCTGGCGCAAGGTCGGCTGGGGTTGCGGAATCCGACGCAGATAGAAGTCGGTACGCCACAGCGAGCCTTGGATCGGCTCCACAAAGCGGGAGAATCCGTTCGTCGCCGACGTGGCACCCGGACAAGGCACGAGCTCGTAACCCGGCGGAACCGTGCCGGTGTCCAGCTGAGCGACGTGGGTATCCGGGGAGAGCGCCGCAAAGTGGAAGCGGCCTTCCGGGTCCGTGATGGCGTAGGTCCCGTTCTCGAGGAGGATGCGGACGCCTCCGACACCATCGTGGGCTTGGCCCACCGGGTCGGTGCACTCGCCCACCATCACCCGGCCGACGAGGAAGCTCCGCTCGATGAGCACGTCTTCGAGCACGTCGACCGACGCGGTCGCCTCGTTGGAGCGAACGCCCGCGCCGCCCATCGCCTGGGCCCGATTGACGGCGCCGCCAGTCGGCGCCCCGGCGCCGACACCCGCGACGTAGCTGAGATCGTGTTGTTCGCCGGGTCCGAGCTCCGACAGCGCGATGCTGAGGGTCTGTCCGTCGTCGCTGATCTGAGGAGCGAAGGAAGAACCGTTGACGCGCATCGAGTTCCCCTCATAGCGGAAACCGATCGGAAGACGGTCCGTCACCACCAGTGCGCCGGTGGGCGGCGCCGTCAGATCATTCGAGAGCCGGAGGCTGTACTGCAGATACTCTCCCACCTGGATCTGGGTCTTGCTCACCGCTTTGGTGAGCAGAAGCCCTCCACCGGAAGCGGCGTCGAGGGGAACGTCGATTTGAACCGGCGGACCGACCGAGACGCCGAACGTCTCCCCGCGCGAACCCACTCCGAGCGCGAAGGGCGCCGTCGAGAGGCCCTGAAGCGCGGCGTCGGCCACGACGGTCGGAAAGGTGAAGCCCATCGGGGGGATCACCTCGAGTTGGTACTGGCCGGGAGCTACCTGGGGGAAGCGGAAGCCCCCGGGTGGAAAGTTGTAGTTGGTACCGCCGCTATCGCTGACGCTCCCGCCGCTCGTGAGCGTCGCGGGAAACGCGCTCACCCCATCGATCCCAACTACCTGCGCGGGCGCCCCGGTGGTGGCGTTGCGGAGCGTGACGGTGGCGCCGTCCACCGGATTGCCGGTCGCACTGTCAAATACCAGGCCCAGCGGATCGACGAGCTCCGAGTCGGCCGACGCGTCGCCGGCATCCACCGGATCGACGTAGTTGCCGATGACGGTATCGCCCGCGGCCGCCGAGAGTCGACAATCGCCACTCGCGGGAGGCGGCGCTCCCAGCCCCAGGGCGCCGATGAATTCGCCGCTGTCCGGGCCCGTTTCGAGCAGCTCCAGAACCTCTTGGTCGCCGCTGCTGGTGAGGGTGACGAGGACCGCGTCCACTGCTGCGGCGTTCCGATTCTGATCCGGGTCCACCACGCGGACGAAGAGCGCCTCGCCGGTGCGGAAGGCGCCGGCCGGTAGAAGCTCGAGGGGATTGGACCAATCGATCGGGTTGCCCCCGCCGTCGAGTATCGGAGGGGCCGGCGCAAAGGGCCCCGCCGCGGTGCCACTCATGCTGCAGCGCGGAGGGCCGGCCGCGTACGCGACGGCGCCGGATATGCCGGGGGCATAGTGCAGCAGCTGAAGCATGGACGGCGTCGGCTGCGCCACGGTGGTAATGACGTCGGTGTTGGAGTTGATGGCGACCGGTGCACCGCCGCCGTCACGATAGGTCACGCTCGCGGTGTTCAGAATATCGGTCCCGGGCGGGGTCATAGCCTCGGCCGGCAGCGCGAACCACCCGAGCGCGAGCGCCAGCGCGAGCCGGGCCGGCCTCCGGAGGGCCGCGCGGGCACACAGCGCCCGTCCCCGCACCGCGCAGTGCGGGAGACGGGGCGACTGTGCCCCGCGCGCAACCCTCAGGAGATCTGCCACCTCGGGACTACTGGATCACGACCTGGAAGTTGATCACGGCATTTTCGCCGGGGTTCAACGTGATGGAATCCACGGTCACGACGTTGCCCACGAACTCGCCTTCATCATCGCCGGGCCCATTCGTCAGCGGAGCGGCGCCCGCTCCGTTGACGTCCAGCTGAATCCCCTGGCCGGCGCCGTAGCTGTCGGTGTTGAAGGCGACCGTCCCGTTGGTGGTGATCTCGGTGGTGAGGTCGTCGGAGACCGTGACGTTGGTCGCCTGGGCGGTCCCGCCGTTGGTGAGCGTGATGGTGTACTCGACGATCGCCCCCGGGATCGCCAGGGCGTCTGGAAAGACGTCGCCGGTCGGGTCGCTCACCACCCGCGACTGCTTCTGAACGGTCATCGACGCCGTCTCGACCATGAAGGTGTCGGTGTCGGAGAAGTCGCCGTTGTTGGCGGCGTCGGTATCCCCTGCGCCGTCGGCGAAGACGATCTGCAACGTGTTCTGCTGCCACGGACCCGTGTCGTCGCTAAGCGCGCCGCCCGGGGTACCTGTCGCCCCACCCGCCAGGGCGGTGGCGGTCAGGATGACGTTCGACAACGCGCCAGCGGATTGACCCGCCGGCATGTCGCGCACCACCCAGACCAGGATCGCCTGGCTGTTGTCTCCCGGGTCGGCCGGGAGCTCATCGATGAAAGTGACGAGGGTATCGACGGCGGCGTCGAAGACGCCGTCACCGTCGTCGATGTAGTACTCGCCGTTGGGACCGGGCGGCACGGTGCCGTCGAAGTCGTCACCGAGATCCTCCACGGTCGACAGCGCAAAGTCCTGGACGGCGTTTCCGGTGTTGACGAGCGTGAAACCCAGCGCCTGGAGGGGCTGGCCGTCGAGCACCATGGTGGCGCCACTGCTCTCTTCGACGAGCATCAGGTCGACCATCTGGTCGACCTTGAAGACCGTATCAGAACCGGCGCCGACGCCCGTCGTGGCGTTGCCCGCTTCCGAACTCTCAACGGTCTGGGTCGTCCCCAGCACGTCGAAGGTTACGGTTGCACGGTTGCCGATATCGGTATCGGCAGCGGTCCCGACGGCCCAGGCGGAGCGCCCGCCGCCGAGCAGAGTCAGCGCCGCCGCCCACACGGCGAGGCGCAACATTGTGCGATTGCATCTCATGACTTGATCCTCCTTTGGGTTGCGATCTCGCCCTGCTGCTACTGCAGCTCTGCCAGGAAGCGCACCGAGCGCGTGCTGGCGGGAGCGAGGGGTTGCTCAAACACAAAACGGATGTGGGTGTAGTCGGCGGGGGTGGCAGCACGGCGGGTGCCGTCTTCCTCCACCACCTCGAGTTCGTGCGAAACGTCGAAACGCATCCCGCCGTCGACGGAAAAGAGCACTGCACTTCCCGCAGCTTCGGCGGAGCCCGTGACGAAGCGCATGTGTTCGGGAATTGGATCGGTGATGACGACGCGCTCGGCCGCCGTCGTCGAGACGTTGCGCGCCTCGATCGTGTAGGCGACGACGTCTCCTGGCAGAACCTTCGCGGCCGGAACGAGCAGGGTCTCGACGCTGCCATCCGGCTGCAAGACCTGGGCGCGCTTCTCCGCCACGGTGCGAAGTTCGACGACGCCCTCCTCCGCCGACGCAACCGTGGCGACGAGGACAAGCAATCCGATGCACAACAAACACACGTTTCCCGACAGGCGCATGGGCCTTCCCTCCCTTTTCATTGAGCGAACACTTGGAACACCACTGTCGCGGTCTCGCCCGGATCGAGGGCGATGCCGCTCACGGTGACGATGTTTGCGTTGAAGTCGCCGGCGTCGGCGTCGGCGGCGTTCGAGAGCGGGGTCGGCGCGCCGCCGGCGATATTGGGAGCGGTGACGCGGATGCCCTGCGCCGCCCCGAACGCGTCCGGATGAAAGGCCAGCCGGCCCGCGCTGATGTGGAGACCCAGGTCGTCGGTAACCGTGAGGTCGGTCGCGGGCCCGCTGGCACCCCCGCTGTTGGTAACGGTGACGGTGTACTCGAGACGCGCGCCGGGGATCGCCTTCGGGTTGGTGGTCCCATGGGCGGGATCCTCCAGTACCACCACGCTCTTCATCACGAGGACGTCCGGCGAACCGGCCACCGTAAAAGTGCCGAGGCCGAGGTCCTGGATCGCGCCTTCGAGCCCTTCTTCGGCGACAACCCGCGCCTCCCAGACGCCCGGAGAAGCGTCGGCCGGGAGCGCATAGACAAACTCGTAGGTCTTGGTGGCAGCACCGGAGTCAGCCACTTCGGTCATGGCTTGACCGCTCACCCACGGGGTACCGCTCGGGTCGCGCAGCTCGAGGGTGGCGGCGCGAATGTCGAAGCTGCCAAACGGGTCGCTCGCGACCGCGCGGAGGAAGACCGTCGCGCCGGCGGGAAACGATGGGGGTGTGGAGCCGGCGGGGAAGGCGGCGTCGTAGGCGGCTACCGCCTCGACGTTGATCACGGTATCGGCGTTGAGCTCGACCCGGGAATTACCCGCTGGCAACACCACCGGGTGGACGCGGATCCGGCGCGTGCCGCCTCCGGGCGTCACGTTCGTCACGGCGAAGGTGATGCGATCGCCGGTAGGAAGCACCGCGGGCAGGGCGAGGCTCGGGACGATCGTGAAGCTGAAGGGCTGCGGCGTCCCGGTGACGGTGATGGCCTGCGTCGCCGTGCCGATGAGCCCCAGGCTCGCGCTCGCGACATCGAGTTGGAGGGTTCGCGCGACGCCGCCGGGACTCGTGTTGGCGCGCTGTAGCCACAGCTCGACCGGGAAGTTGCCGCTGGCACCTCCGACCCCCAACGTGAGCGGTGCGGCCAACGCTTCGGCCAGGGTCCATACGGTGGGCGGCTGCCCCTTGTCGACGATCACGTTGCCCACCGCCGAGCTCGGAGGCAAGCCGGTGGGGGGAGCCCGGGAGAGACCGAGGCCCGGTGCCCCGTAGAGGTAGAGTTGCTTGGCTCCCGACCCGGGCACCTGCGACGCGGAAACGATCACGTCGGGGGCGACGGGGCTGGCCCCGGGACCGATGGGGTTCACCACGGTCGCGCTGTTGGAGATCACGGTGCCGGGCGGCGTCCCCGCCGCGATGGTGACCTCGAACTCGATCGCGACGGCCCCGCCCGCCGGCACGGCCACGTCGCGCACGTCGACGAAGCCGGTGCCGTTGGCGCCGCCGCTGGGCAGCGACGCGTCGACGGCGCCTGCGGGAAGGCTCGTCACCGTAAAGTTGGTGACGTTGGCGGGCACGTCGTCGGTGACCTGAACCCCCGTCGCTTCGGCGCCCGCGCTTTCAGTCAGCGTGACCGTGTAGCGGAGGATGTCGCCGGGCTCGGCGTCGCCGAAGTCGAGATCCACGACGCCTTTGCCGGAGCTCGACAGGTCCGGGACCAACACGTCGGTCGGGTCGCTGGCGCTGTTGTTGGCGGCGATGTTGTCGAAAAGCGTCCCCGCGACGCTCGCCGTGTTCGTGACGCTCGGCGCAGCGGTCGCATCCGGGATGACTTCGAGGAGCAGCGGGGGCAGGCTGCTGCCGGCGGCGAGCGGGCCGGGGTGGCTGCAGGTGACGGTACTTCCCGCCGGCGCACACACCCAACCGGTCCCGCTACTCCCCGCGTAGGCGAGCCCCGCCGGCAGGGTGTCTGTGACCGTCACGGGCCCCGGCTCCGTGCTGGGCCCGACGTTCGCCACCAACAGCGTGTAGGTCTCGGACACCCCGACGTGAAAGTCACCGCTGTGGGTCTTGGTGAGTTGGAGATCCGCCGCCGGCGTCGTGGTGACGCTGAACGCCTCGGC
>CAZTOE010000094.1:0-15313 GCA_964615045.1 uncultured Spirochaetales bacterium
TATCGGGCGACGGTGCCGTTTCGCCTACAAACCGACGCCTTCTTGCCGACCGACGCCGCTACCTTCGTGATGCGGCGGGTTCCGGTGGCGTCCTTCTTCACCGGCGCGCACCCGGAATACCACACGCCCCGCGACACCCCGGATCTCCTGAATTACGAAGGGCTGCGCCGGATCACTCGCATGGTGGCGGGGTTGGCGGCCGATCTGGGCGAACGAGCCGAGCCCCTCGACTTCGTCGCGCCCCCGTCGCCCAAGGGTGGTTCCCGTGGCGGCTTGCGGGCATACCTGGGAACCATTCCCGACTACGCCAGCGAAGTGGTAGGGCTGCGCCTGGCCGGTGTGGCCGAAGGCGGGCCCGCACAACGCGCCGGACTGCGGGCGGGCGACGTCGTGGTCGCGCTGTCCGGGCGCGAGGTTCGCGACATCTACGACTACACCTACGCCATGGAGACGCTTCGTATTGGCGAGCCCGTGCCGATCGCGGTGCGCCGTGGCGACCAGCGACTGGAACTCGAAATCACCCCCGAGTCGCGCCAGTGAAAGCCCTGCGCCGACTTCGAAGCGTCCGGATGGTTGCGGTCCTGCTGGGAGTCGGGCTCCCCGCGTGTGCCCCACCGAGCGAGGGTTGGAGCCCTCCGTCCGAACTGGATGTGGCCGCGCTCTATGCCCCACATCGCCGCGCCCACAGCGCGGTGCGCTTTTTCAATCCCTGGGATCCCCGACCGCATCGCGCCCGCGATCTTGCGCGTTGGTTCGTTTCGAAAAACCCCTACGGCGACGCGAAGCGTGTACCCCCGGTGGTACCGGTCGTCCCGAACGACGGGGCGCACCTGCGCGAACCCGCGGAGGGACCGCGGTTCACCTGGGTGGGACACTCGACGTTCGCGATCCACGAAGGCCGCGAAGTCGTGCTTACCGATCCCCACTTCGGACCCCGCGCCCTGGTGGTGCCGCGCGAGACGCCGCCCGGTATTCCCATGTCCGCACTGCCGTCGCGCGCCTTCGCGGTCGTCTCGCACAACCACTACGATCATCTGGATGCCGCGAGCGTCGAGGGGCTGCCCCCGGAGATGCAATGGTTCGTGCCCCTCGGGCTCGGCGAATTCTTCCGGGCTCGCGGCCGCCGCGTCGTCGAACTCGATTGGTGGGGGAGCGCCAGAGGCGGGGCCTGGAAGTTCACTTGTCTTCCGTCCCAACATTGGTCGCGGCGTATCGGTCAGGGGGTCAACGAGAGCCTCTGGTGTGCATGGCTGATCGAGTCCGCCAAGGCGTCCTACTTTTTCGCAGGAGACACGGGCTATTTCCACGGTTTTGGCGAATACCGGCGCCGCTTTGGCCCGATCGACGTGGCGATGCTCCCGATCGGTGCCTACGAACCCCGCTGGCTGATGGCCTACCAGCATTTGAATCCTGCCGAGGCCTATCGAGCCTTCCGAGACCTCGGCGCCCGCTACCTCCTCGCCATGCACTGGGGGACCTTCGACTTGACCGACGAACCGATCGATCTCCCCCCGAGGGAGCTCATGCGGGTGGTCACGGCAGCTCGCGCAGAGCAGGAACGCATTCGCATTTTCGCGGTGGGCGAGACCTGGGAGCTGCCCCTGCAGTCGAAGACTTCGGATTAGATACTACTTGCTTCGAAAATCGAACTCTTGATACCCTACCGTCCTCGTGGCCGAATATCGGTACCCACACTTCTGTCCGGTTTCGCGCGCCGCCGAGGTGGTCGGCGAGCGCTGGACGCTCCTCATCGTGCGTGAGCTGCTGCTGGGCGCGCAGCGCTTCAGCGACCTGCGCCGCCGCCTCCATCGGGTGAGCCCGAGTGTTCTCAGCGATCGTCTCGAACGCCTCGAAGCGCGCGGCCTCGTGGTTCGCCGCGAGCTGCCGCCGCCCGCGGCGACCGCAGTCTACGAGCTCACCGCGGCCGGCCGCGCTCTTGAGCCGGTTCTCCTCGAGCTCGGGCGCTTCGGCGCACGGCTGCTCTTCCCGCGGCGCGAGGGAGACCACTTTGAACCCGATTGGGGCCGCCTCGCCCTCGCGACCTTTGCGAAGCGCGGTGCCACGCCGGCGCTCCGCTTCGCCGCGCGCGTCCGAGTGGACGGCGAGTCGCACGGCTACGCGATCGTTGGAGGCGCCGAGGGCACCCGGGTTCGCGAGGGCGAACCGGAGCACGCCGACGCCCGCTTCACGATCGACGGCGCGCTCGTTCCCCAGCTGCTTGCGGGCCTGCTCGACACCGCCGCCGCCCGCGCGTCGGGCGCCCTCGTTGTGACCGGTGACGACGAGGCTTTCGAGGCGTTGCCGTCCCTCTTCGAGATCGATTTGGGACCCGCGGATCCGCGTCGGAAACCGCCCGCCGAGCCGCGTCGCAACGCTCGAGAGGCGCCATGACCGCGCCGCTCGCACCGGTTTTGATGTCGCGCCCGACCCGCGGTGCCACCGGTCACGGTGTGTCACCCACCAGGAGAACCCCATGCCCATAGTCCACGGTATTCCGCTTTCGCCTTTCGTCCGGAAGGTCCGGATCGGGTTGATCGAGAAGGGAGTCGCTCATGATGTGAATCCCGTTGTCCCCCTTCCGCCCGCCAACGCCGAACCGGCCTTCCGCAAGATGAGCCCGCTTGGGAAAATTCCGGCCTTTGAGGACGGCGACTTCGCGATCTCCGACTCCTCGGTGATTCTCCACTATCTGGAGCAAAGCCATCCCAAGCCCCCTCTCCTGCCCGCTGACGCGAAGGAACAGGCGCGGGCGCTTTGGTTCGAGGAGTTCGCCGATTCGAAACTCGCCGAGGGGGTAGGCGCGGTATTCTTCCAGCGCCTCGTCGCGCCCCACATCCTGAAACAGCCGACCGACCAGGCCGCGATCGACGCGGCGCTCGCCAATGCACTGCCGCCGCTCTTTGACTATCTGAACGCCCAGATCGGCGATCAGGAATTCTTGGTCGGAGGGCGCTTCACCGTCGCCGACCTCGCCGTCGGGAGCCAACTGCGGCAATTCCAAATGGCGGGCGAGAGTGTCGACGCCTCGCGCTGGCCCAAGCTGGCGGCTTATGCCGAGCGGATTCTGGCGCGTCCGTCGTTCAAGAGCAGTGCCGCCGAGGAGGCTCAGATTCTCGCATCGATGGGCAACTGAGTCGGCAGCCGACCGCTAGGGCAACAGGCTGCGTACCGCGTCCGCGCAGGCGGGCGCGGTACGCAGCCGCGCGACCGCTGCGGGCTGCGCGCCCGGGTCAAACCGCGGCGACCAGGTAGGCCACCCAGGCGGGGTCGTCTTCGGCCCGCTTGCGGGGTCGGAAGATGCCGTTGGGCTCGTTGGTTTTGCGCTCGGTCCCCTCCCAGTAGACCGTCACGTCCGAGAACCCGGCTTCGTCCAGCAGATCGCGCAGTTCCGGGAGGGTCCAGAGGCGCCAGTCGTACCGATACGCGCGGCGCAGCGCGCTCCCGTCGGCGAACTCAAAATGGATGTAGCAGCGCGCGTGGTGACGGATCGGGTCAAAGGAGTCCTGGTCCCAGACGTAGGTAAACTTGTCGACGTCGCGCCGCTCCTCGCGTCGCTCCATCGCCTCGGGACCCCCGTATACATCGAGCACGAAAATACCGGGCCGGCACAGTTGCGAGCGAACGGCTTCGAAGTAGCCGAGCAGCTCGCGTCGCTCTTCGAAGATGAAATAGGAGAAGTTGAACGCAACCAGCACGTCCACCGGTTCGGTGCGGACCGTGCGCACGTCCGCACGGACGAGTTCGACGCGCTCCCGCTGGGATGGTCGCAGCGCGTCGACGTGATGGCGCCGACCCCAGGCGAGCGGCTCCGGATCCCAGTCGACCGCAATGGCGCGGTGCTCGTCGTTCGCGGTGACCCAGCCACAGGCAAAGGCCGCGGTGCCGCAGAAATCCTCGCGAAGGCTTCGCGCGGGGCGCCCGCAATGGTGCTTGAACATCCGCCGCACGAGGGCAATGTCCGTGCTGGGTTCCTGAACCGAACGCTCGTACAGTTCGTACTTGTCGGCGCGTTCGGCCTTGGTGCGGCGCCGGCGGGTCTTTCCGCCGTTGCTCGAGTGTTTTCCGCGGGCCATGGATCTCCTTCCCCGCGCCGAGCGCACGCCGCGGGCGCCCGAGCTTGCGGAGCGGCGGGTGCGAACGCAACCCTTTCCTATGCCTTTTCTTCCTGGTTCTCGTGGGAGACGCGCTCCACGATGAGTTTCAAGCCGTGGATGTCGCGCACCCGGATCGGATCGCCCGACGCCACGGGGGGCGAATCGGTCGCTCGTTCGGCCCGCCAGAGCTCTCCCCCGAGCGCCACATAACCCTCGGGTTCGAGCGCGTCCCGAGCGCGACCCAAGCGACCCCGAAGTGCCGAACTCGGGTCGTGATCACCCGGCTCATAGGCCGAACGCAACCACGGGAACAGCGCGAGATCCTTCGCCACCCAGAATGCGATCCCCGCGGCCCCCCAGCCCCAGCCGAGCCATCCGCGTCGGACGGCGAACACCACTCCCGCGAAGACGAGCACTTGACCGGGGAGCTGGAGAAGCGCGTAGCGGAAGAAGACACGGCCCGTTGAAGCGCCGACACGGGGAAAGTGACTCACCCCGCGCGACACTCGAACTGCGGCGAGTAGACCGTGGACAAGGATCGGCCTCCGCCTACAGAAACGCTTCGGCGTGGGTGGCAATCCACAGCAGATAGGTACCGACCAGGATCAGCCCCACCGCTCGGCCCAACCGCTCGCGAAGCACGAGCCAGGCCGCCAACGCCACCATGACGCCGAGCATCAGCCACAGATCGGTGGACATGATCTGCGCCGGCACATCGAGGGGCGCGACGAGGGCTGCGGCGCCACCGATCCCGAGCATGTTGAAGACGTTGCTTCCCACCACATTGCCGAGCGCCATGTCCGAGTGCCTGCGGTACGCGGCGACGCCACAGGCGGCGAGCTCCGGCAGGGACGTCCCCAAGGCGACCACCGTCAGCGCGATCACCGCCTCGGAGACCCCAAAATTCCGGGCAATCGCGATCGTGCCCAGGACGAGCTGGTGAGCTCCCACGACGACGCCGATGATCCCGAGCGTCGTATACAGAAGCGCCGGCGTGAGGGCCAACTCATTGATGAACTCCTGGGCTTCTTCCTCGAGGAGCGACAAGGTGAGCGGCCGCTTGCGCCGCTCGCGCCAGTAGTTCACCGCCGTCAGCGCGACAAGGAGTCCCAACAGGGCCAGCCCTTCCAAGCGTCCCAGTGCGTGAGCGGTCGCCGCGGCCGCGCAGAACACGGCGCTCGCGAAGATGAGTCCGAGGGCATCGTTGCGTATCGCCGCGCGCTGCCAGGTGACCGGGCGCAGCAGGGCGGTGGCACCCAGAACCAACAGCGTGTTGGCCAGATTGCTTCCCACCACCGAGCCCAGGGCGATGCTGCCGTGGCCCGTCAACTGAGACTCGACGGCGACTGCGAGCTCGGGCGCCGAGGTGCCGAACGCCACCACCGTGGCGCCGACCAGCAGCGTCGAGACTCCCATGCTGCGCGCCAGGGCGACGGCGCCGCGCACGAGGCATTCTCCGCCGAAGAACAGCAGCACGAAGCCGGCAGCGATCTGGAGGTAGGGCAAGCAGCAGCTCTCCTGCTTCGTTGCGCGCGGACGGCCGATGTTGCCACGCCCGATCGATCCGGTCGACGACCTTCAGGGGGTGCTACGGTTCGCGTGAGCCGGCAGTAGGAGGTCGAGCATGCAGGTGCGCGCAGCGGTGGCCCGCGGGGCGGGTCGCCCCCTCGAAATCGAAACCGTGGAACTCGCCGGTCCCGAACGGGGCGAGGTTCTGGTGGAAATTAAGGCCACCGGTGTTTGCCACACTGATGCCTTTACGCTTTCCGGCGAGGACCCCGAGGGCATCTTTCCCGCCATCCTCGGCCACGAGGGCGCCGGTGTGGTCGTGGAGATCGGACCCGGCGTGACCACGCTCGAAGTCGGCGACCACGTCATCCCGCTCTACACCGCAGAGTGTCGAAACTGCAAGTTCTGTCTGAGCCGCAAGACCAATCTGTGTCAGGCGGTGCGCGCCACCCAGGGGAAGGGGTTGATGCCCGACGGCACCAGTCGGTTTCGCGGCGCCGACGGCGACACGATCTATCACTACATGGGGACGTCGACGTTCGCCAACTACACCGTGTTGCCCGAGATCTCGCTTGCCAAGATCCGCAAGGACGCGCCCTTCGACCGCGCCTGCCTGCTGGGCTGCGGCGTGACCACCGGCGTGGGGGCAGTACTGTTCACGGCCCAGGTCGAGCCGGGAGCCAACGTCGTGGTCTTCGGACTTGGGGGCGTGGGGCTCTCCGTGGTGCAGGGGGCGCGAATCGCCGGCGCGCGCCGCATCATCGGTGTCGACAAGAACGCCGCCAAGCGCAGCCTCGGCGAGAAGATGGGGATGACCCACTTCGTCAACCCCGACGCCGTGTCGGGCGACCTGGTGGGGCATCTCGTCGAACTCACCGACGGCGGTGCCGACTACAGCTTCGAATGCATCGGGAATACCCACACCATGCGTCAGGCGCTCGAGTGCTGTCACAAGGGCTGGGGCGAGAGCGTGATCATCGGGGTGGCCGGGGCCGGCCAGGAAATCACCACCCGTCCCTTCCAGCTGGTCACCGGGCGAGTTTGGCGCGGCAGCGCCTTCGGTGGCGCGCGCGGCCGCACCGACGTGCCGAAGTTCGTCGACTGGTACATGGAGGGCCGCATCCAGATCGACGATCTGATCACTCACCGCCTCAAGCTCGACGAGATCAATGAAGCCTTCGACTTGATGCACCGGGGGGAGTCGATCCGCGCCGTGATCGAGTACTGAGCCCGTGGAGGCGTTGCCCCATCGCTACCGCGTTCGAGCCCACACGCGGGACGAGGCTGCGACTGCAACCCTAGGCGGTCCCGACCTGCCTGAGCTCGCCAGCTGCCCGCCCCGCGAGTTCGGCGGATCCGGCGGCCATTGGTCGCCCGAGACGCTTCTGGTCGCGGCCGTGGTGGATTGCTTCACGCTCGGCTTTCACATCATCGCCGAGGCCTCCCGCTACCCCTGGCGAGAGCTCGATTGCGAGGGCGAGGGCGTCGTCGATCGCGCGGACGGCGGCCTGCGCTTCACGGCCCTGCGGTTGCGCGCTCGGCTGCGAATCCCGCCGGACGGAAACGCGGAGCGCGGCGAACGGTTGCTGCGCAAGGCCGAGGAAATCTGCCTGGTGTCGCGCAGCCTGAAAGTGCCCGTCGCCCTGGAAGCTTCGGTCGACGCGGATTAGCGAAAGGCGGGCATGACCGTTTCGGCGAAGAGTTTGGCGGGCTCGCGGGTATCGCGGCCGAAGAACTCCATCACGAACATCGTGCAGCCGAGCTTCAGGTGGCGTTCAATTCCGTCGATCACGCGTTCCGGTGTCCCCCAGATGCCGTGCGCTTCGATTCCCGCGCCCATGTGCCCGCCGTAGATCTTGCTGGCTTTGGCGAGCGCTTCGCGGGCTGCGGTCTCGTCCGCCGCAAGGATCACCACGCACTGCTGTGAGATTTCGATGCTCTCAAAGTCTCGACCAGCCTCGTCGCAACGCTTCCGCAGCGCGGCGATCTTGCGCACCAGCTCGCTCTGGAATACGGCCAGGTTGTTCCAAATGTCGGCGTGGCGGGCCACGATTCCGAGCAGCCGGCGTTCACCGCCCCCGCCAATCAAAATGGGGGGACGCCGTGTTGGCTTTGGTTCGCAGACCGCGTCGCGGACGGCGTAGAACTTGCCCTCGTAGGTCGCCTTGGCTTCGGTGAAAAGCCGTTTCAGGATCTCGGCGCTCTCCTCGAGGGCGGTCATGCGGTCAGAGAGCGACGGGAAGAGCGAGCCTGTGCCCACAAACTCGGCCTCGAACCAGCCGGCCCCCAGCCCGGGGATGACGCGCCCGCCCGTGATGTGATCGAGGGTGGCGATCTGTTTGGCCAGGATCGCGGGGTTGCGCAGGAAGGGTGGCGTGACCAGCGTGCCCAGTTCCGCGCGCTCCGTGAGGGCGCCGACGGCACTGAGCTCGGTCCACGCTTCGAAGATCGGCAATTCGGGCGCCGGCACCCCGTACACGTGGTCGCAGACCCAGAGGTGATCGAAGCCCAGGCGGTCGAAGCAAAGCGCGGCGTCGCGGGCCTGCTCCCAGCTGCGTTTGATTTGGGGAAGCGTCACTCCAAAGCGCGGGCGGCGGCTCATGCGGTATCTCCCTGGGTCTCCGAGGCCGTGGGCCATTCTACGCGGTCGTGACCCCCGCTGTCGCATCGTTTGCCTACCTTGGTCCCAATGTTCGAACACGCGGCACACACCGGGCAGGCCGAGGGCATGCTCTTCGCGCAGCTCGAAGCGGCGCTCGGCGGCCGCTCGGTGGATCCCGCCGCGCTGGAGCGGCCGCTGCGGGTCATCGTCCCGTCGCGAAGTCTTCGCGACCATCTCTCTCGCACGCTGCTCGCCCGGCTCGGTGGCGCCCAACTCGGCCTCGTCGTCCAGACCCACTATGCGGCGGCCCTGGAAGTGCTCGAGACGTCCGGGGAGGCCGCACCGCGCGGTGATGCGCTGCTTCCCCTTTGGGTCGACCGCCTTGCCCGTCGTGACAACACCTTGCGCGCCGCCCTCGGCGCCTTTCGCGAGGGTTTTGGTGCGGTGGCGGTCGCGGTTCGCGATCTCCTCGATGCGGGTTACCGCCCGCACCACGAAGTGGCGGCGCAGGAGGCGTTGGTCGGCGTGGGCTCGCGGGCCGAGCGCGAGCGAGCCGCCGCAGTATTGCGCGTCGCCGCGCAGGCCTGCCGCGAGCTCGAGAGCGCCGGCTTGGGGGAGCGGTCGACGCTCTTCGAACGCGCTGAGGCACGACTGCTCGCCGGCGGCCGCGATGCGTTCCCCTCGACCGGCATTTGGATCTACGGCTTCGCCGACGCTACCGGCGTGCTGGCGGACTGGCTCGCCGCCCTAGTGCGCCAGTTCGAAGCTCGGATCCTGGTCGAGCTGCCGCTCGACCCCGCCGATCCGGCGCGCCGCGAGGCGCGCTACGCGAACTTTTTCGTCGAACGCCTCGCGGAGCGTCTGGGAACTCCCGCGCCGCGGCCTCGCGCCGCTCCCCCGCAGTCGGAGCCTCCGAGCTGGTCGCTCGTCGAGGCGCCCGGCGCGGCCGCCGAGCTCCGCGCGGTGGCGGTCCGGATTCGCGCGCTTCTCGACGCGGGCGTCGAACCCGAGGAGATCGGTGTCGTCGCGCGAAGCTTCGACGCGTACCGGGCGTTTCTTCGCGCCGAGTTCGAACGTCTCGGTATCCCGGCTTCGACGCGGCAGGTGGGGGGCTACTCGCGCGCCGGCGGGCGGCGCTGCACGGCGCTCCGGGTTCTGCTTGAGCGGCGGGGCGGAGCGCCGATCGATGCCTGGCTCGGTGCCGACGCTGGACTCCAAGGGGGTGAGGACGATCTCCGTCTGGCGCTGCACACCGTCGGAGCGACGCATCTGGCGGTGTGGGTCGAGTTGGCGCTCAGGCCGCTCTTCGCGCGCCGAAACCGGCTGGGCCTGCCCGTTCGCGTCGATGCTCAGCGCCCCCTCGAGCTGGGGTTTCCGGAGCTCCGCGACGCCCAGAGCCGCGCGCGTCGGCTCCTCGGTCACCTCGACGCTTGGCCGGAGCGCGCGCCGGCCTCGCACCACGCGGCGCACATCGACGCTCTCATCGACATGCTGGCGCTCCGGCAGGGCGTCGATCTTGGTCTCCACCCGCGCGGGACGTGGACGGTCGACGTACCCGGGGAGATCGAGCTCACCCGCGAGGAGGCCTCGAGGCTCCTGTTCGAGTTTCTTGACGACGCGACGCACGAGGAGCTCCTGGGTTCGGGCGGCGGCGTGCAAGTCATGACGGTGATGGCAGCGCGGGGACGGCGTTTCGCCGAACTTTTCATGATCGGCATGAACCGCGACGTCTTCCCGCGCCCGATCGCCGCCGACCCCCTGATGCCCGACCCCCTGCGGCGAACGCTCCAAACGCTGTTGCCCGATCTCCCGGTCAAGACGCGCGGCCGCGACGAGGAGCGCCATCTGTTCGCGAGCCTGTGCCTCGGCTCCCCGCGCTGCACGTTCTCCTGGTCGACCCTCAGCGAGGAGGGGCGGGAGCTGGCCGTCTCGCCTCTGATCGCCCGCCTCGAACTCGCGCGACCGGATCTCCGCCGGGCCGTCGCTCCGCCTTTGCGCAGCGCCGTCGGGCCAGGCGCCAGAGGTTTGGCCAGCGCGCTCGAGCGGGCTACCCACGCTGCCCTCGTCGGTGGCGGCGCCGCCCTCGCGCCACTTTGGTCGACGGTGCTCGGCGAACGCGCTCGCGATGTCTCTGAGTTCCTGGGAGACCTGACTTCGCCTTCGGATCGGCACGCCGTCGCCGATGCTTTGGCGGCCCTCTTGCGAGCCTTCGAGCAGAATCGGTCGCCGAAGGCGAAGCTCTCTCCATTCCTCGGCCTGGTCGAAGCGGCACAAGAGCGGGCCGACGCGCGCGAGCCCGAACTCCCCTTTGCGCCGCTTTTCATCACGCGGCTCGACCAGCTCTTGCGCTGCCCGTGGCAACATTTCCTGCGCCGGGAGTTGCGCGTCGAACCCGTTCCCGATGCCCTCGCCGAACTTCCCTCCGCGACCCCGCGGCTGCGCGGAACCCTTGTACACCGGGTGCTTCAACGCATTGTCGAGGAGCAGTTCGAGGAGCTCCCGGGCGACCTCGAAGCAGCGCTGCGACAGGGCCCCCAGAAGCTTCGATGGCCAGAG
This sequence comes from uncultured Spirochaetales bacterium, assembly GCA_964615045.1. Lineage (GTDB taxonomy): Bacteria > Myxococcota_A > UBA9160 > UBA9160 > PR03 > JANQRO01. Next base: position 10,762 of record CAZTOE010000094.1, read on the forward strand.
CTCGGCGCCTTCGAGGCCTTGGTGGAGAGATGTGCGGAGGACGTCGCGCAGGCGGAAGGCCTGCGTGATCCGGGCTTCGTCCGGCTACTCGCGCGGAGCGTCCGCGGTGAGCTCATGCGCGCACGCACCCTCGAGTGGGAAGGCGACGCCGCGACAGCGGTCTTCGGCGCTGAACTCCTGGGCTCGTTTCTTCTGCAAGATCGCGCCGGGCGCGTCCGCCGGCTTCACTTCCGCGCCGACCGCGTCGATCGGCGCGGAGGCCGGCTGAGCTTCTCCGAATACAAAACCGGGCGGGTCTTCGCGCGCGGGAAGGAACCCGAAACCCGGGCACGCAACCTCGCCGCGATGCTCCGGGAGGGCGAAGGCCTCCAGCTTCCCGCCTACCTAGCCGCCGGGGCCGAGCTCGTGGGCCTTGACGGGGCGAGCGCGCGGCTCGTTTTCCTGCGTGCGGGCGCGGAGGAGGCAGACCGCGTCACGACGTTGGTGTGCTCGGACACGCGTCTCACCGAAAGCTTTCGGGCGGCGGCTGGCGCGGCTCTCGAGGCCCTCGACCATGGCGTTCGCGTGCCGCGCCTGGTCGATCGCGACCCGGGGCGCGAGCCCGAACGCTGCGCCTCGTGCGAGGTGTCGCTGGCATGCTTGCGAGGGGAGAGCGGTCACCGGCTCGCCCTGGCCCAATGGCGGGAGAAGGCCATGCCACGTTCGGCGGCCGAGCGGGTGGCGGCCGAGCTGCTCGGAGGTCGGCGGCCCCCAACGCCCCGCCGCAAACCCGTGGCGGCGACGCCGTGAGCGAGGACCGCGTAAGCGCCGAGCAGGACGCGCTGGCGCGGCGCGCGGCGTGCAGCGTCTTCGATCGCCCCATGGTCTTGGAAGCCGGGGCGGGAACGGGCAAGACCGCGGTCCTCGTCGAACGGGTGGCGACGTGGTGCCTCGGGCCGGGCTTCGAGCAGCCCGGGCGCGGCCTTGATGCGGAAGCCGACCTCGAAGCCTGCGCCGGCCGCGTGCTCGACGGTGTGGTTGCTTTGACCTTCAGCGAGGCGGCCGCCGCGGAGATGGAGGAGCGCATCGCGGGGCGCCTCTTCGAAGTGGCGCGCAATCCCGCGGCGGGCGCACCCGTTGGTCTTCGGCCGCGTGTCGATGAAGAGCTCGCCGGGCGGGCGCGCGCCCTGTTGGCGAATCTCGATCGCCTCGCGGTGCGAACCATCCACGCGTTCTGCCGCAGGCTTCTCGCGAGCTTCCCCTTGGAAGCGGGGCTCCATCCGCATTTCCGCATCGACACGCACGGGGAACTGCGCGGCCGCATCGCTCGCGAACAAATCGAAGCGTTGCTGCAGAGCGCGAATTCCGAAGAGCAGTCTTGCGTTGAGGCGCTCAGCGAGCGCGGGGTCGGGGCCCCCGATCTGGAGGGCCTACTCCGAGCGTTGCTCGCAAGCGGCGTCACCGCCGCGCAGTTTGCGATCGACCCGCTGGGCTCAGCGGCTTTGCAAGCCTGGTGGCAGCGTCTTCAGGTTCTGCTCGAACGCTGCGCCGTGGCCGACACGGCCGCCGACGACGGGCCGAAGAGCGCCGGGCGGGAGCGACTCGCTCGCGCCGTCGAAGCGTCGCGAAAGCTACTGGGGGCAGGCCCGGGGGGTGCCCCCCACGCGCTCGCGGAGCTCCTCACAAAACTTCGCAGTCATTGGGAACCGCTCGCCAACCCGCTGCGGACCGCCGCATCCCAGACGGACGCGTTCCGGGAGCTCCGAACCTTCTTTTCGACGGCGCTGCGCCTTGATCCGGAGGGCTTGTCATTGCTTCATCGCGTGCTCGCGACGCGCTTCGCGGTGGCGGAGGAACGCGTGCGCGCCGAAGGAGGTGAGACCTTCGAGGGGCTGCTCCGCCGCAGCCGCGATCTGCTCCGCGACGAACCCCAGGTGCTCGCGCAAGTGCGGCGCGGCATCGCGCAGCTGTTGGTGGACGAGTTTCAAGACACGGACCCCTTGCAATGTGAGATCGTCGAACTGCTGGCACTGGATGGTGATCCCTCGCAGTGCCCGGTTCTCTTCGTGGTCGGGGATCCCAAACAGTCCATCTACGCTTGGCGAAATGCCGATCTCGCGGCCTACGACGGCTTTCTCTCGAAAGCGCAGCGCCGCGGTGCGCAGCGCCATGCGCTGGTGGTGAATCACCGCTCGCTTCCGCGACTGTTGGCCGAGGTGGAGACGCTCTTGCGGCCGCTCATGATTCGCGACCCCGGGCTCCAACCCGGCTTCCAAGCTCTACTGGCGAGTGCAGCGAACCGGGAGCGGGAGGAACGGGCACAGCGCGTTCCGTCGCGCCGGCCCGCGGCCGGGCGGTCCGGATCTCCCGAGCGGCGTTGGGCCCAACCCGTCAGCGTCGAGTACTGGATTTCGAACCCACCAGAGGGGGAGAGCAGCGGCGCGGCCGCTGCCCGCGATCTCGAGGCTCTCGCCATCGCCCGCGATCTCTTACGGGCACGCGCGAGTGGTCAGCTCCGCTGGCGGGACGCCGCGATTTTGCTCCGCAGTACGGGCGATCTGGAGCACTATCTCGAAGCGTTGCGCCGGATGGGAATTCCCTTCGCGGTCGACCGCGATCGCATCTACTACCGGCGCCGTGAAGTCCTCGAGGCCGCGGCCCTTTTGAGGTCCGTGCTTGACCCCAACGATCAGTTGGCTTTGGTCGCCACGTTGCGTTCAGTTCGCTGTGGGGTGCCCGACGCGGCGTGGCTGCCGCTGTGGCGCGCCGGCTTCCCCGGCGCGGTACGCCGTGCCCTCGCGGAGGGCGGAACGCTCGAGGCGTGCGAAAGAGCGGTGCGAGCGGCGCGCCGCGAGGTCGATGTTCTAGCCGTTCCCGGCGTGGCCGCCCTCGGTGCGTGGGAAGAGAGCTTACTGGAAGTTCTCGACCTCTTGAGAGCACTGCGGGAAGCATTTCTGCGCGAACCCTTCGACTGCTTTCTCGACCGGTGTCGACGCTGGGCGCTATTCGATCCCAGCGAAGGCGCCCGGCACCTCGGTCCGTACCGGCTCGCCAATCTGGATCGCTTCTTTCGGGAAGTCGCGCGGCTCGACGACGTCGTGGCGGGAGACCGCGCGGCGATGCTGCGCGCCTTGCGGCGCGCCGAGCCCGCCGAGCCAGGTTTTGACGAAGGGCGACCGCGCGACGCCTCGGAAGACGCCGTTCAGGTGATGACGATCCACGGCGCCAAAGGTCTGAGCTTCGACTGGGTTTACCTGGCGCAGGCTCACAAGGGCAGTGCGAGCCGCCCGGGCAACCCTTTTGACGCCGGGGAGGTGGACGGACGGGCCGAGTACCAGTTGCGCTGGGGCCCGGGTCGGCAGCAGGCGCTGACGAGCCTGAGCTTCGATCGCGTCGCGGAGCGGCGTTTCCAGGTGAACCGCGCCGAGCTCGTGCGGACCCTATACGTCGCGATGACCCGGGCCAAGTCGCGGCTCGTGATCGCGGGCTGCCTCGACGTGGGTCTGCCCGCCCGTCAGGACAGCCACGCCACTCTGCTGACGCGGACCCTCGCGCCTGAGATCGAGCGTGCAAGAAGCGCTGTGGAAGCCTCCGGGAGCGCCGAGACGGTCCTCGATGGCCGACGTTTCGTATTCCTCGCGAAGGCCGCGAGCACGGCGCGCACGGCCCCCCGCCCGGAGGTCCAAACTGTGTCCGTCGAGGAGGTGGCGCGCGACGCGGAACGGCTCGCGACGCTGCGCGCCGCCGCCCGCCGCCGCGCCGGGCGGCCCTTCTCGGAGGCGCCTTCCGCGGCCGCGCAACGCGAACGCCGTGCGATGGAGTTCGAAGGGGGTGCCGTGCCACCCGAATTCTCACGGGCGGCGGGTGACATGGCCGGGCGCGTCGGGACCGCGGTGCACGCCTTTCTCGAGCGCTTCGAGTGGGCGGCGACCGACCATCAAAGCGAAGCCCGCTGCCAGTGGGAATCCACCCGAGCCCGCCTGACAGCCGTGACGCCGCCGGCCGAGCTCCCCGCGACGCTCGAGCGGGCCCAGGAGATTCTGGACCGCTTGCGCGCAGGTCCACTGTGGGAGCGCTTGCGGGAGCTCGCGCCCCATGTTCTCGGCCGCGAGGTCAGGGTCCTGGCGCGTCCTGAGAGCTTCGGGACCGGGCCCGTGGGTTACCGGGCCGGTGCGATCGATCTTCTCTACCGAGACCCGTTCGATGGCCGGATCGTCGTCGCCGATTTCAAGACCGACCGCGTCCGCGGTACGCACGAGCTTCGCGAGAAAACGCAGGGATACCGCACCCAGGGATCGGTGTACTGCCGCGCAGTGGCCGAAGCTCTGGCGCTGCAGGAGCTGCCCCGCTTTGAACTCTGGTTTCTCCACGCCGGCGAGATTGTTCCCCTCGCACCCTAGGCTTTGCACGCCCGGCGGGCAGCGCTGCCCAGTTTCTCCGCGCAGGACCGATCGCAAACCGGGCCGATTTTCGCACAGATCGGGGCTCCGGGGCGCCGAGCGCAAGCTTCCGGCCCGATCACGCGATGGCACGCGGGTTGCTCTCAGAGCGGCGAGGCGAACTGGGCGCCCCG
>CAZTOE010000095.1:0-3370 GCA_964615045.1 uncultured Spirochaetales bacterium
CAGCCGCCCATGTAGTGCGCGTCGTCGGCGTAGCGGTCGTCGGTGGAGCAGAGCGTGATGATTGCCTTCAGCTCGGGCGGTCGCAGGGCGGCCACCTGGAGCGAGTTGAAGCCGCCCCACGAGATGCCCATCATACCGACGGACCCGCTACACCACGGCTGTGCCGCGATCCAGCGAATCACCTCCAGTGCGTCGACATGCTCGAGTGCCGAGTACTCGTCGCTGAGGATACCGTCCGAATCGCCCGAGCCGCGGATATCGACGCGCACCGCTGCGAAGCCGTGTCCGGCGAAATAATGGTGAATGGGCTCGTCACGAAACCGCGTGAAGTCGCGCTTGCGATAGGGCAGGTACTCGAGGATCGCCGGCACGGGAGTTTGCTCAGCGCTCCCCGGCAGCCAGAGGCGTGCGCCCAGCCGGGTACCGTCGGCGAGCGGGATCCACGTGTTCTCGATCACCCGGACGGTATGGGGAAACTTCGCGACGAGGTTCAAGCGGTACTCCGTGCGCTCTCGCCGAGATCGTGGGTCGACCAGAACTGGAGCGCGAGTTCGTCGCGCAGCGCGATCTGGGCGGCGAGGTCCCAGCCGTTGACGATCGCCAGGCGGAAGCCGCCGGGAGGCATGGCGTGGGCGGCGGGATCGCGATTCTCGTGGAAGGTGATCTGGATGCTCGACACCCCGGGGCGACCGCGAAGTTCGTTGACGATCGCCGGATCGGGTTTGCGGTACGCGAGCCCGTGCCCTCCGAACAGCACGACGCTGAAGCCGTCACGGCGGTCGGCGTCCGAGAACTTCCAGTCGCCCTCCGCATAGAGCCCGATCACCGCCTCGACCCATCCCTTGCCGTAGAGGTCCGGCCACTGATCGGCAAAGCGCAGGTGTGCCTCGATGATCCGCCCGCCGATCGTCTCGACGTTCAGCATGCCGGTATAGCCGGCGAGGTGGCGCCTCGACCACTCACCGCAATAGCGCTCGATCTCGGGGCGCGCCTCGGCGAGAATCGTCCAGTAGTCGAACATCCCGTCCGGCAGCGCGCGTCCAACGGTGTGGCGCCACCAGACTGCCTGGCCATTGACGACCGCCGCATCGGAGCTCACGTGTTCTCCCTCGAGGAGCTCCATCCACATGTGCCCCGGCGCCTGTCGGTCTCGGTACTCCTCGAGCGAGCGCAGGACGCCCGTGCCCGCCCCCATGCCACGCAGGTTGTAGATGGGCTTGCTGAAGACGGGAAACCGCTGCGGCTCGACGCCGTGGGGCGCGTGCTCGATCCCCTGCGTCCTACAGATGAAGAGCTTGTTGTAGATCCCCCGCTGTTCCGGAAAGAGCAGGTAGCAGTCGGGATCGTCGGTCGGCACGACCACATCCTCGGGGCAGTCGATGCCCTCGAAATACTGCATCCGCCACGGATCGCGCTCGACTACCGGCACGCTGGGCTCCTCCTCTTTGCAAAGCTCGAGATTAGCTGACTCAGGCGGCGTGATCGTGGCGGTAGAGGGCGACCGTCAGCACGGCGGCGCCCGCGAGGAGCCAGATCGGGCCGAACAACCAGAGGATCAGGGGAATCGCGAAATAGTAGCCCCGCATGCCGAGCGTGAAGTGATTCGCGGCGCGTTCCAGGTAGCCCGCCGAGAGCGTCACGATCTGGTCCTCGTCCTGGGTGGTGGGTGTGTTGATCGTCAACGCCACGTAATTGTAGTAGCGAAGGCACAGGGAGAAGCTGAAGAAGGTGGCTAGGAAATCGCCGATCAGCAGGATCAGCTTCAACGTCAGCAGCAGATCGCTCTGGCTGCCCAGCAGGTTGAACTGGTGAACCAACGCCGAGATCTTGTCGGAGCTGAACATGAACCCGAGGAGCCCGGCCGCGATGAGGATCGCCGTCGAGGCCAGAAAGGTCGCACTCATCGACCAGTTTCGCAGCGTTTGGACGGCGAGGATGCCATCGCGCCGCTCGACGATGCCCGCCACCCAGGCACGGCGGTGCTGGCGTGCGCGGCCGACCGTAGTCGCGCGTGGCGAACGACTCAGTTGCGAAAGAAAGTGGAGATGATATCCGCCGAGCAGCGCCACCGTGGCTGCGACGAGCGCAGCCTCCAAGCTGGTCACCCTTGCGTCTCCCTCGCTAGGTCTGGTTGAGCAGGGCACGCCCGGTGGCCGCGTGCCAGGCGAGGACGCCTTGCCAGACCTCCTCCGCGCTTTCGGCGTACCAGAAGAGCTCGCGGTCCTCGGGGTCTACCACGCCTTCGTCCACCAGGTAGTCGATGTCGAGAAAACGCCTCCAGTAAGCTTCCCCAACCAATATGACCGGAATGGGCTCGATCTTGCGCGTCTGCACGAGGGTAAGCGTCTCGAAGATCTCGTCGAGGGTGCCGAAGCCCCCGGGAAACGCCACGAGCGCCTTCGCGCGCAGCAGGAAGTGCAGCTTTCGCAAGGCAAAGTAGTGGAACCGAAAACAGAGCTCCGGCGTGACATAGGGATTCGGGTACTGCTCGTGTGGGAGGTCGATGTTGAGCCCGACCGATTTCGCACCCGCCTCATGCGCGCCCCGATTGGCGGCCTCCATGACGCCCGGCCCGCCCCCGGTTACGACCACGAGCCGGGAGTCCTCGGGGCCCTGTCCGGATTCGGCGACCAGGCGGCCGAGCTCTCGCGCAACGTCGTAGAAGGAGCTCTTCGCGAGAATCCGCTCGGCGCGCGCCAGCCGGGCCGCGAGCTCCGCATCATCCGGGCGCTCCTTCAACTCCCTTCCCAGGCTCTCCACGCGGCGTCGCGCCTCGGCGGGCTCGACGATTCGCGTTCCGCCGAACACGACGATGGTGTTGCGGACGCCGTGTTGATCGAGCAGGAGCTGGGGCTTCTGGTAGTCGATCTGGAGACGTACGCCTCGCGTCTCGTCTGCACGGAGGAAATCCGGATCCTCGTCGGCGCGGCGATAGCTCGCGCTGCGGAGAATCCGCGCGACCTTTTCCGGTGCGCCGGCATCCTCGTGCCTGGGCTTGACCGTCTGCCACGGCAGCGGTTCTCGGCGATATCGGGGATGCGCGGGTTCGGGGATCGGCGGGATGGGCGGCGGGCTCGCGGCCACGGGTGTTCTCCTCCACGGTTGGGCAGTTCGCTCTCAGCGGGCGGTTGTACCAAGAATGGGCAGCCCTGTGCGAGCGTCGTAAAGGAAGCCGCGCTTCCCGCGGCGCCCCTGGAATCAGGCGACGTGGCTCGCCCGCGGGCGCTCTCTGGCAAGGAGTCGCGGGCTGACGCGCCGGGGCACCGTATACTCGATGTGACATGCGCCGTGCGGCCGGGCGTCGGTGCTTTCTACGACCCGTGCGAAGATCAAGCGAGTCGGAAGGTGCGACGGAACTCCATCCTGGATC
>CAZTOE010000095.1:3470-15311 GCA_964615045.1 uncultured Spirochaetales bacterium
CAACCTCTGACGCCCTCGCCGTCGCGCAGAATCGTGACGGCGCTCCCACCTCACTGAGTCCCGGAGAACATGCGTCATGAACGCAGACACACTCGTCCTGATACTCCACATCCTGGCCGGGGCCGCGATTCTGCTGCTGGGCCGGCGCCTCTTCTGGCTTTTCGTGGCAGTCGCAGGCTTCCTGGCGAGCTTCGACGTCGTTCCGCTGCTGCTGCCCGGACGTCCCGAATGGGTCACTTTGCTGGTGGCCCTCGTAGCCGGCGGGGTTGGGGCGCTGCTCGCCGTGGGGCTGCAATACGCCGCAGCCGCGATCGTGGGCTTCGTGGGAGCCAGCTACGGGAGCGTGCCGCTGGTGTTGCTGCTGTCCGGTCACGGCGCGAGCTGGATTCCTCTGCTGGGCGGAATCGTGGGCGCGGTGCTGATGGTCTTGCTCTTCGACTGGACGCTGATCGTGCTGTCGGCTCTCGCGGGAGCGCGCGCCGTGCTGCTCCCGCTTCGATTGGAAGGAGCGTGGGGAATCGTCTCCTGGCTGGTCCTCGCGGCCGTAGGAGTCGTCTTTCAGGCCTCGAGGCTCGCGCCGGCCGCTCCGCCCCGGCGTGGCAACCGGTCGCCTTCGTGAAGAATGGCGCGGGCCTCCCGACACCGTGCCTCTTCGCGCTCGATTCGGGTCGGGAGAACGCCCTGGTCTGAGCTGGGAGGATATGCGACGAGCTGGACGACCTGAAGCCACGGGCTCCGGTTTTCGCTGAAAACCGGAGGAAGAAGGAGACAAGATGAAGATTGCCTTCCACGGCGCCGCCCGCGGAGTGACCGGGTCGTGCCACCTGGTGGAGTGCGCCGGAACACGACTTCTCGTGGACTGCGGTCTCTTTCAGGGCGGTCGGGAGATCGAGGAGGAGAACGCGGAGCCGCTCGGCTTCGATCCGGCGGGCATCGACCTCCTGCTTCTGACCCACGCCCATCTGGATCACTGCGGGCGGATCCCGCTTCTCGTGAAAGAAGGATTCCGCGGTGAGATCGTCGCGACAGCGGCCTCCCGTGAACTGGCGCGACTCGTGATGTTGGACTCGGCGCACATCCAGGAGGAGGAGTCCGCCCACCGCGCCCGTCGGGCCGAACGCGAGCGCGGCAACCGCCCGGTGGCCCCGCTGTATACGACGCTCGACACCCTGGATAGTTGCGACCGCTTCGGGCGCCCGGTGGAGTACGCAAAGCCCGTCGACCTCGCGAAGGGTGTACGCGCCACGTTCCTCGACGCAGGTCACATCCTGGGGTCGGCCAACGTGCTCCTGGAGCTCGAGGAGAAAGGGCGGTGCCGTCGCGTGCTTTTCTCCGGCGACATCGGTGGGGCTGGGCGACCGATCCTGCGCGACCCGAGCCCGCCCCCGGCCGTGGACGCCGTCGTGATGGAGACGACGTACGGCGACCGACTCCATCGGCCCCTCGGGCCGTCCGTGGACGAACTCTACGAGGCCATCGCCGATACCTTCCACCGGGGCGGCAACGTGATCATTCCGACCTTTGCGTTGGAGCGAGCGCAGGAGCTTCTGTTCTTCCTGCGGGAAGGGGTGGAGAGCGGGCGGCTCCCCCGGACCACACCGGTGTTCCTCGACTCGCCGATGGCGATCTCGGCCACGGAGATCTTCGAGAGGCACCCGGAGTGCTATGACGCCGAGACCCGTGAGCTCTTCCGAGATGGGCGGGATCCGTTTCGCGTCCCGGGGCTCCGCCTCACACGGCAGGCCGCAGAGTCGAGGGCCACCAATCAGATTGCCGGGGGTGCCATCATCATGGCGGGGTCGGGCATGTGTACGGGGGGCCGGGTGCGGCATCATCTGCGTCATCACCTCGGACGCTCGCAAAGCAGCGTGATCTTCGTCGGCTATGCCGCTCTGGGTACCCTCGCGCGCCAGATCATCGACGGCGCGCGCACGGTCTCCATCTTCGGCGAGCGGATCCCCGTCCGGGCCCGCATCCACACGATCAACGGATTCTCGGCACACGCGGATCGGGCGGAGCTACTCGCGTGGCATGCGGGCGCCGCGCCGGCCACGACGTTTCTCGTCCATGGGGATCCGGAAGCCATGACCCACTTCGCCGGGCGCCTGAAGAACACCCGCGTCGAGTTGCCGGAGCTGCACGAGGAGTTCGAACTGTGAGCGGGCTCCCGACTCCCTCCGAAACCGTCCTTCGCGGGCTCCTGCTTCGCTGCGGCGGGTCTGGGCCCGCTCTCGACGCTGGCCCTGCCGTGACTCGCACGGCGCGTGCACGAGAGCGACCGCGCGCGATGCTCTACGGTCGCGGAGGAGGAATTGTCATGATCCAGCTGCGAGAGAATTCGAGGGCGCAGGTGCTTGTGCTCGAAATTCGAGGGAAGCTCGAGCACGCCGACTACGAGAAGCTCGTCCCCCAACTCGAAGCCTGGCTCGCCGAGCACGGCCGCATTCGTTGCCTCGTCGACATGCGGGAGTTCCAGGGACTCGAGCCCCGGGCGATCTGGGACGAGCTGAAGTTTGACATCCGACATGCAAAGGACATCGACCGCTGCGCGGTGCTGGGAGACCGGCGCTGGGAGGCGTGGATGACGCAACTCTCGAAGGCGCTCTTTCGTACCGCGAAGATCCGGTATTTCCACGACGTTGAGCCCGAGGCGGCGCTCGAGTGGCTCCGCACGGGAACATGACAAAGTCGTGGACTTCACCGCGGGGTTCTCTGCCTCCCAACGAGCAAGCCCGTACACCGATCCGGCTGTGCCGAAACCGATCACCGATGCGAGCGTAGAGCGATGGAAGTTCTCTCCGGCCGAGCCATCATCCACCCGACCGACCTGACGGTGTCTCGCGACTTCTATGAAAATGTGCTCGGACTGCGCCTCTATCACGAGTACGGAGACGGTGACCGGGTCATTGGCGTGGTCTATTTCATCGGTGGAGGTCACCTCGAGCTTGCCGCCACCCCCGCTGCGCATCAAGAGGGCTCGACCAAGCTCTGGCTGCAGGTTCCCGATCTCGATGCCGAAGAGAAAAGGCTCGACGGGCTCGGCGTTCGCATCGACCAACGTGCGGCCCGCATGCCATGGGGCCTGATCGAACTCCATCTGCGCGATCCCGACGGCCATCTCCTTACGCTCGTCGAAGTTCCCGAGGATCACTTTTTGCGACGCCGCCTGTGACTTTGCGGCGTCGACCTCCTTTTCAGGCACGGGGAAGCGCGAAATAGTGGCCGCGCATGCCGAGCGTGAAGTGATTTGCGGCGCGCTCTAGGTGGCCCGACGAGAGCCGCCGCTTGGACCGTGTTCCGAGCGTCCTGGTCATTGCGCGTTAACATCGCCGGCGCGGTGGGAAGAGCGGCGCGGGCGTAATCGGGCGAAGCGGATGTCCATGCGGCTATGCGACGGGTTGTTGGCGACCGGAACGCTCGCGTGGTTCGCCCTTAGCGGCTGCTCGCTACACCAAGGCTCGCCGCTTCCCCCCCTCGCTGCGCTGGCGGCGGGTCCGGCACTCGAGCCCGCGGCTCTGCGGGCGCGAATCGACGAGATCGAACATCCCCTCCTGAGCCCGCAGCCCGTGGTTCTCTCGGATGGGATCAGTCCGATGGAGGCCGCGCTCCTGGCCGTCGTGCTGAATCCCGGGCTCGCCGCGGCGCGTGCGCGCCGCGGCGAAGCGCGGGCGGGCGTGATCGCGGCCGGAGTTCTGCCCAACCCGGTCTTTACCGGCGGGCTCGATCGCCCCTACGGAAACGGCTCGGCCGGCCTCGACGACGCGTTCAGCCTCGCCCTCAGCATCGACTCGCAACGCATCCTGACGCACTGGGCGCGACTCGCCGCAGCCCGCGGCGAGCTCGAGCAAGTGGATCTCGACGTGCTCTGGCAGGAATGGCAGGTGGCTCAAGCCGCACGGCTCGAGGCGGCAAGGCTAGCCTGGCTGGAGCAACGGATGGCGCTGGCCGAGGAGCAACTCGCCCAGGAGGAGGAGACGACGGCGCGACTGAGCCGCGCGTACGAGCAGCGGGACGTCACCGTGGAGCAGATCGGTGTGCAACTCGCCGCCCGCGAGACGGTCCGTGCGAACCTGGTGGGACTGGAGGAGGCCCGCACGCGAAGCCGCGAGGCATTGCTGGCATTGCTGGGACAGCCCGCCGCCTCTGATCTGGTCATGGAGCGGCCAGTGCCGGCGGATCTCTTCGAACCCCTCCCGGACCTCTCGGAGGTGGCCGCGATATGTCTCGAACGACGTATCGACCTCGCGGCGCTGCGGAGCGGCTACAACGCTCAGGACGCCCGTCTGCGCCAGGCCGTGATCGAGCAGCTGCCCAACGTCTCGGTGGGAGTAGTTCACCACCGGGACGAGTCGTCGCTCAAGTTCTTCGGCGGCTTCGTGAACTTTGGCGTTCCCGTTCTCGACCGCAACCAGGGGAACGTGGCGCTCGCGAAGGCCACCCGGGCACGGCTGGCTCTGGAGTACGAGGCGCGGGTGGTGACGATCCGGAATACGCTGGACGAGACGCTCGCCATCCTGCGGTTGTTGCAACGTCGCCTTCCCGAGGTGGAGTCGGCGGTCACTCCGTTGGCCCAGCTCGAACAGGCGGAGCGATCGGCAGCGGAGAGCGGCGACGTGGACTGGCTCTCCTATCGGACGATCCGCCTGGCGCTGCTCGACCAGCGTCTCCAGGCGGCGGTCCTCTCGCAGCTCGCCGCCGAGACCCGCATCGGGCTCGAAACGGCCTGCGGCACACTGGGCCTACCGCTCCCGATCCCGGAGCCGCGGGGATGACGGGCGCGCGGAGATCCCGGCTTGGGCTCGTGGCGCTGATGCTGATGGCAGGCTCGGCCGCTGGCTGCAGCGAGCGGGGCGACGACAGCGGCAGAAGCGGAAGCTCGCCGAGCGTGCTGGTCACCGCGGATGTGCTGGAGAAGGGGCGGGTCGAGGAGCGCCTCGAGACCTTCGGCACGCTCGAGTTCGACCTCGAGCGCACACAGACACTGACTGCGCTGCGCTCGGGAGAGGTGACCGAGTTGTCCGTCGTGCCGGGCCAGTGGGTCCAACTGGGGGCACCGCTGGTTGTGGTCGGGCCCGTGCCCGAGGGCTCGCTCGAAGTGCAGAGGGCCGAGATCGAGCTCGAGGTCGCCCGGAAGGCGCTCGAGAGGGCGACGCGTCTCGCCGAGGTGCGTCTCACGACCAATCAGGACGTGCAGGCCGCACAGGCGCAGTTCGACGCTGCGCATGCCGTCCTCGGGGCGCTCGGTCAGGACGGCGGGAGTCCCGTGGTTGTGCGCGCCTCCGCCGATGGCATCGTCGCCGGGCTCCTCGTAAACCAGGGGAGCCTGGTGCACACCGGCCAGGAGCTTGCCCGCATCGCCCCCGCCGGCTCGATGGCTGTGCGCATCGGCTTCGAGGTCGAAGACATGCCGCGCCTGGCGGAGGGACTCCCGGTGCTGCTCGAACCGGTGTTTGCGGGCGTCGGGAAGTCGGTCTACCGCGCGCAGCTCTCGAGGCTCCACCGTGTGGCCGATCCGGCCACCCAGCTCGTGGAGGGCTTGATCCGCCTGGAGAACCCGCCGGAGTGGGCAGTGGCCGGCGCCCGCGCGCGCGCCCAGGTGGTGCTGCGGAGCGCCAACGACGTGGTGCGGGTACCCCGAGAGGCCCTCGTGCCTCGCGGTAGCGCCACAGGCGTGTTCGTGATCGAGGGTGGTCGAGCGCGCTTCCAGCCGCTCGAGCTGGGGGTGGAGGGAGCGGACTACGTGGAGGCACGCGAGGGGGTCACCGCCGGACAGCGGCTGGCGATCCACGGCCGCACGCTCCTCTCGGACGGCGTCTCGGTGCGCGAGGTGCCGTGACCGGAACCGAGCGATTGCGCCGACATCGGGTTTCGGCGATCGCGATCGCCCTGGCGCTCGCGGCCGGGGGGGGAGCCCTGCTTCCGAGCCTGCCCGTGAGCCTGTTCCCGCAGACCACGTTCCCGCGCGTCGTGATAAACGCCGACGCGGGGGACCGGCCCGCGGATCGCATGGCCGTCGAGGTGACGCGACCGCTCGAGGAAGCCGTGCGCGCGGTGCCCGGCGTCGTGCGGGTGCGCTCCACTACCTCGCGCGGTAGCTGCGAGGTTTCGCTCGATCTCCACTGGGGGCTCGACATTGTGTCGGTGGCGCTCCAGGTGGAGTCCGCCATCGCGAAGCTACTGCCCGACCTGCCGGCGGGCTTCCGGTTCGACGTGCGGCGCATGGATCCGACGGTCTTCCCCGTGATCGGGCTGAGCCTCACCTCGCCGTCGCTCACACTGGTCGAGCTGCGCGACCTCGCGCTTTACGACCTCGGGCCCCGCCTCTCCACCATCGATGGGGTGGCGCGGGTCGGCGTGATCGGGGGACGCATCGAGGAGCTCCGGGTGAACATCGATCCGCTGCGCCTCGAGGCGGCGGGCGTGACCCTGGAGGAGGTGGCAGCCGCTGTCTCGGCGGAGAACGTGGTAGCAGCCGTCGGTCGGCTCGAGCAGAACGAGAAGCTCTACCTCCTACTCTCGGACACCGAGTTCCGCGACCCCCGCCAGATTGAGGATACGATCCTACGGGAAGGTCCTCAGGGATTCTTGCGCGTGGAGGATGTCGCGCACGTCGTGCGGACCACCCAGCCCCAGTGGACGCGCGTGGTCGCCGACGGGCGCGACGCCGTGCTGTTGAACATCTATCAGCAGCCGGGCCGCGCCGACACGATCGGGATCGCGGCGGTGCTTGACCAACGCCTGGCGGACTATCGCACCTCGGCCTCACCCGATCTCGTCATCGGTCGCTGGTACGACCAGAGTGATCTGGTGCGAGCCGCGGCGGCGTCCGTGCGCGACGCCATCCTGATCGGAATTGCCCTCGCCGTAGGGATGTTGCGGGTCTTCCTGCGGGATCTCCGGTTGACGACGATCGTGGTGTTGACGGTGCCGGCCACGCTCGCGATCACGCTGCTCCTGCTGGAGGTGCTCGGTCTCAGCCTGAACATCATGACGCTCGGCGGCATGGCGGCGGCCGTGGGTCTCGTGATCGACGATGCCATCGTGGTGGTCGAGCACATCGCGCGCCGGGCGCACGAGAGCGCGGCCTGCGCGGAGACGGGCGACGTCTTCGCCTGGGCGCGCGAGACGTGGCTGCCGCTCACCGGGTCATCGCTCGCCACGATCGTGATCTTCGCGCCGTTGGCCTTCCTCTCGGGAGTGGCGGGCGCCTTCTTCAAGGCGCTCTCGCTCACCATGGCCAGCGCGCTCGTGGCCTCGTACGCACTCGCCGCGTTGGTGGTGCCCGCCGTGACGGCGCGCTTTGTGCGCGCGCCGATGCGCTCGCTCGAGAGCGGGGGCGAATGGTTCGCGCGCCTGTTGGAGGCGTACGAGACGGGTCTGCACCGGCTCCTCGCGCAGCCGCGGTGGATCCTGGCAGCCCTGGTGCCGTTCGTCGCGGCCGGTGTGCTGGCGTACCGGACGCTCGGCAGCGGTTTCATGCCCGCCATGGATGAGGGCGGCTTCGTGCTCGACTACCGCGCGCCGGCGGGCACCTCGTTGGCCGAGACCGATCGGCAACTGCGCGAGCTGGAGCGGATCCTGGCGGGGGTGCCAGAGGTCGCGGCGTATTCGCGCCGCACCGGCATCCAGCTCGGAGGCGGTATCACCGAGGCCAACGAGGGGGACTACTTCATCCGGCTGCGGCCGCGCCCCCGACGCGCCATCACGGCTGTCATGAACGAGGTGCGGAAACGCGCTGAGCAGAGCGTCCCCGCGCTCGAGGTGGAGCTGTTGCAGCTCATGAGCGACCTGATCGGCGATCTGACCGCGGTGCCGCAGCCGATCGAGGTCAAGCTGTTCGGGCCCGACGCGGGCGTGCTGCGGCAGCTCGCGGACACGGTGGCAACGGCGATCGCGGGCGTCCCCGACGTGGTGGATGTCAAGAGCGGTTTAGTCGTAGCCGGGGATGCCGTAGCGTTCCTCGTCGATCAGACAAAGGCCGGGATGCTCGGGCTGCGTCCGAGCGAGGTGACGCGGCTGGCCCGGCTGGCGCTGGACGGCGAGGTGGTGACGCGCATCCAGAAGGGCGAGAAGATGGTGGGCGTGCGCGTGTGGACGGAGGACGAAGACCGACTCACGCTCGACCGCATCGAGGCGTTGTGGTTCCGCACGCCGACGGGCAGAGTCGTGCGTCTGGGCCGGCTGGCGGACGTCCGCGTCGCCGTCGGCCAGCCGCAGATCACGCGCGAGGATCTCAAGACGATGGTGGCGGTGACGGGTCGCATCTCCGGCCGCGACCTCGGCTCCGTCATGCAGGACGTGCGCTCGGAGGTGGCGGGCCTGTCGCTGCCAGAGGGTGTGTATGTGCGCTACGGCGGTCTCTACGAGGAGCAGCAGACGTCCTTCCGCGGCCTGATGGCCGTGTTGGGCGCCGCCGCCGTCCTCGTTTTCCTGCTCATCCTGTTCCTGAGCGAGAGAATGGTGGTGCCGGTGGCCGTGCTCGCGGTGGCGGCCCTGGCGGGCGTGGCCGTCCTGCTCGGCCTGCGTCTCACCGCCTCGGAACTCGACATCTCGTCGCTCATGGGCCTCACCATGGTCGTCGGCATCTCGTCCGAGGCGGCCATTTTCTACGTGACGCAGTGGGAGGAGTGCGCGCGGCGGCTCCCGGCTCACGAAGCTCTGCGCGAGGCCGGTCGGCTGCGGCTGCGCCCCATCCTGATGACGGCTCTGGCGGCGATCGGCGCGCTCCTGCCCCTGGCGCTCGGGATCGGCGAGGGATCGGCCATGCTCCAGCCGCTCGCCATCGCCATCGTCGCAGGCCTGATCGCCACCGTGCCTGGCGTGCTGCTCGTGTTGCCGGTGTTGCTCTCGCTCGCGCGGGGAGGGCGGGCAGGCGCCTGAACCGACCGCGCGCCGCTTGCATGCACACTCAGTCCTGTCGTTCGGGCTCTCCGCGCTCGAGAGCCGCGGGATCCCTTCGATAGAAGCGTCGAAGCTCCTCGTAGAGAGCGGGATAGCTGCGCTTGAGCGCCAGCGGCCGCTCGAAGAAGCACTCGGTCGCCACCGCGAAGAACTCGGCGGGGTTGGTAGTGGCATAGGCACCCAGAACGGAGGGTTTGTGTCGGTTGATCCGGTCCGTGACCTCGGCGTAGACGTCTCCCAGAACGCGCGCCCAGACTACGTAGCGCGTGCGGCTGGGGAGCGGCGGCGTCCCGTCCGCCGTGCCGTCCTCGAGGTCGAGCAGGTGGGCGAACTCGTGGAAGACCAGGTTCCGACCGTCGTGAATGTCGCGGACGTCTCGGAGCACGTGGTCCCACGCCAGTACGAGGCTTCCGCCGCGCCACGACTCGCCAGCGCGCACCGACGTCCCCTCGGTGACGATGCCGCCTTCACTCGAGCGCACGTGCGCGAGGTAGGCGTGGGGATAGATGAGGATCGAGTAGAGCCCGGGGTAGACGTCGGCCTCTCGACCCAGGAGCAGGATGCAAGCGTGCACGGCGACCACGAGGCGCATCTCGTCGGTGACCACGAGACCGCCGCAGCCCTCGAAGCGCTTCTCGGCGAGGAAGATCTGGACCAGGCCTTCGAGCTCCCGCTGCGCCGCCTCGGGCAGCCGTCGGATCCAGGGGACTTGCGCGAGCACGCCCCGTTGGGTGTCGGTCAGCGGCTTGCGCCGCAGGCGTGCCCTTCGCCAGCTCCGGAATCCGAACACGATCGGCTCCCCTCCCGCGTCGGTTACCGGGTCGTCTTCGAGAAGGCTCTCGCGCCGGCGAGAACCAGGAGGCTGCCGAGTTCTACAGAACCAACCGGACTCCGCCCAGGTCCTCGATCCGATGCGGGAAACGGTCCCCGGGTGTCCCGATGAACATGCAGTTCTTGGGGACGTCGAGCCTCCGGGAGAGCGCCTCGACCAGCTCCGGTCCGAACGCTCCCTTGACGGCTACGAAATCGACGCGCAGCTGCGGATAGAGGTGGTCGATTACCCGGAGATACTCGGCGAGGTCCGGGGGAATCTCGCGCTCGTCGTCGTAGACGTGGACGACCTTCAGGCGCGACGTTTGCTCGTTGTCGAGCACATAGAGCGCGGCCCGGTTCAACGTCACCAGGTCGTCGCCCTTGGTGAAGTAGACCAGCGGCCGCTCGTTGATGCGCTCGATCTCGCACAGGACGAACGAATGGACCCAGCTGCTCGCCGCGGTCAGGCGCTCGACCAGCGAGCGCGACACGTAGAGGACGATTTTCAGGATCTCGAGGCGCAGGAACATCACCGCGACCAGGCCAACGGTGGCGGCGAAGTAGCCCTGGAAGATCTCGAAGTGGATGGGATCGAGCGCGATGTTGCCGGCCAGACCGACAAGGACGGCCAGCAGCGCGATACTCACCGCTGGCCAGCTGGCCCGCTCCTGGCGAGGGAGACGCCCTCGCCGCGTCTTCAGCAGCATGTTGCCCAGCGCGAAGAGCGCCATGACACTGAGGAACGCCAACGTGTAGACGCCCGCGAGCGCATCGATGCGGCCAGCGGTGATGGTGAGGATCGAAACGCAGAGCGCAAAGAAGCCGAGCAGGATCCAGTGCTGGGTTCCACGCCAGCGGTTCTCTCGCAGCAGGAATTGGGGCAGGCAGCGATCGAGGGCCATGCGGCGCACGAGACCGGTGACCCCCACGAAGCTCGTGAGGACGGCTCCCGAGAGCACGAGGACGGCGTCGATGCTCACGAGGACGGCCAGGGGGCGGCCGAGCGCGGCCTCGCCCATGCGTGCCAGGAGGTCGGGCGGCACTTCCTGGATCTGGGCGAGCGGAAGCAGGCCGAGGGAGAGCAGACTGATCACCGGGTTGAAGACGGCGACGGCGATCCACATGTTGCGAAGCGTCTTGGGGAAGACGCCTTCCTTTTGCTCCTCGATGAAGTTCGCCGAACTCTCGAAGCCGCTGATGCCGAGCATCGCCGCTGCGAAGCCGAAGAAGAGTGCGTGGGGCACGCTCTGGACACTGGGAAGCCGCCAGTTCTGGATGAGTAGCGACGGATCCTGTGCCATCACGACTGCGCACGCCACGGTCAGGACGGCCAGGGTCGACAGGTGGAGCAGGAAGATTCCCAGTGCGACGACGGCCGACTCGCTGATGCCCAGGATGCCGAGGAAGGCAAAGACCGCCAGCACCCCCACCGTGGCCGTGAACACGTCGAGAGTGGACCAGAGGTGGTGCGCGTAGTGCATCCCCTCATTGGCGCTGATCACCGCCGTCGCGATGTAGGAGAGCAGCGTCAGGCACGCCGCTCCGGCCGCGACCCGCTTGTTGGTGGTATTCAGGAGCACCGTGTACGTGCCGCCGTTCATCGGAAGCGCGCTCCCGACCTCGGCGTAGACTTTTCGGTAGAGGTAGAGAACACCCGCTACCACCAGCAGCACGAGGGGGGCCAACACGCCTGCCTGCGCCGCGCAGAGCGCCGACACGTAGAGGACGCTCGAGGTGATGTCGTTGCCGCAGATAGCGGTCGCGCGCCAGGTTCCGAGGGTGTGCCGGTGTGGCTGGTCCAGCCGTGTCAGGTGCAGACCCCGGCTGTCCAGATCCGGGATGCGTTCGGCGCGGCCCCAGCCGGCAAACTCCCACGGCTTGTTGGTAGCTGCGGGTGCTTCGCCGGGAGTATCGCTCATCGCGTCACAACTCCGGAAACGCCACCCGAGACAAGGCTGGCAATGCGGGTGAGGACAATGGGCGTCACCAGCCCGCCCGGTGTGGCCAGGTACCGCGGCTCCCATTCAGGGTCGAACTTGTCCTTGAATTCGCGCAGACCCCGGAAGTTGTAAAAGTGCTCGCCGTGGCGGAAGAGCAGCGTGCCGAGGCGGTTCCAGAGCGGCGCCA
>CAZTOE010000096.1:0-15058 GCA_964615045.1 uncultured Spirochaetales bacterium
CCTGTGCGAGCTGCGGGGGCGAGGGAGAACCACCGTGCCCCGCCGAGGTCGCCGGGGTGTGCGAGGTCGGCTGCGAGGACGGTCTCGAGATCAACACCGAGACCCTCACCTGCGAAGTCCCGGGGCCGGCGGGGATCCCATGTATCCCGGCGGCGGGCAACTGCCCCTTCGGCCTTCGCTGCTCGCTCGCGGGCCAGTGCTCCCACAAGCCCGCCCTCGACGGCGAGACCTGCGACATCACGGTGCCGTGCTCCACCGGGCTGGTCTGCTCCGCGGGCATCCCGCAGCGCTGCAATGCCCCCGGCGACATCGGGGAATCGTGTCATCTCACGAAGCCCTGCCGCGACGGGCTCTTCTGTCAGGCCTTCACCCAGACCTGCCAGGCCTATCGCCTTCCCGGGGAGGGCTGCAGCGCCGTCAACCCCTGCATCGAGGGAGCCAGCTGCGAGGCCTGCTTTGCACCGAGCTGTCACAGCCCACTTCAGTGTTTCTGGAATGGGAACAACGGCCTGCTCACCGAGCACCAATGCCGCAAGCTCTACAGCCCCGGCGACTCCGCTTTCGCCGTCAGCCAGGGACAGACCCTCACCTACTCCACGGGCTTCAGCGGGACTCCCTTCGGTGTCTCGGGCGCGATAGCCACCGGCTTCGCCTACGGAGACGACGGGTCTTACGGCTGCCTTGCGACCTCCTGTGTGGGCATCCTCGTCGACGCCGCCAACTTCGAGGGGTTCATCGCGGTCGGCGAGTACGACAGCTTCGAGGACGTCGGCAACCCGCAGGGCTCGCCTTCCTTCGTCAACGTGCAGCAGCTCCAGGTGCCGGGCTCGCTGCTGAACTTCTCGCTCTCGGAGGTGTATCCGGATCCGCTCACGCCGATCGGAAGCGAGGTCGGCTTCGAGGAGTCGATGTCGATCGGCGTCGGCGCCAACCCGGCGCCCTTTACTGCGGGCTCCTACGAGTGCGTGACGATTCTCGACCCGGTGCGGACGAGCGAGGGGGTTTGGGTCGACCAGGAGGCGCCGCTCCCCTCGGTCGCCCGCAATGAGATTCACAACGCGAGCTTCGACGTCGACCTCGAGGCGTGGAGCTGCACCAACGGCGGCGTTTGCACCTGGGTGCCGGACGATCCCGAGGCCTCGACGCTCTCCGGCGCCGGTCAGATCGAGAGCCCGCCGCCGGGGTCGCTCACCATCGAGGGCCGCCTGGAGGCCAACTGCGTGGCCGTCGATGCCGGGACCGAGTACGAGCTCTCCGCGTGGCTTCGCACCGAAGGAACGCTCGCCGGGTCGCTGTACGGCCTCTGGAGCTCGTCCCCCGATTGCGTGGGCGGCGTCCTCCGCATCGACCGCGTTGGAGATTCGCCCCCCGACCACACCTGGCGTCGGATTCGCGCCGTCGCCGCGGCCCCGGTGGGCGCTCGGAGCGTGACGCTCTACGCCGTCGCAGTGTACGACGCCGCCACGGACACCGCGGGGAGCAGCCAGATCGACCTCGCCTTCGTCCCGGAGCCTACAGCCGCCCTTGCGGCCGCGCTCGGTGCGCTCCTCGGGCTCGCCCGATCGCGACGCCGCGCCAGGTAGGCGGCTCAGTGGAAAGTTATAAAGTACGCGGCGGAAAGGACGTTGGCTCCGAAGAAGCCCGCGGGCACAGCCCAGCGGCAGGTCCGGTCGAGGCGGTCTCCGGCCTCGCGGCGGCCCGAACGATCCAGCTTGGAGACGACGAGGTTCACGACGACACCGACGGCGAGTACCAGATAGGTGGAGTAGAGGAACCCGGTCATGAGCGTGAAATACGCGATCCCGGGCATCGCGTCGCTCACGATGATCTGGTAGGCGACGACGGTCAAGATGCCGATGAAAGAGATGTCCATCCGGTCGCCGAGTGACTCGCGGTCCATCCAGAATACGGAGAACGTGAGCAACACGAGAAGTGTGAGTGGCAGGACTACGACTTGGAGCATGTGGGCGGGTCGGCGGGCCATCTCCAGCGTGACCACGATCTGCGAAAGCGCGCCGTCGTGCCCATCCTCGTAGACGGGATTGGAGTCGCGCGCCGCGATTCGTAGGTCGAGGAGCCGCCACTGCGCGATGCTCACGCCTCCTTCGGCCACGCCGGTCGTCTCCGGGTCAGGGACGAGGACGACTCGGTTCTGGCCGAAACCGAGCACCTCGAAGATCGCATGAAAATCCTGGTGGTCGAAAGGGAACCGACGCAACTCCATGGGCATCTCGGCCACGGCGTGGATTTCGCTGAGCAAGGTCGCGGCGCCGTCGGGCGTGATGCGGAGCAAGACGGCCTGCGCTTCAAATCCGTCCGACTCGTTCGTGAGGATCAGCTGCGGCCACCAGCCGTCGAAAACTTCGAAGAATTGATAGTCCCCCTGGTAGGTACGCTCTCGCGCGCCGATCGCCTCTGGCTCAAAGCGCTGCCGAGGGTCCTGCCATTTGATGGTGAGGATCGCCTCGAACGTGAAAGCCTCTCGGCGCTCATCGACCGCGGTCACGTCGCTCAGAAAGAATCCGACCGACACCTTGACCGGCTCGTCCTCTCCGGGCGGACCGATCAGGAACGGTTCGGCCCGCGTCCCAGTCGAAGCGGCAGTGAGGGCAAGCGAGATGCACAGACAGAAGCAAGGCCAGGAGTACTTTCGACCCGGGAACCTGAGCGCCATCCAACGTTGCCGAGAGGGGCGCGACGGGACGAGAAGGTCGGATCTGGCCGGTACCCGTGGGAGTCCCGAGACTTGTGCCAACAGGTGGTCTCCCAGGCTTGGTCGCGCTCCCGAGCGAATCGACATGCGGAGCGGCCCACTCGTCGATAACCCGTACCGATCCTGGTCCGTGGGTTCGCAAAGACAGCCAGCGGCCAGCGAGTGCGGTGGAATGTAGCAGGCCCCAAGCGCGCTGCTTTGTCACACTGCCCCATCCACACTGCCCGCGGTCAAGTGCCGTCTCGCGCTTGCCGAGCGGAGCTGTAGCTGGGCGAAACTGCTCCACGCGGGAAGGCGACGAGCCGAATAGCGCTGGGATGGATCTCCTCGCGATGTTGATCCCCGGGCTCGGTGTGGCGGCCAAGTTACTGGGCGCTCTGGCGCTGTGTCTGGTGATCGAAGCGCTTTATGCGGCGCATCAGCGGCCGCTCTTTTCGAAGGAGCTGCGACAGGACCTGGTCTTCGCGGTGTTCAAGCTCGGCTTCTTTGCGCCGCTGCTCGTGCTCTACAGCGCCTTCTACGTGGGACTTTTCGAAGGCCTGCTTCCGTTTACCCGTTGGCGGGTCGCGCGCGACTGGCACCCCGCGATCCAGTTCGTCGTCGGGTTCCTGGCGGCCGACTTCATGGTGTATGTGACGCACGTTCTGAAGCATAAGGTGCGAGCGCTCTGGCACTTTCACACTGTGCATCACAGCCAGCGAAACCTAAACCCACTCACCACGCATCGCACCCACGTCTTCGAAGACCTCGTGGAGGATCCGATCCAGTTTGTTCCCCTGGCGCTGCTGGGAGTGGGCTATCCGACCGCCGTTGCAGTGCGCGCCTTCAACTGGTTCTGGGCGCATCTAATTCACTCCAACGTGCGTTGGAACCTCGGGGCGCTGCGCTGGCTGCTCGTCAGCCCGCAGTATCATCGGATTCACCATTCGCTCGAGCCGGAGCACCAGGACCGGAATTTCGGTGAGCGCCTGACGCTCTGGGATCGGCTCTTCGGCACGCTGCACGGGGATTTCGAATGCTACCCGGAAACGGGCGTGAACGAGGCGTCGTATCCGATCGAACAGTCAGGGCGCGTCTTGGCTCTGCTGCGTCAATACGCCCGCCAGTACGCATATCCGTTCCGCAGGATCTTCGGCCGGAGCTAGCCTTCGGAAGACCGGGAGGCCAGCACGCGGTCGAAGAGCGCCGCGAGCTGACGCGAGAGCGCGCGGCGATCGAAGCGCTGCAGGAACTCCCGGCTCGGTGAGGTGGTGGCCGCCAACGATCCGTTCTTCCAGCGCGCGTACAGGGCCAGTGCAGCCCGCTCGACTGCGCGTACGTCGCACTCGGAGATCAAGGTGTGGGGACCGCCGTAGCGGCGCAGCAGATCGGCGTTGTCACCGGCCGGTACGATAGCGAGGATCGGCCGGCCGCTGCGCAGGTATTCGTAGGTCTTGCCCGCCACGGCCGAGATCGGCGTGCGGCCGGGCGCCTGGTACAACACGAGTGCGTCCGCAGTCATCATCTCGCGCACCGCCGCTCTGTGCGAGAGCGGACCCTGGAGGGAGACGTAGCGGCTCAAACCGAGGCGTTCGACGGCGGCGCGGAGCACCGTGCTTTGGTCTCCCAGCACCCGCAGCGCGACGGGCAACCCGTGGTCGACGAGGGCGCGCACCGCGCCCAGCACCAGCTCGGGCGAGCGGCCCGCGATGCCCGCGAAGCGGCCGAGATAGAGCAGCGACAGCTCGTCTCGGGGGGGAGGGCAGAGGTCTTGCAGGCCGCGGAAGTCATCCTCGTCGAAACCGTTGGGGACTAACTCGATCGCGCTGGTGACGAAGCCCAGCTTCGTGTATTCGCGCCGCATGCTCGGCGTGTTCGCGATGAACGCGTCGGCGGCGCGCAGCACCCGCCGCTCGGCTGGAAGATAGACCCAGCGCCGCAGCCCCCGCTTGAGCCAGCGCTTGGGCAGCCCCCCGCTTTCGTACGGGTCGAGTGACCAGGCGTCGCGGAAGTCGACGACCAGCGGGAGGTCGGCACCCCGCTGCAACCGATGAGCGGCGAGGCTGTAGCCGAAGGGTGGACACGAGACGAAGAGCAGGTCAAAGCGACCGGTGGCGAGCAGCCTGCGTGCCCGCAACCAAAGCGCCGGTGCCCATCCCCACGCCGACAACTGATAGGAGAGGCGGGTGGGTGTGAACGATCGGACGCGCAAGACATCGCCCTCGCGCGTCGAGTCGCGGCCGTCTTCGCAGCGGGCGATCACGGTCGCACGCCAGCCGAACTCGGGGAGATGGCGCACGAACTTCGCCGTGCGCACGCCCGCTCCGGGCGCCGCGGAGGGCGGATAGTCGTACGCCATGAAGAGGGCGTGCCTCATCGGCGATTCGATGCCGGCTGAAGTCACAGAAGAAGGCATCGGCGCCAAGGGCCCAGAATCGGAGTCGGGGGGCAGCGCCCCACCGCCTCAAGGCCGGCGGCGGGCTCCGCCGCTCTCGCCCGCGCGGCTTCGAGAAGAGGCTGCCCCGGGCTGCTTGTGTCGCGGCCGTCGGCGCCTCGCGCCCTCGGATTCGGAAGTTCGTGCCGACCGTCGCGGTCCCGCATTCGTCGGCTTCGGGCGGTCGCTGCGGGATCCCGTGGCGAGAGTCTCTCGCTCGAAGCCCGGGAATTCTCGGAGCGGGAGCCGCGCGCCCAGGACCCGCTCCGTCTCGCGCACCCAGGCCGAGTCTTCGCGTGTGACGAAAGTGCAGGCCTTGCCGCTCGCCTCCGAGCGACCGGTGCGACCGATACGATGGGTGTAGGTCTCGGGCGTACTGGGCGGGTCGAAGTTGATCACGTAATCGATCCCCGCGACGTCGAGGCCGCGCGCGGCGATGTCCGTCGCCACCAGGATGTCGAAGCGGCGCTGGCGGAAGCCGCTCATGGCGCGGTCGCGCTGGGGCTGCGACATGTTGCCTTGCAGCGCGACTGCCCGATGGCCCTGCCGCAAGAGCTGGAGTGCCAGGCGCTTGGCCCGATGCTTCGTCCGGGTGAAGACGAGCGCGGTCTCGCAATCGTCCTCGGCGAGGATGCGGTCGAGGAGTTGTCGCTTGCGACCTTCCGCAATCGGGTAGAGGGCGTGGTCGATGCCCTCCGCCGGCGCCGTGTGGGCCAGTTCGACGACGTGTGGCTCGTGAAGCACCCGGTCGGCCAGCTCCCGGATGGCCTTCGGCATGGTCGCCGAGAAGAGGAGGTTCTGTCGGTCGTTCGGCAGCGCCGCCAGGATCTTTCGGATGTCGGGCAGGAAGCCCATATCGAACATATGATCCGCCTCGTCCAGGACGAGGGTCTCGATCTGCGAGAGGTCGAGCTGGCGCTGCTGCATCAAGTCGAGCACGCGCCCCGGGCAGCCCACCACGATCTGGGGGCGACGCCGCAGCGCCTGGATTTGGACGCGCGCGGTCATGCCGCCGAAGACCGTCACGGTCTTGATGTCGGTGAACTTCGCGAGCGTGCGGATCTCGGCGTCGATCTGGGTTGCGAGCTCGCGGGTGGGCGCCAGGATGAGGACGAGCGGGCCCTCGCCCGGCTCCTCGATCAACCACTGCAGGATGGGCAGCGCGAAGGCCGCCGTCTTGCCGGTCCCGGTCTGGGCGAGCCCCATGACATCCCGCCCCTCGAGGCAGGCCGGAATCGTCCCGGTTTGGATGGGCCGCGGCTCGCGAAAGCCCGCGGTCTGGAGGCCGCGCGTCAGAGCGGCATCGAGGCGAAAGCGGTCAAAGCCGCTCTCCGCCTCCGGTTGAGGTTGTGCGCTGGACAAATGTGTTCTCCGCCGGGTCGTCGCACCGGGTCGGTGCGGCACGGCTCTTGGTTCTGACCCAGACAACAGGAAAGGGAAAGATTGGATTTGGGCGGCGCGACCTCAATCGGGGCGAGAGGTCCTGTTGTTCGCCGCATCAGGTTTTGGCCGTCTCGTCGTATCACGTTCCTTCGACGTAACGGCGCCAAAGCTGAAGAGGGTGTAGCGGGTTCCAAATGCAATTGCGAGCGACTGACACTCCGGCGAAACTGCGCGCTGAGGACAGCGCAGGTCACGGAAGGCCCACGATCTTGAGGAGGACGCAACCGCTGTGAGCGAACTCGGCACCCCTTCCGAGTGGCCGCAGGCCTTGGGGTTCGGTGACCCAATGGCTCCGGTCACCACCGACGAGCTCCGCGCGTACACCCATGAAGCGTCGGATGGGGCGGCGAGCGGGGCGCCTCCGCGCGGCTATTACCTGGAAAGCTGGCAGCCCATCCTGCGGGGCAAGAGCAGCATGGCGGGATTCAATTGGCCCGCCGCGCTCTTCGGACCGCTTTGGTGCTTCTATCGCAAACTCTTTCGGGTCGGGGTCGGCCTCGTGGCTGCCGAGCTGCTGATGTCGTTTCTGTTCGGGATGGCGGCGATCCTGGCGTCGGGCTCCGCCGATTCCACGAATCAAGCGCTGGCCGGTTTTCTGTCGTTTCTCGCCGTTCGCGTTCCCTTTGGCTGGGCCGCCAACCCGTGGTACGCGTTCACCGCTTTCAAGGTGGTCCGGGAAGCTCGCACGCACAGTGTCGACCCGGAGACACGCCGGGCGCTGCTAGTCGAGAAGGGGGGCACGAGCCCTGTGGCGCTCGCGCTGGCGTTGGGCCTGAGCGGCGCGCTCGCGCTCTGGCACGCTGGCGGCGGTGGCGCCTCGTGAGGCGCTTCAGCGCACCGTTTCGGTATAGTGTGCCCGGGATGTCGACCGCTGCCCGCCTGATCTTCGGCCTGGTCGCGAGCGTCTACCTGGGCGCGGCGCTGCTGCCCTGCGCCAGTGAGGGCAGCCGGGCGTGGGACGCGCCAAAGACGCGGCGCGCGTCTGCCCGCTCGGACGAAGCGAGCCCAGCGCATTTCCAGCGCTATTGCCCGTGCCGCTGCGGTTCCCATACGGCGGGTGCCACGGCTGTGGGAGATTGGCAGGGACCGCCCAGCGACCGCGTCGTGCCGTCGCCCACCGCGAGCCCGAGCTACCCGCCGCGTGCGCCGGTGCCGTGGGCGTCCCGCGTCCCTTCGTTTCTCGACCCGATCCCGATCTCCTAGCCCGCCTCGCGATCGCGCGCCCTGGTAGGGGCTGCTTTCGAATCGTGTGGATCGGCGTCCCGCGCCGGCGCGCCCGCGCCGTGTGCGCGGGCCGCTTTGGAGATGGTTGTGAATCAGAAGCTCGGCTTCGCCGGCGTCATTTTGTGGGTTTTGTGGCTTGCCTGCTCCGATGCGGAACCGGTCCGGGCCGACGGGATTGGCCTCGTGAGCCGGCCCGATGGCCACGCCCCGATTTCGGTGATGGGGGATCACCTGCATCACCAGGGGGAGTGGATGCTCTCCTATCGCTACATGTTCATGAATATGGATGGGAACCTGGATGGGAGCTCGCACAAGAGCGACCGCGAAGTGTTGGCCGATTACCCGGTCGCACCGCTCAAGATGGATATGGAAATGCACATGCTGGGGCTCATGTACGGGGTCACCGACGACGTGACGGTGATGGCCATGATGCCCTTCGCGCGGCTGCGCATGGACCATCGCACCCGGATGGGGAGCCGTTTCCGAACCCGCAGTACCGGGATCGGCGATCTGAAACTCATGTCGCTGATCCGGCTCTTCGAACGCGAAGGCGCGCACGGCCGGCAAGGGCTTCACCTGAACGCGGGCATCTCGGTGCCGACCGGCAACTACCATAACCGCGACGAAACTCCGATGGGCAACGTCCGGCTCCCCTACCCGATGCAGATCGGCTCGGGCACGGTCGATCTGCTCCCGGGGGCGACTTGGACCGGAACCTTCAACGACTGGTCCGCCGGCGGACAGCTGTCGGGCGTGATCCGACTCAGTCGCAACAGCCGCGACTACAGCAAGGGCCAGGTTGTCAGGGCGCAGGCCTGGGGAGCGCGCCGCTGGTTCCCCTGGCTTTCGTCGTCCCTGCGCGTCGCTTTCGAGCGCATGGGCAATTACGGTGGAAGCGACAAGGACCTCAATCCCGCCATCGTCCCGACCGCCGATCCTCGAAAGCGCGGTCTGATGAAGCTCGAACTGGGGCTCGGCCTGAACTTCATCGTGACGGGGGGGCCGCTTCAGGGACACCGCTTTGCGGTCGAGGTGGCGCGCCCGGTTTGGCAGGATCTTCAGGGCCCGCAGCTCGAGAGCGAGTGGCAGCTGGTCGCTGGCTGGCAGCTCGCTTTTGGGGGGCATCACTGAGTGGCGCGCGCGTTCTCAGCCGGCTTCGACGTTTACCGCGACGACGTCGTCGCGCAGGATATCGTCGCGCAAGACCGCCTTCTCCTCGTGGACCATGTCGGTGCGCATGGCTTCGATGAAATCGCGGAGCGAACGGCGGAGCATCGCCGGGACCACCGTCGCGTCACGCAGTTGGTCGAGAATGTCGGCGAGCAGCTCGCGCTGTTGACGGTGCTCTTCCGTGATCTGACGCGCGCGCTCTTCGCCCCACCCGTCGGCGTCGCGCACGGCGGGTACCAGGTAGCGGTCTTCCAGGTCGAGATGACGGACGAACTTGTCGTGGAGTGCGCGCCCGCGCTCGCGAAGCTCGGCCATACGTTCCGCACCGGCCTCGGGACCGGCGAGCTCTTCGACTCGTTCGAGGAGTTGACGAATCTCCTGATGGTCGGCGAGGATCATCTCGCGCACTTCGCTCGGGTTCATGGTCACCTCCCGGCCGGCGGCCGTTCTTCCGCGTCCACCAGCTCGCGCAGCACTTCGAGCTGGACGCGCTCGTCTTCGGGCAGGTGCAGGCCCGCAGACCCCGAATAGCCCGCCAGCGTTTCTTGCTCCAGGAGCGCAAAGGCCCGCTGCGCCCAGAGGGTATCGGGTGCCGTGCGAATCGCGGTCTCGAGAAGCAGTGCCGCCTGCGAGATCCAAAAATCACGACCGATGGCGAGCTCGGCGACACCCAGCAGGTAGTAGGCCTCGGCCAGCTCCGCGGGGGGCGCGCTTTGCAGGGCGACAAAGCGATGAAGCTGTGCCGACGCGACGAGATAGTCGATGAGCGCAACCAAGTCGCCCGGGTAGCGTGTCTCGGCGCGCGCGGCTTCGATGGTGCGGCGCGCGGGAGCGAGCTCGGCCCGCTCGAGGTCCGCTTTTCGGTAGCGGCCGAGCTCCGCCGTCCATGCTTCGAGGTCGCCGCGAAGCTGCTTCCAGACCTCGGGTCGTGCCGCGAAGGTCGTCAACGTGCCGCGAGCCCTTGCCAGCTCATGGCGGACCCGAACGCAAATGGTCAGATAATCGACGAGCGGCCCGATCAGGGTGCCGGGGTGGACACTCCCGGACGCGAAAGCGGTCTCAAAGCTGTCGAGCGCCGCATCGAATTGACGCGTCGCGATCTGGAGACGGGCCCGCTCGAGGAGGTCGAGACGCTCCAGTTGTTCTTGCTGGAGGAAGCCCTTCGCCAGGGCCGAGTCGTCGGATGACAATCGCGAATGGCAGCCCACGCAGTTCTCGGTGAGATATTGGAGATAGAACGCGGCGGCATCGTAGGAGCCCCGGTCGTAGAGCTCGAGGGTTCGCCGCGCGTCGCGCGCGAGTCCGCGGCCCAGGCGCTGGGCGCCCGGGTCGAAGCCCCGCGAGTGATCGTCGAGCAGGCTCGCCCCATTGGCCAGTGCAGTGAGGGCGGAGCGGACCTGGTCGCGCTGGGCGGGATCCGAGAAGCCTTCGTCGACGCTCAGGGGAAGCAGGAATTGGATCTGGGTGAAGAGCTCGCGCATGGTGGTCTGCGTGGGCGTCTTCTCGTACTGGGCCGGGGCAGGCCCAGCGAGCATGAGCGCGCTCAGCAGAACCGTCTCGAAGCGGCACACGAATCTCATTGACCCCCCAAGGACCAACCGGAATTTCGAAGCTGCGTCACGGATTCGTATCGGTCAAGCCACTGTTGCGGGGAGCACCATTGCCCGCCCGGGCTCCCCGACAGACAGAGGGAGGTGGGAATGGATTTTCCCAGGAAGCGCAAAGCGTTTGCCTCACCGTTCGCCGCCGCAATTCCAACTAGCTGAAGTTGTTCAATTTTTATCTCGGTACGCATCTTGCTTCATCCCGCTGGACAAGCTGTGCACAAGCTGGAGAAGAGGAGCTGCCGATGCGATCGCGGACCCTGGGATTTGGATTGGTTCTGGTTGGAGCCTGGCTGGCGCTTTTGGCGGCACCCCGAGCAGATGCCCTGACGCTCAATTTGACAGTGGACTTTGATGATGGGCCGGGCGTGAACTACGGGACCGTCGATCTGATTCAGTCGGGGAACGACGTCGTCGTGGTGATCACGGGGAACACCGCGACCCTGGGCGCCAACGTCGACGTTCACGAGTTCTACTTCAACCTGCCATTCACCCCCACCAACCTGAGCGCGTCCGATTCCATGACGGTGATGGGCACTTCCACGTGCTCGGACGCGACCTGCACGGTCGCGTCTCCGCCCACCGTCGCTGGAGGCGCGGGCACCGACTTCGAGCACGGCGTCAACTTCGGTAACGGCAATCCCCAGCTGAATCCCTTCGAATTCTTGTTGAGCGCGGATGAGGCGATCACGGTCGCCGACCTCACGAGCGAGCTTTCGGTCGGTAACAACCACGACGGTGTCTACGTGGCCGTGCATTTCCAGAACACGACGACCGATCCCGGGTCGGAGACGGGGGGCGCCGTCCCCGAGCCGGGGACCGCATTGCTGCTCGGCCTGGGCCTCGCCGGCCTCGCGGCCGGAGGACGGGCCCGGGCAGCCTGACGCCCGCCGCCCGCGGGTCGGCGTGCTGTCTCAGCGGAGCTGGAACAGGCGATGCTTCTGGACCTTGCCCGTCACCGTCTTGGGGAGCTCCGCGAGCACCTCGAAGTGGGTCGGGACTTTGAAGCTCGCCAAGCGCTCGCGCCCCCAGGCGCGTAGGGAGTCCGGGTCGATGGCAGCTCCGTGTTGTGGGACGATGAACGCGCAGCCGGTCTCTCCCCACCGAGGATCGGGAATCCCGAGGACGGCGATCTCCCGCACCGCGGGGTGCTCGCTGTAAACCTGCTCGACCTGGGCCGGGTACACGTTCTCGCCGCCCGAGATGTACATGTCCCGCGCCCGCCCCACCAGGGTGATGAAACCCTCCTCGTCCACCATGGCGAGGTCCCCAGTCCGCAGCCACTCGCCGCGCAACGTCTCAGCGGTGGCTTCGGGTTTGCGCCAGTAGCCAATCATCGTGATCGGCCCGCGCACCACGATTTCACCCGTCGTTCCAGGCGGAACGTCGCACCAGGTCTCGGGGGGCTGGTTCAAGAGTTCGCGGTCTACCACGCGCACTTCCGCGTGAAAGACGGGTCGGCCGACGCTTCCGGCCTTGCGGATGGCGTCGCGCTCATCGAGACAGCAGAGGATGGACGTCTCGGTTTGCCCAAACCCCTGCTTCAGGACCAGGCCCTTGGCTTCAAAGGCATGAATCAACTCTACAGGGATCGCCGAACCCGCGGTAAAAGCGAAGCGGAGCGAGCTCAGGTCCCAGCGCCCGGGATGGGCCTCGAGCGCATCGTAGAGGGCGCGGAACATCGTGGGCACGGCCCCGAAGAACGCGATGCGTTCGTCGCGCACCGCGTCCCAGACGCTTGAGGGCTCGAAGCTCGGCTGCAGCAGCACCGTCGCGCCGGCGTAGAGGGCCGGCATCGAGAGGATCTGAAGGCCGAAAGAATGAAAGAGCGGCACCACGACCAGCACCACGTCGTCGCTGCGCAGGTCGAAGAACAGCTGCGCGTTGAGCGAGTTGTAGAGCGACTTGCGATGCGGCAGCAGCGCGCCTTTCGGGAAGCCGGTCGTGCCCGACGTGTACATCAGGATCATCGGGTCTTCCGTGGAGACCGGCTCGATCTCGAAGTGCGGCGTGGCGGCGGCGAGACAGCGCTCGTAGCGATCCGCCTCGCCTCCCACCGCGAGTCGTTCGGGCGGAAAGGCCAACCCTTCGCAGGTCTTGCCCGCGAGGGCTTCGAGGCGGCTCTCGTGCAGCAGCAGGCTCGGTTCGGCATCGGCGACCGCCTGCCGGATCTCGGGCGCCGCGAGGCGCGTGTTGAGGGGAAGGGCGATCGCACCGATCCGCGCAGCACCAAACACCGCCTCGAGGAAGGCGCTGCGATTGTCCAGGAGCAGCGCCACGCGGTCTCCGCTCGCGACGCCGCGGGCGCGCAGAAAACCGGCGAAGCGAGCGGCGCGCTCATTGAGTTCCGCGTAGGTCAGGCGCCGGTCGGGTTCGATCAACGCGATGCGCTCGCCGGTTGTGCTTGCCCTTCGCGCGAGCCACCCCCCCGCGTTGTGAAGCGGACTCGGTTTTGACACGCGGGTGCTTTACCGTAGGCCCTGGGTTCACGCAAAGGAGGTGCGATGGCTCAGGCTCGAAGCGCGCATCGAGGTCGGCGCGCCCCGCAGCAGCCGCTGCTCGGTCGCGTTTCGCGGGTCTTGCGCGACGCGGGAGTGGCCGGGTTGGGAGAAACTCCGCTCGTCCTCGCGGTCTCCGGCGGGATCGATTCGAGCGTGTTGCTGCGCGTCGTGGCCGAGCTCACGGGCGCGGACGCCGGCGCAGCGAGGCTGCGACCCTTCGTGGTCCACATCCATCACGGGCTGCGAGGCAGCGAGGCGGATCGGGATGCCGAGTTCGTCGCCGAGTGCGCGCGCCGCCATCGGTTCGCTTGCGAAATGGTGCGGGTGGCGCCGGAGCGGGTGCGGCTCGAGGCGGCCTCGAGCCGGACTCGGCCGACGCTTCAAGAGTCTGCCCGTCGGCTCCGATACGAGGTACTGGCCCAGGTCGCGGTGCGGGAAGGCGCCCGCTTCGTCGCGACCGCGCACACCTCGGACGACCAGGCGGAGACGGTGTTGCTGCGTATCCTTCGCGGAACCGGCCCCGACGGCATCGGGGGAATGGCGTGGCGCGATCCGTGGCCGGCCCGCGAGGGCCATCTGCTCGAGATCCTGCGCCCCCTGCTCTCGACCTCCCGGAAGGAAATCGCCGAATTCGCCAAGCGTTGCGGCGTCTCATGGCGTGAAGACCGCTCCAACAGCGACACGAGCTACGCGCGAAACCGGCTTCGCCACGAGTGGCTGCCCGGCCTCAAGGACGCCTTCAATCCGCGCCTGGCGGAGGGGCTGGCCCGGCTGGCGGAGATTCAACGCGAGGAGTCGCGCTGGCGGGATCGCTGGGTCGCGAGTGAGGCGATGCGGCGCTTCGAGCGCGTGGGGGAGGATTTGTGGATCGACAGCCAGGGCTGGGACGACAAGGCCCTGCCGACGGCGCTGGCGCGCCGATTGGTGCGCCGCGCCTTGCACGAACTGGGGGCGGGTCGAGTGGTCTCCCATCGGCACGTCGAACGAGTCGTGGCCTTCCTGCGCGAGGGTCGTGTGGGAGGGGTCGTGGAGCTCCCCGATCACATCACATTGAGGCGCGAGTTGCGTGGTTTTTGCCTCTCCCGGTCGCCTTTTCCCCCGGCGGGAGCGTGCTAGCCTCGCTGATAGCAGACGTTTGCGACGCGCCTGGCAGTGCGCGGCCCCGGAGTTTCAGCGTCCCCCCATCGGTTCCCAGCTCCCCGGCGCTCTCTCTGGTCCACGGACTGAGTGTCGCGTGTAGTTTCGTGCCGGACCGCTGGCCCTCTCGGCCCGCGCGGAGGTGATGGTGACGCAACAGTTCTACAAGAACATGGCGCTCTGGGTCGTGATCCTCCTCATGATCCTGTTGCTGGTCACGATGTTGCGGCAGACGCAACAGACCCCCGAGGAATTTCCCTTCACCGAGTTCATGGCCAAGGTGGAGGCCGGTGAGATCGCCAAGGTGGCGATCGAGCAGGGCCGGATCGAGGGCGAAACCCGGGGCGAACGGGTGATCCGCTTCGTGACCAACGCGCCTGAGAGCGCGATCACCTACGAGTTCATCAAGAGCCTGGAGGCCCGGGGTGTCGACGAGGTCACGGTTCGCCCACCCCGCGAATCACCGATCTGGCAACAGGTCCTGATCATGTGGTTTCCGTTCCTATTGCTCATCGGGCTCTGGATCTTCTTTGTCCGCCAGATGCAGGCGGGTGGCGGCAAGGCCATGAGCTTTGGCAAATCGCGCGCCCGGCTCCTCAATGAGACCCACAACCGCGTCACTTTTGTCGACGTCGCGGGCGTGGACGAGTCCAAGGCGGAGCTCGAGGAAATCATTGCCTTTCTGCGTGACCCGAAGAAGTTCACGCGGCTGGGCGGCCGGATTCCGAAGGGGGTCTTGTTGGTGGGTCCCCCGGGGACGGGGAAAACCCTGCTCGCGCGAGCGGTGGCGGGCGAAGCTGGGGTCCCGTTCTTCTCGATCTCGGGCTCGGACTTCGTGGAGATGTTCGTGGGC
>CAZTOE010000097.1:0-14872 GCA_964615045.1 uncultured Spirochaetales bacterium
TGCCGCCGACCTGCATCGAAACCACCGGGGTCTGGCTCGAGATTCCCGACGAGATCCCGGCCGCGATGCGCGCCGCGGGGCTTCATCCCATGGGCGGCCTCCATGCGGTCGAGCACGCCACGCTGAGCTTGTTTCCGCTCTTCGCCCTGTGCGATCGCCACGATGTCGGCGGGATCACCACCCTCGCCCACCGCCAGGTGGGACGCGCGGCGATCTTCCTCTACGACGGCGCGCCCGGCGGCCTCGGGCTGGCGACCGGGCTCTTCGATCGGATCGAAACGGTGCTCGAAGCTGCCCTCGAACTGATCCGCGACTGCCCCTGCGAGGAGGGCTGTCCCAACTGCGTCCATTCTCCCAAGTGCGGAAGCGGCAACCGGCCCATCGACAAAGCCGGTGCGCGCCGCTCCCTCGAGTTGCTGCTGGCCCACGAAGCGCTGCCGATGACGCCGCGGATCGAAACGCCTCCGGCCCCGGTCGTGGCCCGCGAGGTCGCGTCATCCGGCGCCATCCATCGCGTGCTGTTTTTCGACCTGGAAACGCAGCGGAGCGCCGATGACGTGGGCGGCTGGCACAACGCGGCACTCATGCGCGTAGCCCTCGCGGTGACCTACGACAGCGCCGCGGAAGCGTTCACCACCTGGCGCGAGAGCGACGTCGCAGCGCTCATCCCGGCGCTGCGCGAGGCCGATCTCGTGGTGGGTTTCAACGTCCGCCGCTTCGACTACCGCGTGCTCGGCGGCTACACTGAAGCCGACCTCGGGGCGCTGCCCACCTTCGATGTCCTCGACGCCATCCGCGAGCGCATCGGCTTTCGGCTCCCACTCGCGCACCTGGCCCAGGAGAATCTCGGCGCGGAAAAGACGGCGGACGGGTTGCAGTCGCTCCAGTGGTGGAAGGAGGGCCGCGTCGACGAGATCGAGCGCTACTGCCGCCAGGACGTAGCGCTGTTGCGGGATCTCTTCGAACGGGCCTGCCAGCAGGGCTATCTGTTGTTCCGGACCAAGCGCGGGGAGCGGGTCCGGATCCCGTGTGCCTGGTCGGTGGACGACCTGGTCGAACGCGTCCGGGCCGAGCGTCGCGACGAGCGCCGCAACCGCCTCCGCCCAGCTACCCGAGACGCTTGGCTCCCAGCTGTCCGGCCGCCTATCCGCCCCCCTGGCCGGGACGGGGCCCGCACCGGGACCCGGAGCTGACCGCACGGAGCCTTTCGGTCATCCTGCGGATCCGGAGCGCGCGACGTGCGGGTGGCGTTGATTCACGATTGGGTGGTCGGTTTGCGCGGAGGCGAGCGCGTCCTCGACGAGCTGCTGGACCTGTTCCCGCAAGCCGACGTGTTCACGCTGTTTCATGCCCCGGGTTCCACCACCGAGCGGATCGACGCCCATGTGCGCGGCACGAGCCCCCTCAACCGCCTCCCCGGCGCCTGCCGCCACTACCGAAAACTGCTGCCACTCTACCCGTGGGCGGTGCGCCGCCTCGCCGTCCACGACTACGACCTCGTGCTCTCCGTCCACCATGCCGTCGCCAAAGCGGTTCGCCTCGAACCCGGAACGCCCCATCTCTGCTATTGCCTGACTCCGATGCGCTATATCTGGGATCAGGCGGACGCCTATCTGGGGCACGGCTTCCGGCGGCTCGTGGCTGCACCGTTCGCGGCGTCATTGCGGCGCTTCGACCGCCGTACCGCTGGCCCCACCCAGGTGAGCCGCTTCGTTGCGATCTCCGAAACCGTGGCGCGACGCGTCGAGCGACATTACGGGCGGCGCGCTTCGATCGTCTACCCGCCGGTGGACATCCGCCGCTTTCGGCCCCATCCGCTGGGCCCCCGCGACTACTACCTGCTGGTGACCTCCTTCGGGCCCTACAAGCGGGCCGAGCTCGCCGTGCAGGCCTGTGAACGTCTGGGCCGCGAGCTCGTCGTGGTCGGCGACGGGCCGCGGCGGCGCGCCGTCGAGGCGCGCGCGCGCGGCCGCGTCCAGTTCGTAGGACGGGTGCCGGACACGGAGCTCGCCGAGTGGGTGTCGCGCTGCCGCGCACTGCTCCAGCCCCAGGAAGAGGACTTCGGCATCGCGGCCGTTGAAGCGCAAGCCACCGGCCGCCCAGTCATCGCCTTCGACCGCGGCGGAGCCGCGGAGACGGTGCGCCCCTGGTTTGAGGGCGCCGACGGCGCGACGGGGATTTGGTTCTCCACCCAGAGCGCGGCCGCCCTCGCGGAGGCGATCCTGCGCTTCGAGGCGGCCGAGAAGCGTTTCCACCCGGAGCTACTGCGTCGCCACGCCGAACGCTTCTCGACCGAGCGCTTTCGCAGCGCGATGGCGTGGGAGGTGGAGCAGCTCCGCGAAGCGGCGGGTCCCGCGGAGCCGGGTGCATGACGACGCGGCGGGTCGCCTTCCTCGATCTCGGCGAGCAACACGCGTCGCTGCACGACGCGCTGGGGGCCGCCTTCGAACGCGTGATGGCGAGCCACCAATTCGTGCTGGGTAAAGAAGTGGAGCGCCTCGAAGCCGAGCTCGCGATCTACACCGAACTGAGGCAGTCGCGCCATGCGGTGGGCTGCGGCTCGGGCACCGACGCCCTGATGCTCGCCCTCCGGGCTCACGACGTGGCCCCGGGCGATGAAGTGCTCGTCCCGGCGTTTTCGTTCTTCGCGACCGCCGGCGCCCCCGCGCTACTCGGCGCCCGGCCGATCTTTGCAGACATCGATCCCGCGACCTTCCACCTCGACGTCGAGGACGCGGTGAAGCGCGCCGGCGGTGCCAAACGACTGCGCGCAATCATCCCGGTGCACCTGTACGGAGCACCGCTGGCGCCCGCGATCGCCGAGCAGCTAGCGGCCGCGTGCGGCGTGCCGATCCTCGAAGACGCCGCCCAGGCGCTCGGGGCTCGCGCGGCTTCGGGTCACGCCGTCGGCGGGGCGGGGACTTCGGCAGCGGTCACCTGCTTCAGCTTCTATCCCACGAAGAACCTCGGGGCGGCCGGCGAGGCGGGTCTCGTCACCTGCCACGACGACCAGCTCGCCGAGCGCCTGCGCCGCCTGCGCAACCATGGCGCCGAGCGCGACGGCCGTCACCTCGAGGTCGGCTGGAACGCGCGACTCGACGCGCTGCAGGCGGCGCTGCTCCGGGTGAAGCTCCCATACCTCGAGCGCTGGAACACCGCGCGTCGGGAGAACGCCCGCGACTACAGCGCGCGGCTGCGCGCCGCGGGCGCGATGGAGGCGGGGCTCCCACCGGAAGCGGGTTCACTGCCGATCACGCTGCCCGCACCCGATGTCGCGCCCGCCCAGGGAATCGCGCACCAGTTCGTGGTCCGGGTCCCCGGTACCCAGCGCGATCCTCTCCGCGCCCATCTCGCCGCACACGGCGTCGACACCGCGGTCTACTACCCCCTCGGACTTCACCTCCAGCCCTGCTTCAACGACCTTGGCTACCGCCCCGGCGATCTCCCCGAGACCGAACGCGCCACCCGCGAGGTGCTGTCCCTCCCGGTTCATCCCAGTCTCGAAGCGGCCGATCGCGAGCACGTCGTGGACTGCATCGTCAGATTTTTTGGCGGCCGTCGCTCTTGACTGGACTCGCGAGACGGGAGCCGACGCTCAAGACCGCACTGCGTTGACACCGCCCAAGGGGGCCCGTAGCTTCGGTCGCCGCACGGGCCCGGGTGGCGGAAATGGTAGACGCGCATGGCTCAGGACCATGTGGCCGCAAGGCCGTGCTGGTTCGATTCCAGTCCCGGGCACCATTTTCGTGATCATCCGGGTTCCGGCGCGACCGACTTTGCGCGCGGCCCGCTCGAGCCAATAGCCGGAGGCGAATCGATGAGTCGAAACCTGAAGTGGGCCCTGCTTGTCGCATTGGTCGGTGGTTTGATTGTCTGGTACGTGGCTCCCTGATTGCGCAACGCCGTTCCAGGTGCAAGGCACAGAAGCTCTCATCGACGTGCCGAGCCACGCGCGGGGCAAAAGAGATCACCGCGAATTTCAGTGAGCCCGCGCCGGCCGGGGGCTGTCCTAGAGCGGATCGGTCCGAAACGACGGGGAGCAGGAATGGAGCCTCAGGGGTTCTGTGCGGACAAGTTCGAGCCGATTCGTGACGCGTTCAAGTCCAACTTCGACGCCGGGGAGGAGGTGGGTGCCAGCGCCTGCGTCGTGCACGACGGGGAGGTCGTCGCCGACCTCTGGGGCGGCGATGCGACACCGGGCGGGGCACCCTGGCAGAGGGACACGATCGTCAACGTGTACTCCACCACCAAGACCATGGCCGGGGTGTGCATGCTGATGCTGGCAGACCGCGGCCTGATCGATTTCGACGCGCCGGTGGCTCGCTACTGGCCGGAGTTTTCCCGCAACGGCAAGAAGGGCGTGCGGGTGCGCCACGTGATGAGCCATTCGGCGGGGCTAGCCGGCTTCGAGCCGGCGCTGGGCACCGTGGAGGAACTCTACGACTGGGATCGCATCTGCGACGGGCTGGCCCGTCAGGCGCCCTGGTGGGAGCCAGGGACGGCCTCGGGATATCACGCCCTCACCCAGGGCTATCTGCAGGGCGAGATCTTGCGCCGGGTCGACGGCCGCAGCCTGGGCACCTTTTTTCGGGAGGAGGTCGCCGAGCCGCTCGGGGTCGACTTCCACATCGGGCTCGACGCAAGGCACGACGACCGCGTCGGCGAAATGATCCCGCCCTCGAAGCCGATCGACCCCACGCCCGGTGCCGTGGACTCGATTGCCGCGCGGACCTTCCGGTCCGCCGTGTTGAGAGGGCGGGAGCCCCAAACCCGCGCCTGGCGCGCGGCAGAGATCCCGGCCGGCGGAGGAATCGGCAACGCCCGTTCGGTGGCGCGCGTCCACGGCGCGCTCGCGGCGGGAGGCGCGCTCGACGGCGTGAGGTTGATGGCGCCCGAGTCGGTCGCCGTCGCCCAGCAGCAGCAGACCAATGGCAAGGACCTCGTGCTCGGCGTGTGGATGCTTTTCGGAATGGGTTTTGGGCTGATGAACCCGCGGCTTCCGTTGACGCCGAGCCCCGGAGCCTTCTACTGGGGTGGTTGGGGAGGATCGATCGCAGTCATCGACCCCGATACGCGCACCGCGATCGCGTACGTCATGAACCGCATGGGTGAAGGCACCCTCGGCGATCAGCGCTCGGTGAGAATCATCGCCGCGACCTACGCCTCGCTCGGCGTCGGCTGAGCGGTTCGCAATCCGCACCGCACGTCACTCGTTCCGAGCGGGTTCAGGACCCGCGATCGGCCAGCGGGAATTCCGCGAGGATGGCATCGACCGCCTGGAGGGCGACCTTCTCGACGTTGGTGTTCTGGAAGACCTTGCGGTGACCCACTCCGGACCAGATCGCGCTCCCGCCGGCGTCAAAGACCTCGATCACGAGCGCGCCTTCGCGGTATTCCTGGGGAATGTAGTAATCCGTGTCGGGATCGCCGGCGTTGACCATCCGCGTCCGCGGCGCGCCCGAAACGCGAAAGGCGACCCGCAGATCGGCAATCTCACGGGCGGGATGCAGACCCTTGGACTCGAGCTGGCGCGCGATCTCCGACTGAATCAGGGCGCCCAGTGCAGCGGTGTAGCGTGGCGAGCTGGGGCTCTCCTCGGGAGGGGGATCTTGGCTGAAGGTCCGGAACTGCGAAAAATCCGTGGCGGAATTGATCTGCGTCGTCACATGGACCTTGGCGCATCCCGACGAGGTGATGACGAGAACCAGTGCCGTGATTCCAATCGCGCCCGGGAAGCTTCTCTGCATCGACGCCGAGCTTGACTCCTTCCCATGCGGTTCGCCAAGCGAAAGGTTCGGAGGAGGCATCACCGCCTCCGGGCATCTTCGCTCGTCGCAGTCCGCGTCAGGAGCCTGGAACCTTGAGCAGCGTCACCTGACCCACCTCGCGCTTGGCGGTGATGCCCTCGAGCTGCGCGACCGTGGATTTTCCGTCACTAGTTGATGAAGCACCTCGGTTCCGATCGTCATCCAGTCTTCTCATTTCTGCCGCGCAAAACTCCACTCGACCTGGTTCAGTGTGGGCTTCGAACGACATCTGCACCGATCCCGACGCCGATCCCTGCCCAGAAGGCGATCGCGAGAGCGTCGACACCTTTGTCGCGACCAAGCCCGGAAAGCTCCTGCTGATCGATCTGAACCAGAGCCCGCCGACTCTGGTGGACATGCTCGACATCGGCCCCGTGGAGGTCGAGCGTTTTCCGGCTCGAGCTCGACGGCGCGCGGGCGCATCTCACCGAGCTCTTCCCGATCATGGACGGCGGGAGCCAGGCGGCCTTCGACCTCGAGGGAATCGACCGGGATACCTCGATCCGCTCCACGGAAGCGGGTGATTTCATCGTCTGTCAGGAAGGCAACGGGAGCTCCAACCCGAACTTGTTGATTCGCGTCGCCTCAACCGGCGCCGTCACTGAAAAAATCGAGCTCCCCAACATTATCGACCCCGCGGCCGCCGGCAGCATGGCGACCCCGGGCGACCCCGGGACGATCCGCGGGAACGGCTTCGAGGGCTGCGCCGTCTCCGGGGACGGTCGGTACCTGCTGGTCGCCATCCAGCGCGAGTTCAACGGCGAGGGGCCCGTCGGCGGCGTGCGCTACACGCGAATCGGACGCTACGACCTGATGACCGACCAGTGGCAGTTCTTCCTGTACCCGAAGGATGACGACAGCTTCGACACGAGCTTTGGCGAGGACAATGGCTTCATCGGCCTTTCCGAGCTGAGCCGCGCGGGGCAGGACAAAGACGGAAACGACATCTACGCGGTCGTGGAGCGGGATCAGGGTTTGGGCGCGGTCTCGGTCGTGAAGCGGATCTACGCCTTCACGTTGGCGGGCGTGACGCCCACGGACGGGACGCTCCTCTCCACTCCTCCCGCAGCCGGCGAGGTCATCCAGAAGAAGCTCCTGTACGACGTGCTCGACGCCTTCGCGCCCTTCGAAAAGGTCGAAGGGCTGGCGTTCACGAGAAACAACCAGCTCGTGATCAGCCACGACAACGACGGCGGCCTCACGACCACCAAGGTCGTGATCGAGAAGCAGGTTCAGGGGCTCCTCCGGCAGATGTTCCGGTAGGACGGGGGACCGATCGCGGACTGCCGTCCGCGCGGGGCGGGGAGGCGCACAACCTCCCCGCTCCATTTTTGTCGCAAGCGTCGATGGATCGGGACGTGTGCGCAGGGCTCCGCTTCCGGCGCCGGCGAGTTGGGAACCTAGGCGGGCTGGAAGACCGCGTTCCCGGGACGAGTGTCGACCTCGAGCGCCAATTCCTCGACGTGGACCCGATCGGCCACCTCGTTCCACCAGCGGTAGGCGGCGCTTTCGGGCGGGTAGTAGGAGGCCCGCTTGAGAGCGAAAGCCACTCCGTCCACGCCGTAGCGGGTGCTCAGCCATTGGGCCGCGGACTGTGCGTCGCGAAGGTCGAGTCCGTCCATGCGAGACAAGGTGCACGGCTGGCGTGACGCGTGGATGGCGACCGCTCGACAAGGTGCGGGCGTTCCGGTGAGGGCACCGTCACCGCCCCTTCGCGCGCTACCCGGGCTCAGCGCGGCGGCGCCCCGAGGAAGCGGTAGCCGATGCCGCGCACGGTCTCGAGGCGATGTTTGGCGGAGCCAAGCTTGCGGCGGATCGCTTTCACGTGGGCGTCGACGACGCGCTCCGACGCGCCCCCATCCTCGCCCCAGACGCGCTCGAGGAGTTGGTCGCGCGTCATCACCCGCCCGGCTCCTTCCACCAGCACCGCGAGAACCTCCGCTTCCCGCCGCGTCATGCCGGATTCCTGAGTCTCCACCCGCACGGCGCGTACTTCCTCGTCGAGGGTGCGGTCGCGGGAATCTGCCCCTGAGCTCCCCCCTCCCCCCCCGCGCCGCGGATCGTGGACGCGCCGCAGGATCGCGTTGGCCCGGGAACAAAGCTCGCGGCCCGAAAAGGGCTTCGGGAGAAAATCGTCAACGCCGGTTTCGAAGGCGAGAACCCGGTCGATCTCATCGGAATAGCTACTCACCATCAGGATGCCGATCTCGCGCAGCACCCGGCTCTCGCGGACCAGGCGGCAGAGGCCCAGACCGGAGATGTCGGGCAACAACAGCTCGGTAATCAGGAGATCGGGAGGTTCATCGAGGGCCAGATCCAGGGCTTCCCGTCCGGCATCGGCTTCGGCCAGCCGACACAACAGCGGGGCCATGCTGTCGACGAGCCGCGCGCGCCAACCGCGGTCTCCATCGACGACGAGGATCGTCTTCTGGGGCGGCATGACGCGCGATGGTGTCTCGGCCAAAGTCGCTTTGAGCGTCGGTTTCGTGAAAACCGCGTGAAACTTCCGGCGGGGTCCGCCGGTGCGTGAGCTCTAGAACTGTCCCGGTTCCGCCGCCTTCGCTTTGCCATTTGCGCTAGAGGGACTTGCGAATGTGGACGGCGCGCTTGGACGCTGCATCGGACGGGCCAGGCACGTCTCGAGAACCATCCGCTCCCCTCGCTCCGTCGCCG
Source organism: uncultured Spirochaetales bacterium (assembly GCA_964615045.1). Lineage (GTDB taxonomy): Bacteria > Myxococcota_A > UBA9160 > UBA9160 > PR03 > JANQRO01. The sequence goes on from CAZTOE010000097.1 coordinate 8,481, forward strand.
CCGCTGTGCTCGCTACCGAAGGGGGCTAATTCGTCGCCACCCGAAGCAGGCAAACAACCCCAACATGGCGGCCACAGCCTGCGCCGTCACGGAGGCCTCGGGAACATGGATTGCGACGTTGTCGATGAAGGGCTGATCCAAGCCGCTCGGGCTGAAGCTGAGTCGCACGTATCCGGTCTCGGAGATGGCTGCGTCGAGATCCACCGTGAAGAGCGTGTCCGTCGTTGTGAGCTCCACCGAGCCAAGGTCGGTGTAGGCCGAGCCGTCACTCGAAAATTCGACTCCCACCATCGAGGTACCGCTGAAGGTCTTGCCTGCGAAGCTGACCGACCAGTTGCTGCCGGTGTCTGGAACCGAGCTCAAGTCGGCTTCGAAGACGACGTTCACGCCCGCCGTCGCGAGCATCGCGAGTTCATTGAAGAATATCTGACCCTCATTCAGCAGGACCGTCGAGGAATCGAACGGGACTCCACCGGGCGCGTCGAGGTTCGAGGTTAGAGACCCTGGAGCACTCGCACTCGGGACGAACGGCCCCGTGCCGTCGGTGGGTGTCGAAGACGAGCCGAAGCTCCCGTCGAAGTAGAGGGTTCCGAACGCCGCCGCCTCGGCGCCGGCACCGAAAGTCGGGTCGAAGTCCGAGTAGTTCGCGGCAAGCGTGTTGCCAAAGGTGGCGCCGTCGATGCTGAGCAGACCGTCGCCGAAGTACTGCGAGAAGTCCCAGCCCGCGACCATTTCGGCGCGCGACGCGGAGGGGCTGTACAACCCGGAAGCTACCCAGGCCATCGCTATGAGCAGGGATCGTTTTCTCATGGCTGACTCCTCGCGACCTCGTCCGTCGCTGCGGTCGGATCCGAATCTTCACCGAGAACACGTTCGATGGCGGACGATAGCGACGATGCGGTATCGGATCGCCATTCGCGTTGAAAGAGCACTCTTCCTTCCCCGGTTTGTAACAGGATCGTCACGGGAGGCGGGTCTTCCGACAGCAACATCCGCGAGTAGGACTCCGACAGATGGTCGTAGACGAAGGGCACCGTCCACTTCAGCGAACGCAGCGTCAGCCTCATTTTGAAGTCTGGATGTTCTCCCCGTGGAAACAGAATCGTGAGGAGATCCTCCCGCTCCTGCAGCGGAGCGAGCGAGGCAGCCAGTTTCTTGAATTTGCTGTCGGAGGGATCTGCAAATACGCAGAGAAACCGCGCATGCGCGGCCATCTGTCGGAACGGCAGGGGCCGCGGTGACGCGGAGGCGGAGTCGACGAGTCGCGGCCCGAGCGCCATGACGAAGTTCGGAGCCAGCTTCTCCGCTTCACCAACGCGAACCTGGTTTGCGCGATCCAGCAGATCGGTCCGTGCTATGGGAACCTCATAACGGCCGTCGCGGCCGAAGTCGACCCGCGCCAGGCCCGCTTCTTCCACACGGACGAGAACGCCGGCCGAACCCCGGGGCAGCGTTCGTTCCGCTCCCGGCGGTTGCCACGGAGTCTGAAGGGCCACGTAATAGGGCCAGAATCGCTCGCTCGCGAGTAGATTCTCTTCGGTGATGGCGGCGGCCTTCGCGTCCAAGGCGTCATGAGGGGGAAGGGCCGGCGCGGGAGGCGAGAGAGGGTGCTCGGCCCCAGCGTGCGGCGTCGCGGCGAGGGCCAGCCCCACGAGGAGGATCGAGCTCGGAGAGGCGCGAAGCCGCCACCCCGTTCCGGGGTGGCGGCTTCCAAGGTACTGGCTCCAAGCGCGGATCAGCAACGTTGCCGACCGGCCCGGGCCAATCCGAGGAGACCCATCCCAAGCAGCAGCGCCGTCCCCGGCTCGGGTACCTCGGCTAAGGCGGCGCTGATCGCGAAGTTGTCGAAGACGGGCTGACCTTCTGTGGGGTCGAAGGTCAGGCGCACGAACCCACGGTCTGACGCATTCGTGCCCAACCCCACGTTGAACGGCGTATCAACGCTGGTCAGATTCACTGACCCGAAGCTGTTGTAGCTGACCCCGTCCGTGGAAAACTCGACCCCAACGCTTGAAGTCCCGGAGAAGGTCTTTCCGCCGAAGCTCACCGACCAATCCGAGCCAAGCAGCAGCGGATTCGAGGTCAGGTTGGCCTCGAAGATTACGCTGGTTGCATTGACCGCGGTCATGGCGAGCGCGTTGGCGAACATCTGGCCCTCGTTGATGAGCACCGTGAATGACTCAAAAGGCACTCCCGTCGGGGCGTTGATATTGGAACTCAGCGAGCCGGGCACCGCTGCGGTCGGGAGAACGTCGTCCAGATTGGGCAACGTCATCGTTCCAAATGCCGAAGACTCCGCCCCGGCCCCGAAGGTCGGATCGAGATCCGAGTAGTTGGAGTCAAGGGTGTTGGTGAAGGTGCTGCCGTCTACGCTGAGCAGGCCATCGCCGAAGTACTGGGAGAAGTCCCAGCCCGCGAGCATGTCCGCCTTGACCGGTAGGGTTCCGACGGTCGAAGCAGCCACGACAGCGAGTGAGACGATCAGATTTCTGGTTCGGTTCATGGTATGTTCCTGTTGTGCGACCCGGGACTCTAGAGAGTTCTAGAGTTGCGGGGTTCCGGCCCACCCGCCGGCATCCAATTCGGACGGGTGGGCCGGAATTGGGTTTCGTTCTAGTCCGCGAGCAATCCCGAGCGATTCAGCGTCGTCCAGCCGGTCGTCCAGATTTGAGGAGCGGTTCGGGCAAAGGCGCCCCGGAACGTCGCGGAAGACTCCGTTCCGGGCTCGCTGGGCGCCGCGCAGCCCGCGACCCCGACGAGGCCGAGATTGGGGCGCGGATTGGTGGGGCTCGCCTTCAGGGTCGAGACGAGCTTGCCCGCAGCGTTGCCCTTGGGCTCGAAGGTCGTGTCCTCGTTGACGAGACCCGGGAACGAGGCGGAGTTCACGACGTTGTCGTCCGTCCCGCCCGCGACCAGCCCATCGCCGTTGGCGAGCGCGTCGAGTTCGTTGCCCACACCCCCGGCACAGTTCGCAGCGGCGGGGAGAGCCCCGCCGTCATCGAAGGTCGAGCTCACGACGCGCACGAGGTCGCCCAGACCATCTCCGTCGTAGTCGGCACAGATGTTGTTGCCCGTCTCGTAGCCCGGGGCCCCTCCTCCGTCGACGTCGTAGCCCTGCGCGCTTCCCGTGTTGACCACGATGCTGCAGTCGAGCTCACCTCCGAACCCGTTTCGCATCTGGATGCCGCGATTGGCGGACGCGGGTGAGGTGGCCGGATTGGCGCCGTCTGGCGTTGAGCCGATGATGGTCACGTTGTAGTTGATCGCATTGGAGAGAGGCCACGGGGAAGGACTCGTTCCGTCGATGATCGACTCTGGGCCCACCAGGTTCACGTTCGAGCCCGGTTCATCGAAATCGTCGCCGTCCCACTCGCCGCCCTTGTCGCCCGAGCCGCTGCCGAAGGAACCGCCGTCGTCCTCGTTGAAGAAGGGCATGATGCCGAACATGAACTGATTGACACCGGTATAGCCCTGATCCATGTCGAAGGTATCGTCACCGGCGAAGGCGACGTGCAGATTCTTGCCGTTCACCGTGCCTCCGAACCATTCGATGCCGTCGTCGAAGTTGCAGTAGATCTCGATGTTCTCGAAGATCGTGCCGTTGCCCACCGCGCCGAGGGTGATGCCGTTCAGCTCGTTGCCCTCGCCGATCTCGTCGCCCGCGTGACGGACCGACAGGTACCGCATGATCCCCGAACTATCGTTGACTTCGACACCGCCGTAGGTCGCGTCGGCGATCGGAAAGCCCGGAATCGTGAGCCCCTCGACGGTGCAGGAGCCGGTCGCAATCCCGCAGAGGTCGCCGAGGTTCGTGGGCGCGCGGCCGAGCACGACCATGCCGCCCCAGAGCGCGACGTTCGAATCGCCAGCCGTGTTGAGAGGAGCGAGCGGATTTTCCCTGGGATCGTTGTCGAGGAACATGTCGCCGTCCGTCCACGCGTCCTCGAAGCCGTTGTCGTCGCAATCGTCCGGGACACCGTCGGGAGTGCCGTCCGTGCATGCCACGTTGCCGTGGTTGTCGACCGCGGCGGTCGTGAAGATGATCGGATTGCCCGCGTTGCCCTGGGCGTTGATCTTGCCGCTCTGCGTCACGATCAGTGCGCCCGGACTGCCCGTCGTCGACCCCGGAACGACCGGGCCCGACCGGGGCTGACCCCGGACGATGGTGCCCGGGAGGATGGTTAGCGTGGCGCCGTCCTTGACGAAGATCGGTACCTCGAGAATGACCTGATTCTCGTCGTCGCCCCAGGTCGTGTCGGCCGTAATGTTGGCGGCTTGCACGGCGGTGACGCAGACCCCGTCGCAGACGGGAGCGGCCGCTGTCGCACTGCCGGCGGAGCCGACCAGCGCGAGAGCGAGCGAAGAGATGAGTAGACGTATTCGCATTTCCTTTGAACCCTCGAAGAGTTGGATGGAATCGATCTGTTCATCGCCGCCGCGGACTTCCCCCGACGACGTGTCCGATGATGGCAGTCTGCAATGACCGAACGGGTCCCATAGGCGCTCGATCTCGTGACAATTTTTTGCTCCGGGTGATTTCGCGATGTGCGGATTGCAGACGAGAGCTCGGTTGGTGCGGAATCCCTGGGGGAGGATCGCGGGTTCTCATGAGTCTCGGCGCCATCGCATTTCGTCCGGTCAGAACGTGTACGTGTAGGTGAGCGCGAAAGACACATCGCGTCCCACCTTGAACGAGCGATCCGCCACGTCCCCGGTCGTCTGATCCGGGTCGTAGATCAGCTTTCGCCTGCTGTCGGTGAGATTCTTGACGCTCAGCTTCATGCTGAGCCCATGCCAGAGACGCTGACTGACGATCAGGTCCAGTTGCTGAAAGGAGTCCACGTAACGATCGAGGGTGTAGGAAAGGGGTTGGCCGTTCGGGCTCAGGAAGGCGCTTCCCGCCGCGTCGAGGACGTCGCTGATCGCGAAGAAGGCGAGCGTCGCCCGCGTGCCCCACTCGGGTTGATCGAAGGTAATGTCCGCGTTGGCGATCCACTTGGGCTGGGCGAAGAGCCGCCGGGTCTTCTCGAGCACCGAAAACTGCGCCTGATCTCCGGGCGCGATGCCGAAGAAGGGCTCAGCGCGCGCCAGCTCCGCCTCGGTGCGATCCACCTCGGCATGGATGTAGGTGTAGTTCCCTCCCAGCGTGAAGTAGTCCAGCCAATGCGGGCCGAAGATCCCCATGTTCTTGCGGGCTTCGACCTCGATGCCCCAGAGCGACGCCTCATTCGGGTTGTTGAAAAAAGTCCGGAAGAGGGCACTCGACGATTGCTCCGCGTTGAGCGGATTGCGCACCACAATGCTCTCGATCGGGTCCTGAATGTTCTTGTAGAAACCGCTCAGCGCGAAGAGATCGCCGCTCGCGCCCCAGACGTACTCGGTCCGCAGGTCGAAACTCTCGACGTCGGAGAGGCCGAGCTGCGGGTTGCCGACCACGAGGTCGTCGCTCGCCCGTTCCACCGTGACGTAGAATCCCATCTCCCGAAACGACGGACGCGCCACGGTCTTGGAGTACGCGCCACGGACCGTGAGCCCTTCGAGGGGGCGATAGGTGAAGCCGAAGGAGGGGAGATACTTCCTCTCCTCGATCTCGCCGTTGATGAGCGATTCGATCTCCGAGCGGTCGGTCAGGTCGACCAGGCCAGCGGCCGCGTTGGGGAGATTGGGAGGTGCCGGTTCGGTCGGAACGGAGATACCGAGAAGCTGATCGTTGAAGGTGGTCCCCGCCGGAGGAGGACGAATGGAGGACACTTCGCCGCGGGCGGGATTGTCGAGCCGATCGAAGAAGAGGTAGGCTTCCGGAAACGTGGCGGGGGCTCCGAAGCGAACGTCGCCAGTGAAGGGATCGTTGATCGATTCGATGCGGATCTTCTCCATTCGGAGACCCGCAAGCAGATCGACCTGGTCCCAGAGTGTCGCTTTGCCCCCGAAGTGGAGCGCCTTGATCTCGCGCTTAGAATCATTCGTCGTCTGTCGGGTGAAGGAAATCTCACCGTCGCCGCTTCGGTCGAGCGAGGGAAAGATCGTCTTGCCCAGGTCCAGGGGTGTGCCGCCAAATACGGCGAATTGGGAGTTCCCGTCGACGGTCGGGCTCTCGACGTAGTCGGCATCGACGTTCCGCTTGGCGCGCTCGTACCAACCCCCGGTGCTGAACTTGAGCTGAACGGCCTCGGAAAGCGTGAACTCGTAGTCTAGGTCGATCCGGGCGAAATTCTGCTTCTCTTCGATGTCGTTGGCGCTGGAAAACAGGCCGCGGTTCGCCACGTACTGGCCAGGGCCGAGCCCGCCAACCGTGGAGGGAAAGGCGGTCGGAATCCCGATGCCATCCGATCCCGTGGGACAACCGACCACGGCCGAGAAGCCACACGGCTCGAAGAAGAAGCGGAGCCCGA
>CAZTOE010000098.1:0-14799 GCA_964615045.1 uncultured Spirochaetales bacterium
GATGGGCACCGTCTACGCCGCCTTGGGAAGCCGGGTGTCGGTGGTCGAGATGACCGACGGCCTGCTGCCCGGCGTCGACCGCGACCTGGTCCGGCCGCTCCAGAAGCGGCTCGAAAAGCAGTTCACGGAGATCCAGGTCCAGTTTCGCACGGCACCGCTCCAGCTCTTCAACCGGCCCGACGACGTGCAGCATGCCGAGTTCCGCCGGCTGCTCCGCGACGGCGCCCTCTGCCAGATCCGCCCAAACGTCCTCACGCTGTCCATCCAGCCACGAGAGGCGATCCATCTGTCGTTCGGCGTGAAGCGTCCGGGAGCGGACATGGTCATGTCGCCGGCGACGCTCTCGTTCGACTACGCGGACCACTTCGGGACGGACGGCCCGCCCGCCTACGAGCGCCTGCTCCTCGACGCGATGCAGGGAGACGCCACGCTGTTCCTGCGCGCCGACGAGATCGAGGCATCATGGCGCTACGCCGACGAGGTGCTGCGTGCCTGGCAGGGGCCGGACGCGCCCCCGCTGCTGGAGTACCCGGCGGGCAGCTGGGGTCCCGAGCAGGCGGGTCGGCTCTTCCACGGCTGCGAGGGCGCGTGGTCGCGCGGAGCGGTCGGGCGAAGCAACCCGGAAGTCGACGTCCGATGAGCGCCGGCGCCCTTCCTTCTCCTGCCACCACGCGGAGTAGCATACGGCCGTGGATCCGACGCTGGTAGCCGTCCTCGGCTCCTGGAACTTCGATCCCTCGATCGTCGTCGCCCTGTTCGTGACGTCCGCCGTCTACCTGCGCGGGTTTCGCGGGCTTCACCGGCGCCACCCCGAGCGTTTCCCTCGCTGGCGGTGCGTGGCCTTTTTGTCTGGTCTGGGCACCTTCCTCCTGGCGATCGCGTCGCCCATCGACGCGTTCGCCGCGCTGTTGCTGCAGGTCCACATGGCGCAGCACCTGCTCCTCATGTTGGTGGCACCCCCGCTTGTCTGGCTGGGAGCGCCGATCAACCCCATGCTTCAGGGCCTGCCCCGGAGCTTCTTGAAGCAGGGACTCGGACCCTTCCTGGAGTGGCGGGCGCTGCAACGCGTGGGCGCCTTTCTCGTGCATCCTGTCACCGCCTGGCTGGCGCTGGTGGCGACGACGTGGATCTGGCACGCGCCTCGACTCTACGAGCTGGCCCTGCGCCAGGCGTTCTGGCACGACGTCGAGCACGTCTGTTTCTTCGCCTCGGCACTTCTTTTCTGGTTCCCCGTCATCCAGCCTTGGCCCAGCCGCCCCGTCTGGCCGCGCGCTGCCATGCTCCCCTACCTGGTACTCGCCGGACTTCAGACGACCGCCTTCTCCGCACTCTTCGCCTTCTCGAACCGTCTCCTCTATCCGATCTATGGGGACATGCCGCGGCTCTGGGGCATTTCCGCTCTGGAGGATCACGCGGCCGCCGGCGCCGTGATGTGGGTGCCATCCTCGGTGATTCTGCTCATCGCCGTCGTCTGTCTGACGGCGACGATCTTGGAGTCGCCGCTTCCCCGGCCTGCACCCCCTCGGATCTCGTCACCCGCGCTGGCCCCGCCCGTCGCTCTGTTTCATACGCGCTTCGTCGGGCGGTTGCTCGCGTCGTTGTCTTTTCGGCGAACGGCCCAGGGCCTTCTCTTCGCGCTGGCCATTGCGCTCGTTTTCGACGGACTGCTGGGCCCCGACATCGTCTCGCTGAACCTCGCGGGCGTGCTGCCCTGGACCTACTGGCGAGGGTTCGTCGTGATCGGATTGGTGCTCGCTGGCAACGCGTTCTGCTTCGCGTGCCCGTTCACCCTGCCGCGCAGCCTGGCGCGCCGCCTGCTGGGTGGACGCCGCGAGCTGCCTTCGGTGCTGCGGACCAAGTGGTCCGCTGTCGGGCTGTTCGTCCTCTACCTCGTGGCGTACGAGGTCTTCGATCTCTGGGACAGCCCTTGGTGGACCGCGTGGATCGTCGTCGGCTACTTCGTGGCAGCCTCCGCGATCGACGGGCTCTACGGAGGCGCGAGCTTCTGCCGCTCAATCTGCCCGATTGGCCAGTTCCAGTTCGTCAGCTCGACGATCTCACCCCTCGAGGTGCGGATGCGGGACGCCTCCGTTTGCGCCAGCTGCACGACACACGACTGCCTTCGCGGCGGGCCGACGGGCCCCGGCTGCGACCTCGATCTATTCCAACCCGCCAAAGTGGGAAATCTCGACTGTACCTTTTGTCTCGATTGCGTGCGCGCGTGCCCCCATGAGAACGTCGCACTGCGCGCTCGGCTGCCCGGCAAGGAACTCATCGGTAACGCAAGGCGAGCCGGAATCGGGCGTCTTGCCGAACGCCGCGACTTGGCGGCATTCGCCCTCGTCTTCTGCTTCGGGGCCTTCGTGAACGCGGCGGCCATGGTGGCACCGGTCGTGGCCCTCGAGCACTCTCTCGTTCGCTGGCTCGGCATCGGCTCGGAGCGGGCGCTCATGGCCATCCTGCTGCCCGTCGCGCTCCTCGGCGTCCCGTTTTTCACGGCTGCCGTCGTAGGTCGTGTGAGCAAAACACGCGCCCGGCTGCGACTCGCGCCGAGCGAGCACCGCAGCGTCGTTCGACGCTTCGTCTTCTCGTTGATCCCCTTGGGCCTCGGCATGTGGCTCGCCCACTTCTCGTTCCACCTGGCGACGGCCGGGAGCGCGATCGTTCACGTCGCCACCCGTTTGGGCGGAGAGGGGGGCCGCCCCATGAGTTCGTCTCTTCTCCCAGACAATTTGCTGCTTCCGCTCGAGATCGTCGCACTCGGGGTAGGGCTCTGGGTGACGCTCTTCGTCGCGTGGCGGATCGCGCTGGATGTCGCACGAACGTGGCGGCCGGCGCTTCTGCTCTTCGCGCCGTGGGCATTGCTGGCATGCGTTCTCTGGATTGCGGGGCTCTGGATCCTGTTCCAGCCGATGGAGATGCGCGGGATGGCGACGGGATGAGCGGACTTCTGGCTTGTGCCGCGCTCGTTCTTGCAACGCTGCTGACGCCGGCGCTCGCGTGGGGGGACGGGGGGGCGTTGATCTTCCGCGAGGAGCGGGGCTCGCTGGTGGTGACGCTGCTCGCCGAGCCCACACCCCTACGAGCCGGCATGGCCACATTCGACATCCTCGTGCAGTCCCTTGAAATGGAGGATCCCGTTCTTTCCGCCGATGTGCACCTGCGGCTGGTCGGGCCCGACGCCGGAGACGTTCTCGAGGTCGCGGCCGGCGCCGGGGTTGCTGCAAACCGGCTTTTCCGCGCCGTCGAGGTCGAGCTCCCGGATCCCGGACAATGGCAGATCGACGTTCTCGTGGTGGGGCCCGAAAGTGGCGAGACGTTCCACGCGCAACTCCACGTAGCCCCGCCGCTGCGCCCGCTGCGGCGCTATCGCTCTTACATCGCCGCGACGCTGGTGGCGCTGGCTCTACTCGCCCTCCATCAGGCGCTCAGCCTATCCGGCCCGCGACCACGGGTCACGTAAGCTGGATTCCGTCCCGAAATGCGTGCACAGAGGAGAATCCTCATCCCAGAGCGGCACGCTGGCAGTTGCGGGCGATCTCGGAAAACCGGCCGAACACCTCGCAGGCCGGGCTCCGCGTCCGCTGATCCCTAAACGATCACGCTTGCGCGAAACTCATCCCGCCACTGGTTCCATACGTCGTGGTCACCCTTCAGGCCCATCAGGCCCTCCTTGACCTTCGACATGCCGAAGCCCCAGGCCTGCGAGATCTCGACGTGCGGGGGCATGGTGAGCTCGCCCGGGCTGACGATCGCGTCGATGATGAATGGCTTCGGCGAGGCGATCGCCTGCTCGATGGCCGGCACGATGTCCTTCGCGTGCTCGACGCGGATGCCGTCGCCACCGCATGCCTTCGCGTACATCGCGAAGTCGGGGTTCAAGAGGCTCGTGGCTTCGGGGTTGGTGGGCAGTCCCATCACCTCGACCTCCATCTTCACGAAGCTGAGCTCGCTGTTGTTGAAGACGATGACCTTGACGGGCCAGTCGAACCTCACGGCGGTGACGAAGTCGTTCATCGACATGCCGAAGCCACCGTCTCCGCAGAGCGCCCACACCTGACGCTTCGGGTCGATGGAGGCGACCCCGAGCGCGACCGGCAGACCGGGACCGAGCGAGCCGTGGTTGAAGCCGCCGACGATGCGCCGCCCGCCGGAGAGGTTCACCTGGCGCGCGAGCCAGACCGTACACTCCCCGACGTCGCACGCGAAGATGGCGTCGTCACTCGCCCGGTCGCTGATGGCGCGAGCGAAGAGCTGCGGATGCAGAGGCTCGTCCGTCCGCGAAAGCCTCGCCTGCTTCTCCATCTGCTCGAGCCACTTGTCGCGCAGCTTGTAGAGGTGACTGCGGAAGTTCGACGAATCACCCTTGACCTGCGGGTTGAGCACCGCGAGCGTCGCGCCGACATCTCCCACGAGCCCCAGGCTCACCGGCGCCCGGCGCCCGATGTGGTCGACGTTGCGGTCGACCTGGATGATGGGCCGGCCCGCGGGCAGAAACGGGTCGTAGGGGAAGTCGGTGCCCAGCATCAGCAGCACGTCGCAGTCTTCGACAGCGTGGTATCCGGCCGGGTTGCCGATGAGGCCGGTCATGCCAACCACCGGGTCTTCGGAGGTGTCGAAGATGTCCTTCGCGCGCAGCGTGTGGACGATCGGCGCCTGGAGGCTCTCGGCGAGGGCCAGTACCTCGTCGCGGGCGTCGCGACAGCCGATGCCGCAGAAGATCGTGACGCGCTTGCCGCCGTTGAGAATCTCGGCCGCCTTCGCGACCTCCTCGGCCTGCGGCGCAGTACGCGGGAGTTCGTGGATCAGGGGGTGGATGAAGTGTTCGCTCGGAATATCTTCGCCGATAACGTCGGCCGGCAGCTCGATCCGGGTTACGCAGCGTTCCACCAACGCCTTCTGCACCGCGATTTCGGCCATTCGAGGCATCTGCGCGGGGCTCTCGATGATCGCCTGGTAGGCGCAGACGTCGTCGAAGACCTTGGTCAGATCCATTTCCTTGTGAAAGTCGCTGCCGCGCTCCGCACGGGCGACCTGTCCGGTGATCGCGACGACCGCGGCGCCCTCCTTCTGTGCGTTGTAGAGACCGTTGATCAGGTGCAGCGCACCCGGCCCCGCCGTACCGGCACAGACGCCGATCTTGCCCGTGAGCTCCGACTGGGCGGCGGCCGCGTAGGCTGCGTGCTCCTCGTGGCGCACTCCGATCCAACGAAAGCGGTCGTCGTTGCGGATGGCCTCCAGCAGGGGGTTGATGACGTCTCCCGCAATGCCGAACACCTCGCGCGCTCCTGCCTCGAAGAGCATGTCGAGCAGGCTCTGGCAGATGCTTTGTCCCATAGGGATGTCCTCGCAGAACTCCGAATCCGCCATGATATAGTGACCGACCACGTGCAGGGAGGGAAGTGCCATGGGACTTCTCGAGCGGATCCGCGGTTTCATCATGCCCACCCTGGTCACGCTGGTGCTCGCGTGCATCGGCCTCGGACTCATCGCGCCCGGGTTTTACTGGGGCCTCGCGGTTACCGGGCCGTTGCTCATGCTGGGTTTCTACGACCTCTCCCAGACCAAGCACAGCATTCTGCGCAACTATCCGGTGCTCGGCCGCATGCGCTTCCTCCTCGAGGGCGTGGGCCCCGAGCTCCACCAGTACTTCGTCGAGAGCAACACCAGCGGCCGGCCCTTCGACCGTGACTACCGCACGTTGATCTACGAGCGCGCCAAGAACATCGACGGCGTGAAGCCCTTCGGCACCGAGCTCGACGTCTACGCCCAGGGTTACGGCTACATCAGCCACTCGATCGCCCCGAAACCGATTCTGCAGGAAGCGAGCCGCAAGCTGCGGATCGACGTCGGCGGGCCGCACTGCGCGAAGCCCTACTCCGCCTCGGTGGTGAACATCTCGGCCATGAGCTTCGGAGCCCTGAGCGCCAATGCGATCCGGGCGCTGAACACCGCCGCGAGGAAGGGCGGGTTCGCCCACGACACCGGGGAGGGCGGCTTCAGCGTCCACCATCGCGAGCCAGGCGGCGACGTAATCTGGCAGATCGGTACCGGCTACTTCGGCTGTCGCAACGACGACGGCACCTTCAACATCGACATGTTCGCGGAGCAGGCCGGCACCGAGCAGGTCAAGATGATCGAGCTCAAGATCTCGCAGGGCGCGAAGCCCGGGCACGGCGGGATCCTTCCGGCCGCCAAGGTCACCCGGGAGATCGCGGATGCGCGCAAGGTGCCCGTCGGGCAGGACTGCTTCTCACCCCCCGGTCATTCGGCGTTCTCGACACCGATTCAACTCTGCGAGTTTCTCGCCAAGCTCCGCGAACGCTGCGGCGGCAAGCCCGTCGGCTTCAAGATCTGCATCGGACAGCCGCGCGAGTTCTTCGCGATCTGCAAGGCCATGACCGAGACCGGAATCGTTCCCGACTTCATCACCGTGGACGGAGGCGAGGGCGGCACCGGAGCCGCGCCGCAGGAGTACTCCGACCACCTCGGCGCACCGCTGCGCGAAGGGCTCATCATCGTCCACAACGCGCTGGTCGGCATCGGGTTCCGCGACGACGTGCGCATCGCCGCCAGCGGCAAGCGCGCGGCGAGCTACGAGATCGCCTCGGCCATGGCGCTCGGTGCCAACTGGTGCAACATCGCCCGCGGCTTCATGTTTTCGGTGGGCTGCATCCAATCGCAGAGCTGCCACACCAACAAGTGCCCGGTCGGCGTGGCGACCCAGGACCCGCGGCTGCAGAAGGCGCTGGTGATCGAAGACAAGGCGGCGCGCGCCTACAACTTCCACAAGAACACGGTGCAGGGGCTGGCGGAGATGACGGCGGCCTGCGGCCTCGACCACCCCAACGAGTTCACGCCCCGGCACCTCTACGAACGCGTCTCGCCCCACGAAGTGCGCCGCTTCGACCAGCTCTACCACTTCCTCGAGCCGGGCCAGCTGCTCGAGGACAAGGCGGGGCCGATGTTGCAGCGATCCTGGGACGAGGCCAGCGCGAAGACCTTCGCGCACGTCTGAGGCGGAGGGAACATGGCATTCACGGTCCCGAGGCGATGCGCAGGAACTGGGATCGCGAACCTCGTCCCCACTCTCTGGGCGCAGGCCGCAGCCGCCGAAGATCCCGCGATTCGCACTCCCAGCATCTTCGATCCGAGTTCCACGCCCGCGCTCGGGATCCTCGACTACAGCCACCTGGTGCTGGGGATCTGCTTCGCCATCTTCGTCATCGTGATGGTTCTGATCGCCGCCACCGTGGTCCGGTTTCGCCGCCGCCCGGGGGACGACGACCGCGAGCCGCCCCAGATCTACGGATCGAATCAGCTGGAGCTGGCCTGGACGGTGGTTCCCATCATGATCGTCTTCGTGCTCTCGCTCGTCACGGTGCGCACGATCCTGGCGCTTCAAATCCATGAGCGGCCCCAGGGTTGGATGCCGGTAACGGTGGTCGGGCACCAGTGGTGGTGGGAGTTCCAATACCCCGAACACGGCTTCACCACCGCGAACGAGCTCCACGTTCCGGTCGACCGCGCCACCTTCCTGACCCTGGAATCCGCGGACGTGATCCACTCGTTCTGGGTGCCCCAGCTCTCCGGCAAGACCGATGTGATCCCGAACCGGGAGAATCACATGTGGATCGAGCCGCAGGTGCCCGGACTCTACGTCGGGCAGTGCGCGGAATTCTGCGGCACCCAGCACGCCTACATGCTGCTGCGCATCTACGTGCACACCGCCGAGGACTTCGCGCGCTGGGCGAAGGCAGAGGCCAAGGATGCCGCCGTGACTCCGGGGGTGGCGGCTGGCCGAGACGTCTTCCTCACCACGGCCTGCATCAACTGTCACACGGTCCGGGGCACGGTGGCGAACGGCCGCTTCGGACCCGATCTGACCCATTTGATGAGTCGCCAGACGCTGGGCGCCGGGGTAGCTCCGAACAACGCCGACCACCTGAAAGAATGGGTGATGAACCCTGACCATCTCAAGCCCGGAGTGCTGATGCCCGCGATGGGGCTCGACGCGCGGCCAATCGACCAACTCGTCGCGTACCTCTTGACGCTGGAATAGAGGCAGATCCATGACCACCCTCGATCCTCCCGTCCACAGTGCGGCGCGTGCGGGCTCGGCTTCTGCGTCGGCGCGCGGGAGTTGGATCGCCGTGCTCCACGACTGGGTCACGACCGTCGATCACAAGAAGCTCGGCGTGATGTACGTCGTCTCCGGCATCGTCTTCCTGGTGATCGGGGGGCTTGGGGCCACAGCCATGCGGCTGCAGCTCTTCTACGCCGAGAACGACCTCATCGGGCCTGAGGCCTTCAACCGGCTCTTCACGGTCCACGGCACGACGATGGTCTTCTTCGTCGGCATGCCCATCGTCGTCGGCTTCGGCAACTACCTGGTTCCGCTGATGATCGGTGCGCGCGACATGGCCTTCCCCCGGCTCAACGCCTGGGGCTTCTGGATGTTCCTCTTCGGGAGCATCCTCTTCTACTTCAGCTACATCGGCAGCGGGGGCCTCTACGGCGCGGGATCCGCACCGGACGTCGGCTGGTTCGCATACGCGCCGCTGGCGGGCAAGGCCTTCTCGCGCGGCAACGCCACGGACTACTGGATCCTCGGCATCCTGGTCTCGGGCTTCGGCAGCATGGCGGGCGCCATCAACATGGCGGCCACCGCGCTCACGCTGCGCTGCAAGGGCATGACCCTCGCCAAGATGCCGCTACTCGTGTGGCTGATGCTGGTGGTCTCGCTCATGATCCTCGTCGCGCTGCCCCCGCTCACGGCGGCGCAGGTCATGCTGCTCTTCGATCGCTTCCTCGGCGCCCACTTCTTCGACAGCCAGGCCGGAGGCGATGCGGTGCTCTGGCAGCACTTCTTCTGGTTCTTCGGTCATCCCGAGGTCTACATCCTGATCATCCCGGGCTTCGCCTACGTATCGGAGATCATCCCCGTTTTCTCCCGCAAGGTGATCTTCGGCTATCCGATCATGGTGGCCGCCACATGTGCCATCGGTGTGCTCTCGATGGGCGTCTGGGCTCACCACATGTTCGCGGTGGGGATGAGCAAGCCGCTGAATATCTGGTTTGCCGCGGTCACGATGCTGGTGGGCGTCCCCACCGGGATCAAGATCTTCAACTGGGTGGGCACCATGTTTGGAGGCAAGATCCAATTCAAGTCTCCCATGCTCTTCTGCATCGCCTTTCTCTTCCAGTTCGTGCTGGCCGGCCTGACGGGCATCATGCTGGCCGCCGCCCCCTTTGATTGGCAGCTCACCGACTCCTACTTCGTGGTGGCGCACTTCCACTACGTGCTGATCGGCGGGCTCGTCTTCGCCATTTTCGGCGCCATCTACTACTGGTTCCCCAAGGTCACGGGAAAGACGGTGAACGAGAACCTGGCGCGGTGGCACTTCTGGCTCTTCCTGATCGGGTTCCAGATCACCTTCAACACCATGCACATCCAGGGCCTGCTCGGCATGCCACGCCGCGTCTACACCTACCCTGCGGACCGCGGCTGGGAAATCTGGAACCAGATCACGACGGCGGGGATCGTCTTCCAGATGGCCGGCTTACTCTTCTTCGTGGTCGCGATCGTGCTCGCGCTGTGGAAGGGAAAGAAGGCAGGGCCGTATACGTGGAACGCTTGGACGCTCGAGTGGTCCACGAGCTCGCCGCCGCCCGCGTGCAACTTCGAAGAGCTCCCCGAAGTGAGGAGCCGCCGGCCCTTGTGGGACCTGAAGCACCCCGAAGACCCGGACTGGCACTATGAGTAGCGCGTACGGCTCCGCCGGCGTCGTGGGTGAGCTCGCCCGCCGGGACGACCGCGGCCGTGCGGGCATGCTGCTCCTGATCCTCGGGGAGACCTCGTTCTTTGCGGTCTTCTTGGTGGCCTATCTCTTCTACGTCGGCAGGAGCCTCACCGGACCGTTTCCCGCCGACGTGCTCGACTTTCCCGTCTTCGGGACGATCTGCCTGCTCTCGAGCAGCTTCACGATCGTGATCGCCGTGCGCGATCTCGGACGGGGCGAGATCGTTCGTTTCGCAGCCGCCCTCTTCTTGACTCTCGCGCTGGGCGTGGCGTTCCTCTTGCTCACGGCCAGCGAATGGCAGCGCCTGATCTTCCACGAAGGCCTGACGATCCGCACGAACCTGTTCGGGACCACGTACTTCTCGCTGGTCGGGTTCCATGCGGCCCACGTCGCGCTGGGCGTTCTGATCATGGGCCTGATCGTGAGCCTCACCGCCCTGGGCCACGTATCCGCCGAACACGGCGAGAGAGTCGAGATCTTCTCGTGGTACTGGCACTTCGTCGACGTGGTCTGGATCGCTGTCCTGACTGTCGTCTACATCGTTGGGGTCTAGGTATGGCGGACGAGTCGCGCATGCGGGAGGCGAGCGGGACCGTGGGTATCGCGCTGCCCGCGCCGACAACCTGGCCCATGCTGTTCGCCCTGGGCCTGTCCCTTCTCTTCGCCGGACTCGTTACCAATGCCATCGTGAGCGGGGTGGGCGCTGCGCTCTTCCTCCGCGGTGCCGTCGGCTGGTGGTTCGATGTGCTGCCCCACGAGCGGCACGAGCGCGTGCCCCGACAGGCTGCCGTCGATCGCCCCCCGCCGATCGAGCCGCAGACTGCCGCCGTGGAGCACCTTCGCGCTGGCGAGAGCCTGCATCGGCTCCGCCTCCCGGTCGAGATGCAGCCCTACTCCTCGGGCCTGCGAGGTGGAGCGGCCGGGGCGGTTGCGATGGCGTTCGTCGCGATGGCTTATGGTCTGATTGCGCAGGGGAGCGCGTGGTACCCCGTCAACCTGCTGGCCTCGGCCATCTTGCCGTCGATGAATCTGGCCGACGTCGCGCAGCTCCGTACCTTTGATGCGACTGCGTTCGGGGCCGCGACGCTCATGCACGGCGGGCTCTCGCTTTTCGTCGGTCTTGTCTACGCCGCGCTCCTCCCGACGCTGCCCGGGCGCACGCTGCTCTGGGGTGGCATCGTGGCGCCACTCGCCTGGTCGGGAGTGGTCTGGGTGTCGCTCGGCGTGGTGGCGCCGGCCCTCAATGACCACATCCAGTGGAGCTGGTTCATCGCCTCCCAAGCCGCCTTCGGTCTCACCGCCGGCTGGGTGATCCTCAGGATCGAGCCCATCGCGCTCCTCCAGCGCCTGCCGCTGGCTGCCAAGGCCGGTATCGAGGCCGCTGGGCTGTCGGCCCCGCGCCGGGAAGAGGGCGAATGACGAGGGCCCTCCGGATCGTCAGAACTGCGCTCCTCCTCTCGGCGTTGGGCTGCGATGCGCTCCCCGGCAGACCCGGCGAGGCCGACCGCTACGTGCACCCCGACAAGGTCACGGACTTCGAGGCGCTCTACGCGCAGAACTGCTCCGGATGTCATGGAGCGGAGGGAACGCTGGGTCCGGCGCGGGCACTTCACGATCCGATCTATCTGGCTCTCGCATCCGCGGCGGTACTGAAGCGGACGATCGCAAAGGGTGTCGCGGGCACGCCGATGCCGGCCTTCGCGCGCGCCGAGGGCGGCAGCCTCACGGAAGCCCAGATCGACGCGCTGGTTTCGGGTCTGCAGGAGCGCTGGGGGGATGCGACGAAGCGGGCACTTCCTCCCTACAGCGAAGCGGACGCGCGCGCCGCCGGTCAGAAGCCTGGAGACGCGACGCGGGGCCGGCTCGCGTTCAGCGTCTTCTGCGCAGTGTGCCATGGTGTCGACGGTCGCGGTGGCGACAAGGCCGGCTCCGTGGTCGATTCCTCCTATCTCGGTCTCGTTAGCGACCAGGGGCTGCGCACCTCGGTGATCGTCGGCCGCCCGGATCTCGGGAACCCCGACTGGCGCGGGTACGTCCCGGGCCGCGCGATGACCGACGAGGAGATCTCGGACGTGGTGGCGTGGCTCGTCGCCCAGCGCCCGCAGTATCCGGGCCAACCCTATCCCGAGCAGATCCAAGGGAGCCGTTGATGTCCAACTCCGAAACGCCCCGCGAGGGCCTTCCGCCCGCTGCTCCGCCCGTGACCCGCCGGAGCTTCCTCTTCACCTTGGGGCTCGGCTTGAACGCGGTCGCTGCTGCCTTCCTCACCGTTCCCATCCTCGGCTACGTCCTCTCCGCCGTCTTCCGCCGAAAGGCCGAGCAGGCCTGGATCCCCCTGGGCGAGACGGCGCACTTCCCTGAGCGCCAGACTCGTCTGGCCAGCTACCGCAATCCGTTCACCCGGCCCTGGGATGGCGTCACGGCCGACATCCCCTGCTGGGTGAGACGTCTCGAGGGTGATCGCTTCCAGGTCTTCGCCATCAACTGCGCCCATCTCGGGTGTCCGGTGCGCTGGTTTCCAGGATCCGGGCTCTTCATGTGCCCGTGCCATGGGGGCGTCTACTACGAGGACGGATCGGTCGCGTCGGGTCCGCCGCCGCGGGGTCTGTTCGAATACGAGTACCGCGTCGAGCAAAGCGTGCTCTGGGTGCGGGGCGGCCGGACGCCGACCCTGTCCGAGTCGGTCTAGCTGAAGGGACGATCGTGGCGCGCGTGTTGAAGGCGATTGGCGCATGGCTCGACAGCCGGCTGAAGCTGCAGTCGCTCTACGCCTCGTCCGCGGGACACATGATCCCGCGCTCCTCGGCGAGCTGGTGGTACGTGCTCGGGAGCGGGACGCTCGTATGCTTCGTGTTGCAGATCGTCACGGGCATCTGCCTGGCGCTCGTGTACGTGCCGTCCACGACCGAAACCTATGCGAGCCTCGAGTACCTCAACTACCAGCAGACGCTCGGCTGGTTCCTGCGCGCCACCCACTACTGGGGCTCCAACTTCATGGTGGCGCTCCTCACCCTGCACATGATCCAGGTCTTCCTGTTCGGAGCCTACAAGTACCCGCGCGAGCTGACCTGGATGATCGGCTGCATGCTCTTCCTGCTCACGCTGGGGGCGGCGTTCACCGGCCAGATCATGCGCTTCGATCAGGACGCCTACTGGGGCCTCGGTATCGGCGTCTCGATCATGGGACGCGTTCCCCTCATCGGGGCCGGGCTCGTGCAAGCGGTTCTGGGTGGCCCGATCATCGCCGGCGAGACGCTGTCGCGGTTCTTCACTGTCCACGTCTTCTTGATGCCGGGCCTGCTGATCGCTTTGATCTTCGTGCACCTGCGCCTGGTCCTCACCCGCGGCATCAACGAGTACCCGGTGCCCGGTCAGGGCGTCGACCCCGACAGCTATGACGAGGAGTACGAGGCGCTGGTGGAGAAGGAGGGAATCCACTTCTTCCCCGACGGCGCCGACAAGGACGTGATCTTCTCGGCGCTGGTGATCGGCGGAATCCTCGCCTGCGCGGCGATCCTCGGTCCGGAAGGCCCGGGTGGGCCGCCGGATCCGACGCTCATCGACACGGCACCGCGGCCGGATTTCTACTTCCTGAGCCTCTTCGCGGTGCTGGCCCTGATGCCGCCCGCCATCGAGACCTTCTTCATCCTCGGCATCCTGCCCCTCTTCGTCTTGATCCTATTCGCGGTTCCCTTCATTTCGAACCGAGGCGAGAAGCACCCGAGCCGACGACCGATGGCCGTCGTTGCGGTCGTCATGGCGATGACGACGCTCGTCACCTTCGCAGCCCTGGGCGTCCGGTCGCCGTGGTCGCCCGTGATGGATGCGTGGAGCGGCCTGCCGCTTCCCGAGGCGACGATCCGGAACCGGTCGCCGCTCGAGCTCGCGGGGGCCGCGGTCTTCCAGGCCAAACAGTGCCGAAACTGCCACGCGATCGACGGGTCCGGGGGCGAGCGCGGCCCCGATCTCGGCGACGTCGCGACGCGGCTTACGGGCGACCAGCTGACGCGCCAGGTGCTCCAGGGTGGGGGCAACATGCCCGCCTACGGCAAGCACCTGAGCCCCTCGGAGACCACTGCGCTCGTCGCCTTCATGAGGACGCTACATCCGAAGGGCGAGCTCCCGGCGCGAGACGCCTCGGTCGTCGTGACGCCGACGACGCGTTGACTCCGGCCTCAGATCCGGCCGAGGCGCGCGGCGAGCTTTCGCTCGAGTGGTCGCCGCGAGAGCCTTTCCCAGCCCAGCTCTTCCGCGCCGAGAACAAGCGTCGGGATCTTCTCGCCGTCGCCCGCTTCCCGCAATTGCTCGGATCGCACTGGCCCGAGGTCCCCGATCATGCCCTTCCAGAGGCGGTCGCTTGCCGGAAGCCCTTCACGAAACCCGCCCACTTGGCGTCCGGATCAGCGGAGGGGATCGGGAAGTAGAGTGAGACGCGATCCAGGAGGCCCCGGTAGCGTTCGAAAAGCCGAGCAGGCAGCTCTCCGGGCGAGGCCACCACCGCGACCTCTTCGACGAGGGCGTCGGGTACGAGCGCCGGCATCTCGGCCCAATCGCCTCGGCGCGCCATCGCGCTCAGCCGCTTTCCCAGCTCCTCGAAGCCGTGGTAGACGAGGAGCGCCCGGTAGTTCGGCGTTGAGGCGTAGAAGGAAATCTGCCGCCGCACCTCGCGCTCGCTGCGGTCGGTCTCCTCTTGGGTGTCGCCGGAGATGGAAAAGATCGGCGCGTACAGCACCAGATCGTCAACGCCTTTCCCCCGCGTGGCCGCCCCTTCTTGGATCGCGGGGCGCACGACGTCGCGGAGGTATCCCGCAGAGTTCATCGGGTGGACGTGAAAGCCGTCGGCGACCTCCCCAGCGGCCCGGCACATGCGTGGGTTCACCCCAGCCAAGTAGATGGGGATCTCCGGGTGGGGGATCGGGCCCGGATTGAAGAAGGGGTTCATCAGGCGGAACTGGTAGAACTCGCCCTGGTAGTCGGGTCGCGCGTCCGTCTGAAA
>CAZTOE010000099.1:0-14694 GCA_964615045.1 uncultured Spirochaetales bacterium
GCGCGACGAGGTGGGTTCGCAGAGCTGGCAGGGACTCTTCCGAAGGCACCGGGCTGACCTCGAAACAGGTGCCGCAGATCTCACAACCCAATCCGCACGAAAGCTCGCTCGCGCGATTCGCGCCGGTCCCTCCAAATGCGGCCTCGTCGACATCGACCCAGTCGACCTCCATGTTTTCCACCCCCATCATGGCTCGCATCGCCAATACCTCCCTGGTCGCCCGGCGGACTCCGGACGACGCTTCAGAGAACCCTAGGCCGCCGGTATGAGACGCAGGTGAAAGGAATGTTAAAAGGCTCTCATCCAGAGGAAGCGCCGTGGCGGTAAGCTTTTCGCATGCGGATTCTCGTGGTCGAAGACGAGCGCGCTCTGCGGAGCTTTCTCGAGCGCGGGCTTCGCGAGGCCGGCTACGCGGTCGATGCGGCCGCGGACGGAGCGATCGGTTTGCGGCTGGCGCGGGCGCACGCCTACGACGCCCTCATCCTCGATCTCATGCTTCCCGAGCGGGAGGGGTTGGAGGTCGTTGGCGCTCTGCGTCGAGAGGGTCATTCCGTCCCCGTGTTGATTCTCACCGCACGGGACGAGCTCGAGGACCGAATCCAAGGTCTCGACGCCGGCGCGGACGACTACGTCGTCAAGCCTTTCGAATTCGCGGAGCTTCTGGCTCGTCTGCGTGCTCTGCTTCGGCGGGGTACGCCGGCCACTACGTCCCTCGAGGTGGGAGACCTTTGCATCGACCTCGCTGCGCACAAAGTCGTCCGAGCCGGCAGAACCATCGAACTCACGGGTCGCGAATTCGCACTGTTGGAATACCTGGCTCGCCACGCCGGCCAGATCGTGACCCGAACGATGATCGCGGAGCACGTTTGGGACACCCGCTACGACACCTTCTCGAACGTGATTGATGTGTACATCCGCTATCTCCGGCGCAAAATCGACGATCCCCACCCCACCAAACTCATCCAAACGCGCCGGGGCGTGGGCTACGTGCTGGGCGCGGAGACGTGATCCGAAGCGTTCGCCTCCGCATTGGCCTGGCCGTGCTGGGTGCGACGTTGGGCCTGGTCGTGATCCAGGACGCACTCGTGCTGCGGCGCTTCGAGGCGGCGGGGCGGAGCGAAGTGGATGCCTTCCTGGCGGCGGAGCTTCGCGAAGTCCAGCTCCTGTTGGGCACGCCCCAACTGCAGGCGATCCTCGAGAGCGAGCGAGCGAAGCCCGGGAAACGGGACCAGATCTTCTACGAGATCCGCGAGCCGAACGGCAAGATCGTGAGTCGGAGCCCGAATGTTCCGCCCGAGGGTCTGGGACCGTTTCGTGCCGTGTCCGGCCGGATGATCTTCTGGGAGCGCAAACATCCCGAAGGGAAGGCGGGCCACCGCCGGATTCGGGTCGCCGAGTTGCTGACGCAGGATCACCGGTTTCGGGTCGCCCAAGCGCTGGGGCGACAACAGGACCGGGTGTGGGACCTGCGGCGAGGTCTTCTCGTCGCTCTCGCCATCATCGCGGCGGCTGCCGGCGGCGTGGCCTGGCTGGTCGCCACGCGAGCGCTTTCGCCCGTCCGGCGCATGATCGACCGCGCTCGCGCCCTGGAGACGGAGCCGAGCGGCCTGTTGCCGCGCACTGGGAAGAAAGATGAGCTCGACCAGCTTGCGGCCGTCTTGAATCAACTCCTGACCGGCTTGCGGACCCAGATGGAGCGGATGCGACGGCTCGGCGCCGATGCCAGCCACGCGCTCCGGACGCCGCTGACCACGGTGCGGGGCAACCTGGAGTTGCTCGCAGCGCAATATCCAGATTCAGAGCCCATCGCGGATTCGCTCCAACAAGTCGAGCGGCTGCACCGCATGGTCGACGGTCTCTTGACGCTGGAGCGGCTCGACGCGGGGAGCGTCTCCCGCGAATCGGTGCCTGTCGAGCTCGGTGCATTGGTCGAAGAGCTGGCGACGGACTTTCGACTCCTCGCCGAAGAGCGCGGGATTGCAATCCACGTGGAAGCGGTTCCCGCCCTGGTGCGCGGTCGCGAGCGTGAGCTGCGCGAGGCGATCGCGAATCTCGTCGACAACGCGTTGCGCCACACTCCCGACGGCGGCAGGGTCGATATCGCCGTCGCCTCGGGACAGGGCCTCGCTCGCGTCGAGGTGCGCGACTCCGGTCGCGGCTTTGGCGAGGCGGACGGCGAGCGCCTTTTCGAGCGGTTCTATTCCGGGCGGTCCGGCGGCAGCGGGATCGGATTGGGTCTGCCGATCTCCCGCGCCATCGCGCGCGCCCACGGCGGAGAGGTTGCGGCGGCGAACTCGGGCGCCGGAGCGATCTTCACACTCGAGCTACCGCTCGGCGACCCCTGAGCGTCGCGCCGGGGTCGGGGGCTACGCCAGCGCCCCGTTCAATCGGGGCGGGGGTCGGCCAGGGCCGCCTGCACGTCGAGGGTGCCCGCGGTGGGCTTCCACGACCCGTCGGGGCTGAGCTCCCAGGCGCGAACGTCGGGGCGCAGGTACAGGGCCAGAAGCTCCGCAAGCCGCTCCTTCAGGCGCGAATCTTGGACGGAGACTACCGCCTCGACCCGTCCGTCGAGGTTGCGCGCCATCAGGTCCGCTGAGCCGATCCAGTATTCGACCCCGCGCGCCGCAGACCCGAAGCAGAAGATGCGCGAGTGCTCGAGATAACGGCCCACGATCGAACGAACCCGCACCCGCTCCGAAAGGCCCACGACCCCAGGCCGGAGGCAGCAGATGCTTCGCACGATGAGATCGATCTCGGCCCCTGCCCGAGACGCTTCGTAGAGTGCGTCGATCATTTCGGGATCCGAGAGGTTGTTGACCTTGAGAATGATACGGCCGTCCTCCGCATCGGCCTCGCGTCGGATGCGCGCGAGGAGTCCCGAGCGAAGCGATTCGGGGGCGACCAGCATGCGCCGATAGGAACGCGCACCGCTGCTGCTCGTCAGTCGATTGAAGAGTTCTGCAACGTCGCGTGTGACGTCGGCCTCTGCCGTCAGGAGACCCAGATCTTCGTAGAGCCTGGCGGTGATCGGGTTGTAGTTTCCGGTGCCGACGTGGCAGTAGCGCCGGAGACCGTCTGACTCCTGACGCACGGCGAGCGCGATCTTCGCGTGGGTTTTGAGTCCGGCGACGCCGTAGACGACATGGGCCCCCGCGCGCTCCAGCGCGCGCGCACGCTCCAAATTCGCGGCTTCGTCGAAGCGCGCCTTGAGCTCGACCAGGACCACGACCTGCTTGCCGCTTGAAGCCGCGCGCGCGAGCGCTTGTACAATCCCGCTCTCGGGACCTCCGGTGCGATAGATCGTGCTCATCACCACCCGCACCGACGGATTTCCGGCCGCGGCGCGCAAGAATTCCTCGACCGAGGTTTCGAAGCTCTCGTAGGGGTGGTGCACGAGGAAGCTCGTGCTGCGCAGCGTCGCGAAGAGCGCCTCGGGCTGACCCTCGCGCGCCGGAAGCCCGGCCGCCGAACGGGGAGGCGAGGGAAGATCCTTCAGCTCGGACCGATCCAGCCGGTAAAGCTCCCACAATCTCCCGAAATCCAGAAATCCGGTCTCGAAGGCTTCGTCGGGTTCGAGGCGGAGCTCCCGGACCAGCGCCTCTTGCAGCGCGCCGGCCAGGCACCGGTCGACCTCGAGGCGAACGGCGTCACTCCCGCGCAGGCGACGCCGCAAGCCCGCCTCGATGTCGCGCACGAGATCGACGCTCTCCCGTTCGCGGATCTCGAGGTCGGCATCGCGCGTGACCCGGAAAGAGCCCGCACTGATCACCTGGTCCTCCGGGAAGAGCTCCGCGAGGTGGGCCAGGATCAGTTCCTCGACGCGTACGAAGAACGAGTTCTGGAGTCGCCAGAGTCCTGGCAGGAAAGGAGGCACCTTGACGCGCACCAAGCGCGTCTCACCTCCACCCTGTCGCTGGACCAGAGCGCCGACGTTGAGCGAGAGGCCCGAGATGTACGGGAAGGGATGTGTGGGATCGACCGACAGCGGCACGAGGACCGGGCGAATCTCGGTCTCGAATTGCTCTTGCGCCTGTTTGCGCGCCGCCCCGGGCAGTGCGTTCCACGAACAGAGATGGATGCCGGCGTCGTCGAGGGCGGGTCGGAGCTGGCGCTCGAAGAGTTCTTCGGCGTGTCGCATCCACTCCAACACCCGCTCGCGAATCGCCACGAGTTGATGGCGGGGCGATCGGCCGTCGGGCGAGGGAGTGCCGACCCCTGCCTCGACCTGATCTTGCAGTCCGGCCACCCGGACCTGAAAAAACTCGTCCAGGTTCTGGGAAAAGATCGCCAGGAACTTGACGCGCTCGAGCAAGGGACGGGCGGGATCCTCGGCCAGCGCCAACACGCGCCGGTCGAAGTCAAGCCAGGAGAGCTCGCGGTTCAAGAGCAGCGGAGGTTCTTGCACGCAGACAGTCTAAGGCACGCGCCGCTGGTGTACTCGGCGGGTGCGGGGCTATGATCCCTTCTCTGTGTCCCACGAGGCTTACCGGGCGACCCTCCTCGAGCTCTCCGAACGCCTGGTAGCGGCGCAGCGCGGAATTCGAATCCTCGATGCGGTGGCCTGGGACGAGCCGGTTCGAGAGCGTTTCTTCGCCTCCGGGTGTCGCGAGGCGCCGAAGGTCGATGTCGACTACTACGCCCGCCGTGCGCTCGGCTTCGATCTGGCCGCGACGCGCGACGCCTTCGACGCGCTGGAGCGCGAGGTCGCGGCGCGCCTCGGGAGCTTCAACGCGGCGGGCCGCATTATGGCGCGCATGTGTCGCGAGTACCGGACCGTGCTGGCCATGCTCGAGGCGCGCGGGACGCCCGCTTTCTCGCGCCTCTCCGCCGAGCTGTACGGTCGCTCGACCGACGCCCTCCACCCCGGTCAGCCCTCGGTCGCCGATCTGGCGGCGCTTCTGGACGACGCCCTGCGCAGCATCGACGAGCACGCGTTTCTCGAGATCTCGCCGCGCGACATCCCCGTCGAGCGGGCGGTCGTCGTGCTCCAGGAGCACCTCGACGAGGCCTTTTCCCAGCTCGAGGCGCGGGTCCAGGTCCGAGCTGACGACGGGATCCTGGCCGACGCCGCCGCCGGTTCCGACTACATCAAGCTGCGCAGCGACGTCCGCTTCAGCGAGCGCGACCTGCGAACGCTCGAGGTCCATGAAGGCTGGGTGCATGTCGGGACGACGCTCAACGGGCGGGCCCAACCGGTTTGCACCTTCCTCGGAAAGGGCACGCCTTCTACCGCCATCACCCAGGAGGGCCTGGCGCTGCTGGTGGAGGTGATCTCCTTCGCCTCGCACCCGAGGCGGCTCCGGCGCGTCACCGACCGGATCCGTGTGATTCGCCAGGCAGAGGAGGGCGCCCACTTTCTCGAAGCCTTCCACGGCCTGTGCGAGGAAGGGCGCACGCCCGAGGAGGCCTGGGGGACCTGCGCCCGTGTCTACCGCGGCAGCACCGCGGAGGGCGGGCCCTTCACCAAGGATCTCGCCTACAGCAAGGGCTTCGTGCTCGTCTACAACTTTCTCCGCCTCGCCGTTCGCCGCGGCCGCCTCGACCGCATCCCGCTGCTCTTCGTGGGCAAGATCGTGTTGGAGGAACTCGGCACCGTGGCCGAGCTTGCGGCGGAGGGCGTGGTCGTGCCACCGCGCTTCGTGCCGCCGCCGTTTCGCGACCTCTCGGCGCTCACGGCGTGGATGGCCTACTCGAACTTCTTGAACCGACTCGACCTGGATCGCGTCGAAACCGACTTCGCGCCGCTCCTCGGTTGAGGTGCGTGCGCTCCTCGCCTCGAGGGTCCTGGTTCAAGATGGCGAGGGGAAGGACTCGGCGAGCGCGTCTTCCCATCGCGCCGAAGCGGCGATGAGCTTCTTGTATAGGAGGAGCGCGCGAGGCCGGTTGAAGGCCAGCACGCCCACGAGGCGGCCCGCCCGCCCATAGAGGGCGGTGAACTTGCGTTCCTCGACGGAGCCCGAGACGATGCGCATCTCGTCGTCGGGTCGCATGCGTCCGGCGAACTGGATCTTCACGTCGTACTGGGTCGACCAGAACCAGGGGACGTGGGCGTAGGGTTTGGCGGCCGCACCTGCCAGCATGTTGTCTGCGGCTTGCACCCCCTGCTCGACGGCGTTGCTCCAGTGCTCGATCCGCATGAGCTCATCGAACACGGGGTTGTAGAAGCGCGCGAGATCCCCCGCGGCGTAGACGCCCGGCACGCTGGCGCGACAGTGGGCGTCGCACACGACCCCGTCGTCGATGGCGAGCCCCGAGGACGCGAGCCACGCGGTCGCGGGGGTCGCGCCGATCCCGACGACAACCAGGTCGGCGCCGACCAGGTGGCCGTCCGATAGCCGCACCCGCTCCACGCGGCAATTCCCCTCGAAGGTGTCGACGGAGACCCCGCAGCGCAGATCGACACCGTGGTCCCGGTGGACCCGGGCGCTGACCTCGCCCATGGCGCGACCGAGCCCCCGCATG
Organism: uncultured Spirochaetales bacterium; assembly: GCA_964615045.1. Lineage (GTDB taxonomy): Bacteria > Myxococcota_A > UBA9160 > UBA9160 > PR03 > JANQRO01. The sequence continues at coordinate 6,463 of CAZTOE010000099.1, forward strand.
AGCGGTACCGGTTGCGGCTCCACCAGGATGACATCGAGCCCGCGCGCTCGGGCCGAGGCGGCGACCTCGGCCCCGATAAAGCCCGCGCCGACGATCAGCACGCGCGGCCCTTTCTCGAGCTCGGCGCGGATCGCGAGCGCATCGTCCAGGGTGCGCAGCCGGTGGATTCCCGACAGGGCAGGCTGGCCAGGGAGACGGCGCGCGGTGGCGCCCGTGGCGAGCAAGACCGCGTCGTAGGACTCGCTCCGGCCGTCGTCGAGCGTCACGGTTCTCGCGCTCGGATCGAGGGCTGTGGCGCGACGCCCCAGGCGCAGTTCGATCTCGAGCTCTTCGTAGGGCTTACGCCGAAGCGGCAAGCGATCGACGTCCCATTTTCCCTGGAGGATTTCCTTGGAGAGCGGCGGTCGGTCGTAGGGCAGGTGCGGCTCATCGCCGACCAGCACGATGCGCCCCCCGAAGCCCTGCTCTCGCAGCCGCTCGACTGCCCGCAGCCCGGCCAGGGAGGCGCCCACCACGACGATCTTTCCCGGCGACGTCACGGTTGTGTCTCGGTGCCCGCGGCGCCGCCCTCCTGTTGCTCTCGGATCATCTGGTAGAGCAGGCCGTGGGCACTCCCGCGGAGCGTGTCCGTGATGATTCCTTCGGGGTCGCAGTGACGCGCGCTCTCGAGAAGACGTCCGTAGGTACGCAGGATGGTCTCGGAGTGGCGCTGGCGGATCGCGGTGCCGAAGAAGAGATCGTAGGTGCCCAGGCCTTGATTGCGCCGACGAAAGCAGACTCCGATGAACTGGCGCGCAAAGGCTTCGGGGTCGCCGGATCCGAGCCGCGACCAGAGCTCGGCGATCTGCTCCTCGGTGGCGTCTCCCTCGTCCGCGACGGTCTGGCTCGACATCCAGAGCATGCCCACCACGGCGCCGACCTGTTGGTGGACGCGGTCGGCCACCAGGAGGAAGGTTTCTTGCCGCTGGTGCAGCTCGTTGGCCGCGATCGCCCGGGCTTGCACCTCGGCGTGCTGAGTGGCGCGGCGCATCTCGTCGTATTGCAGGCGGATGGCGCGGTTGTTGTGGCGCAGTTCGTGCTGTTGGAGAAAGAATCCGATCACCAGCCAGAGGAAGGCGAGGGGCGCAAAGGCGCCTTCCAGAAAGTTTCCCAACGCGTCGGCAGGCTGCCTCGCGAACCCCTCCCAACCGACGTTCGCGTCGATGTAGAGGGCTCCCAACCAGAGCCAGAAGACCGTCGACGCGAGGCCGAACCAGGTCCGCCAATCGCGGCGCTCGAGCGGTTCGAGATCCACTGTTGCGTTTGCTTCCATGCGAGCCTCCTCACCGGTGTTGGCGTCGCGGTCGCGACCGCGGCGGGGTTCCCGTCGCACAACCGGAAGAAGTTCCTATAGTAACCGGCTTGGCAGGGTGCGAGCGGGCCTTCCCGACGGCTGCCCGGACCAATGGAGTTTGTTTCTCGCTGCGGCTCTCGCCCATGAGCAACCCGGATCCATGCGTTCCTTCGTCACACTCGAACTCCCCAGGTTTGGCAAACGCCGGCGATGCTCGGAAGGCGCGCCGCCGCACTGGGTGGCGCTGACTCTCGGCCTTCTGTGGATCAGTTCCGCGCAGGCGTCAGAGATCGGCGTCGGCACGAGCCTCTGGCCGCCCTACGTCGATCCGAAGCTGCCGGGTCAGGGCCTCGCGATTTCCATCGTCGTCACCGCTTTCGAGCGCGCCGGGTACGAGCCCGTTCTCACCATTGGGCCCTGGGGGCACACGCTCGAAGACACCAAGGCGGGGACGACCTCCGTGATCGGGGCCGTGTGGAAAACCGCGGAACGAGAGCAGGACTTTGTGTTCACGGATCCGTATCTCTCCAACGAGATCAAATTTCTGAAACGCCGCGGCGATCGGTTCGATTTCGAGACTCTCGAGGACCTAAGCGGGCTGCGCATCGGGGTCGTCTATCGCTACGCCTACGAAGACGCGTTTGACAAGGCGAGCAGCTTCACCAGGGCGCCGGAGACCCATGTGGTGCCAAACCTGCTGCAACTTCTGGCCGGAAACATCGACCTGGTGGTAGGCGACGAGCGCACCCTGCGATACGAGATCTCCCGGCACCTGCAAGAGCGGAAGCGCGAGCTCGAATTCCTCTCCAAACCCCTGGCTTCCCGCCGCCTCCACGTCGCGGTAAGCCGGCGCCATCCCGAACCCGAAAAGCTTGTCGAAGATTTCAACCGAGCCCTCGAGACGATGCGCGAGGACGGGACCTACCGCAGCCTCTTGCGGCAGGCGAATGAAGAGATTTGGAAGCGGAGCTACATGGTGCAATAGCGGGCTCGGGTTCGCCGAACCGAGACGTCAGGTCGGCGCCTACGCCGAAGCGCAGCCCAGCAGATCCGCGGTCAGCCGAGCCAGGTCGGCGATGTGCTCGGGCGGGCGCACCGCGGCCGCCCAGTCCGGACTCGCGATCACGCAGAAGCCCTCGAAGCGGTGGTTCCCCCCGCGTCCGGTCGCGATCCGGGCGTCCATCGCGCCGAGCAAGTCAGACCCGACCCGGGCCGCGGGTCGGGCGGGGCGCCACGTGAGGATGCCGTCGGGAAGCAGGGCGCGCCGGCGTCCCTCGAGCTCTGGGTCGTCGAACACCACACGTTGTACCAACGCGCTGCCGCTTTCGCGGTCGCGCAGGCTTTCGAAGGCTGTCACGAGCCAGGCCCGATAGGCTTCGAACTCCGCACCACTGGGGGCCAACGTGCCGCAGCGCTCGCGGCCGGCGAGGTTGAAGCGCAGGTAGCCGTTCAAGTCGGCCAGCGTTGCGAAGCCGCGGGTGGTGGACCAATCGTGACCTGCACTGATTTGGCGGTCGACGACCCAATCCCGGACGGGGACCGGAACGGCGTGCGCGATCGCGTTCTGAAGCGCAGCGGGCACGCGCCCGCGGAGCGTACGCACCAGGCTGCGCTGTTCCGGGCCCGGTTCCGATGCGCCGCCCGCCGCGCCGCGAAAGCGCTGGTTGGCGCGATCCATCGCCAGGGGGACGAAGTGTTCTTGCGAGCGGTTCGGTCCCATGCCGTGCAGCGCGAACAGGACGACCACGGTGTCGTCCCGCACCGCCGCGAGGAGTGTGCCGACCGCTTCATCGACGGCCCGATAGACGTCGAGGAGTGCGTCGACGGATGACTCGCCGCGCTCCTCCTCGGGCCAGAGGATGTGCCCACCACGGTGCGTCTCGCCGAAGATGCACACGAAGAGATCCCAGTCGCGCAAGGCATAGAGCCACCGGGCTAGCTCGCCCTTGCGTTGCGCACCGGCGACGAGTTTGCGGCGAATCCGCTCGAGCTCTCGTGGCGTCTTGGTCACGGGGATCTCGGCTCCCATTGGATGCTTGCCGAAACGACGGCGAAGTGCGCGCCCCACGTCGACAGGATCCGCTCCGAAGTGCGCGAGCTGGTCGTGGGAGCCCCAGTTGGCGACCTCGATCCCGCGCCGTAAACGCGCGCCCAGGGTCATCGGGACATCGAGCACGCAAACGTCGAGTCCAGCGCATTCGAGCCCGGTCCAGAACGGCTCGCAGTCGAGCCAGTCCGCCGAGACGCGCCGCAGACCCATGCGCTGCGGATCCCACTGGAGGTGGTGATAGATGCCGTGGTGGCCGGGAAGCTTTCCCGTGTAGAAGGTGGGCCACACCGAGCCGGGAAGGAGCCCAGCTGTGGTGCGGAGCTTGTGCACGGGCCCGCGTTCGAAGCAGGCGCCGAGGTGGGGAAGCTCCGCCCGGTGCTGCTGGATCAGGCTGAGTTCGGCAGCATCGAGACCGATTAGCACCACCTTTCGGGCGTGCCTTCGGATCACGGGCAATGCTCCGGACGAAGCAGGGCGCGCTGCGTCGCCTCGAGGAGCCGTACATGGCGCGCCGCCTCGCGAAAACCCACTACTTCGGGCGCGGGCATGCGCCTCAGAAAGGCCTCGAGCGACGCGCGGATCGTGAAGCGCATCATCGATCGACTGCGCCGCAGCGCGCGCCGACTGAAGGCGAATAGATCGAGGGCCCGCGTGGGTAGCCCGCGCGAGAGGCCCCGGTCGATCCGGTGCCACGCCATGTTCGGATTGCGGAGCGCCAGGCTGCCGCGGCTACCGTGGATCTCCACCGCCTCGGCACCGCGGTCGCTGTAGGCCAGATCGAGATCGACGCGGGGGCTTCGCGCGTCAGTCATCCGAATCTGCAGATGGTCGTCGGGCCAGCGACGACTTTGAGCGCGTGCGGTGATCTGCCCGGGAAGCTCGCCTAGCAGATACCCGGCGAGATCAAAGATTTGACTTCCCAGGTCGGCGAGCGCGCCTCCTTCTGTTCCCTCGAGCCGGTGGGAGGTTACCGTGCACCACCGGAGCAACGGCACGTGGAGGCGAAACGATGCCGACTCCACCGTCCCGATGGCTCCCTGGCGAAGCTGCGCCCGGAGCTCCTGGTAGGGCGGCCAGAAGCGGCGATTCAGATTGACCGTGAGCAGTGCGCCGGGGTCGGGGAGCGCGTCTTGGAGTTCACCCGGCAGGACGAAGGGCTTCTCTAGGAAAATCGGGATGCCGCACGCCGCCGCGCGGTTCCAAATCCCGAGATGAGTCGAAGGGGGCGACGCTACCAACAGGCCGTCCACCTCGGCTTCAAAGACCGCGGCGGCTTCGGCGCCCACCTGGGCATCGGGAAAGGCGCGCCGGGCTTCGCGCCGCGAAGCCTCGAGGGGATCGGCCACGGCCGCCACCCGCGCGAAAGGGTGTCGGCGCAGCGCCGGGGCGTAGAAATCCCGGGCCACCTTTCCAAAGCCAATCCAACCGAGTCGAAGCTCGTGGTGCGTTCGCACGGACTCCATCCTCTGGCAAGCCGACCTACCCCTTGGGGTGGCCCCCGCGCGCCAATCCGTGGCACCGAGCCCCGCACGACCCCTCGGGAGGTCACGCTAGGCTGACGCAACATGAGAACCGGGAGCCGGGGTGGTGACGACGGAGGTGGAAGATGAGTAAAGGCGGCGCGCGCCTTGCTGGGTGCGGGCTTGCAGTAGGGGTCCTGCTCGCGGCAGCGCTCGCCTCACAGGCCCAGCTGGAACTCGGCGAGATCCCGATCGACGACGTCCTCGAACTGGTCGAACTCGAGCACGCCCTTCTGGCGATCGACGCCAAGAGCGGGGGGCAGACGAGCCTGAGCCTGGAGCTGGGCGAGCAGGTGGTCTCGAAGCACTCGCGCGGAAGAGTCGGTGTCGTCGTGACGGATCGCCGGATGCTCACGGTAGGGGTCGGCTCGGCGACGTGGAACGAGAGGCGTTACCAGATTGGAGAGGCGAGCGAGCCGACTGTCGAGCTGGGTGACCGGGTTGCGCTCCTGGTCACGAATCTGCGGGTGTTGGGGTTCAGTAGCCGCGACTCGCAGTTGAGGGAGTACCGCATTGGCCCCCAGGAACGGGTTCTCGTCACCCGCGTCGGCGCCAACGCGGCGGTGGCAGTGACCAGCCGTCAAGCGCTCGGTCTCTCGGCGGCCGCTGGCGGTTTCGCCCGGACGGATCTTCAGCTGCGCGAACGCCTCGTCGAGGTCTCGCCGCGCGCCAACCTCACCACCATTCGCACCAACCGGCGCTTGCTGATCTTTCGCGGGCCCACCGGCAGCTGGGAAGAGCGCCGCCTCAGCTTGAGCGACTCCCGCTAGCGCGAACGGCGAGGACCCGCCCGGGACCCGGGCGGGGCAATCATCCGCTTCCGGCGTGCCGGCCGCGCAACGAGGCTAGAAGTCTTCGTTCCCGACGTCGGGGGTCGTGCGAAGCTTGCGCACCAGGCGCGCTGCGGCCGGAGTATCGGGTGGGGCCACGTCGAGCTCGACGCGGCCCGCGCGCCCACGCCATGCTTCGGGCACGTCGTAGGGGTTCTCGGTGAACCGGACGATGCCGTTCTCATCGACGTACTGGTAATAGACTTGGGGAGCGCGCGGCAGCAGGATCTCCAGCGGGTCCACCGGCGCCACGGGCAAGCCTCGAGCGTTCAAGGGGCCGGTGTCCAGGGTCGCGGCGCTGACCGGCGGAAGCTCCGCCCGTTCGCCGCGTTCCGAGGCCGCCCAGAAGGTCGCAAGTCCGAACGTCGCGACCGCCACGGCCGCGCCCGCCATCATCGACAGGTTTCGCTTTGTCACAAGTTCCTCTCCTGTTCAGGAACGGGCAGATTCCCGGCAAGCCCTCGGCAGGCGGTGGGCAACTGTCGCTCCAACTCCCGCATCGGCAGAAAATTTCGGGCCTTGAGGCTGAAATCGTCGTTCGGCAATGCGGAGAGCGAGCTCAGGGCGAGCCGCCCGCGGGCTAGACTGTTCGGGTTGTTTTGGGTTTGTCTGCTCGCGGGTTGGCTTCTCGGCTCGGCAGCGAGCCTTGCAGACGGCGAGGCTCCGGACGCCGCCATCCTTCACCCTGCGAACGCCTCTTCAGAGACCTTCGAGACCGAAAACTGGCCGCCGCTCCTCGACCCTGCGGGCGTGTCTCTCGCCGACCGGGCGCTCATCGGGCGGCCCCCCGCCGGGGCCTGGGCTCGCGGCGAGCGCCTTGAGTACGCTTTCTCCTATCTGGGGATCCCGGTGGGACGTGGCTTTATCAAGGTCGCCGAGTTGTTTCAGCGCGAGGGCCGGCGGCTTGCCCACATCGTGGCGGGAGCGGAAACCAACGCCTTCTTCTCGGTCCTCTATCCGATTCGCGACCGCATGGAGGCCTGGATTGACCTCGACGCCATGCGCACTCTGGAGAGCCGAACCTGGATGGGCCACGGCCCGCAGCGCATCTACGAGGCACTCTCCTATGACTGGGACGCGCATTGGCTTCGGGTCTTGCGTCACCGCCGCCACAGCGGTCGCGGCCGCGAACACCTGATCGACTTCGGACCCTTCGTCTACGATGCGCTCGATCTCGTCTACACGCTGCGCGGCTTTCCGGCCCGCCCCGGGGCACGTTTCGAGATCCCCGTCTACGCGTCGAAGAAGATCTACAGCCTGCGCTTCGACGTGGACGAAGTGGAGACGACTGAATCGCCCATCCTCGGCGTCGTGCGCGCCTGGCGGCTGCGCTCGAGGAGTTTCCTCGACGGTGTTCCCAAAGATGAAGAAGGGCAGGGCGAACTCTGGGTGACGGCGGACGCGCGGCGCCTCCCACTACGGCTCACGGGCTGGTTTCGCGGCACCGAAACGTTTCGTATCGTCGGGCTGCGGATCGAATTGGTGGACTATCAAGCGGGCATCTCCCCGCCACCCGCTCCGCGCGCGGCCGAAGCGCCGCTGATCCCCGCGCCGCCGCCACGCCCCTCCGTGGCCACCGACGAGGGGCGGCCGCTTTGGGACCCGCCCGCCGCCGTGCAGGAAGCCCGCCGCGCGCTCGGCCTCGCGCCTTTTGCTCGCCGCTTTCGCTTCGCTGCGACGCCCGAAGCGAGTTGGCCCCCACCGCCCCTGGGACCCACGACCGAGGTCGCCCCCCGCGCTCTGAGCCCCTGATCCGCCTTTTGCGGCGCCCGCGGGAATCGGCTACCCCCCTCGGTTCACGGCAGCCTCGTGAGCCATGATGGCCTCGCCGGGGGGCGGTAGTTCAACTGGTTAGAGCGCCGGCCTGTCAAGCCGGTGGTTGCGGGTTCGAGTCCCGTCCGCCCCGCCATAACTATTCAGAATCGCTAAGAAATTCGCGTTCTGGCGGTGCTTGGTTCGGCGCTTTGGTTGCGCTTGGTTGCGGCGACGAGTGACGCCACTCCTGCTTGGTGCTCCGCCACGCGCGGCCGCGCTGCTGCGGCTCCCCTCCCGCCTGCGGTTCAACGCCGAGCACCAGGCTCCGAACCTGGGAGTCGGGTTGGGACAACGCAGCGTTGGAGAGAGCCTTCCACGACCAGCGACGACGACCTATCGGGCGCGTGGGGAAGACCTCCACCACCGCTTGGTCATCGAGCTTGGCGTAGCGCTCCGTGGACCTGCGGTCAGCGTGGCCGAGTGCGCGCTGCACGCGCTCGAGGGTCGTCCCCGCTCGCAGGGCCTGCCCGATGGCAACAACCAGCGGCCGTTTGAGATGATGGTCAGCATCCTTGTGTTCGTGACCCTGCTGCTCCTGTTTCGCCGCTGCGCCGCACCGCAGGTCGGCTCAGCCGCGCCTCAGGCTCGGCCTTCAGGCGCCGCAATGCGGCTGGCTCCGCCGGGCCCACTTTGGCTTCCGCGCCCTCGCCGTGCCCACTTGATGCCTTCGAACCACACCACGCT
>CAZTOE010000100.1:0-14683 GCA_964615045.1 uncultured Spirochaetales bacterium
GGGTCGATTTTCCCGCATTGGGTTGGCCGAGTAGAGCGACGACTCCCGCGCGGTGGTCCCTGCCACTCACAGCTCTTGCACCCGGGCCAACGCGGCCTCCGCGGCGGCTCGCTCCGCAGCTCGTTTGCTGCGGCCGGTACCCTGTCCATAGCTCTCGCCGTCCACCGAGACCTCGACCAGAAAACGGTCCTCCGCGTTCTCGACCCCGTTGTCCGAGAGTGTGTGGTAACCCGGAGTGCGCTGCACAGCGGCGTGAGCCCATTCCTGGAACCGCGTTTTGGGATCCGCCGGAGGCGGTTCGAAGTCCGCCTCCAAGGTTGGCGCAAAGGCCCGTCGGGCGAGGCGTCGAGCCGGTTCGAGTCCGCCGTCCAGGTAGGCAGCTCCCAGGATCGCCTCGAGAAGACTCGCCAGGATCGAATCCTTCTCGGAGCCCCCACCCTTGTGCTCGGTGCGCCCCAGTTTGAGGTGGAGGGGGAGCTCGAGCTCGCGCGCGAGCGCGGCAAGCGATTCCGTGTTCACCAGCGACGCCCGCACCCGGGTGAGGTCGCCCTCGTGCCAGCGCGGATGCGCGGTGTAGAGAAGCTCCGCTACGACGAGATCCAACACCGCGTCACCGATGAACTCGAGTCGCTCGTTGCCTCGGCTTCCGTCGACCTCGTGCGCGTAAGAGGGATGCCAAAGAGCGAGCTCGAGGAGCTCGGGGTCGTCGAAGACGTACCCGAGGATTGCCTCGAGGGCGCGGCGGGTCTCGCTGGAGAGCGGCGCCATGGGACGACCCTAGGCAAGGGCGTGGGCAATCCAGCCACCGCCCAGCACCGCGTCGCCTTGATAGAACACGGCCGCCTGGCCAGGCGTGACGGCCGATACCGGCTCGTCGAACCACACCTCGACATCCGCGCCGCGGGACGCGATGCGCGCGGGCGCGGCCCGATGCCGGTAGCGAATCTGTACGCTGGCCGAGACCTCGGGGCCCGCCGGCGCCCCGGCGATCCAGCTGACGCCCGTCAGGCGCGCTCCCCGCGCCGTCAGCCGTTCGGCGGGTGCCACGGTGATGCGGTTTCGGGAAGCGTCGATGCGTTTCACGTAGCGGCGTTTCCCCTGGGCAATCCCGAGGCCGCGGCGCTGGCCCACCGTGAAGTGGTGGATCCCACCGTGCTGACCGACCAACCGGCCGCTCTCGTCCACGATCGCGCCGGCACCCGGAACCGCGCCGGGACGGAGCGCTTCGACCACCCGCGCGTAGTCCCCATCCGGTACGAAGCAGATCTCCTGGCTCTCGGGCTTCTCCGCGGTCGCGAGTCCCAGCGCACGGGCGCACGCGCGGACCTCATCCTTGGTCATGTCACCCACCGGGAAGGCGAGACGGCCGAGCCGCTCCTGGTCGAGATCGAACAAGAAGTAGGACTGGTCTTTGCGCGGGTCACGCCCCCGCAAGAGGCGCAGCCACTGTCCACCGCGCTCGCCCATGCGTTCGACGCGAGCGTAGTGTCCGGTCGCGACGCGCTCCGCGCCGAGGCCGCGGGCGCGCTCCAGGAGATGGCCGAACTTGAGGCGCTGGTTGCAGGCCACGCAGGGAATCGGCGTCTCGCCCCGGAGGTACGCGTCGGCAAAGGGCTCCATCACCTCCCGCCGGAACGCTTCCGTGTAGTTGGCGACGTAGAATCGGATGCCGAGCCGCTCCGCCACCCGGCGCGCATCCTCGGTGTCGTCGAGGGAGCAGCAGCGCGACGCCGAGCCCGAGAGCTTCATCGTGATGCCTACCACCTCGAAGCCCTGCTCGACCAACAAGGCCGCCGCCACAGAGGAATCGACGCCTCCGGACATCGCCACCACGATCCGCTCGCTCATCGCGCGCCCAACCCCGTCCGCGCCGCACGGGTCGCGGCCCGCACCCGGGCGACCAAGTCCGGCAGCACCGCCACCACCCGATCGATCTGCGCCTGATCGACGCCGTAACCCACGCTGAAGCGCAGCGAGCCCAGCGCTTGCACGGGCGTCAATCCCATCGCCGTGAGGGTCGCCGACGCTTCGATCGAGCCCGAGGCGCAAGCGGCCCCAGCCGAAACCGCCACGCCGTCGAGATCGAGGGCCTCGAGCAGCACATCGCCGGAGGCGCCGCGGAACTCCACATTCAGCGTGTTGGGGAGGACCGTCTCGGGATGACCGTTGCGGTACACCTCGGGGATCTTGGCTTCGATCCCCTGCCACAGCCGGTCCCGCAGCGCGGCGTAGTATTCGCCGCGCTGCGGCTGTTCGTCCTGCGCGAGCTCGGCGGCAACGCCCAACCCCGCGATGCCAGCCACGTTGTGGGTGCCGCCGCGCAGGCGCCGCTCCTGGGGCCCACCGCGCACCCAGGGTTGCGGCGACGTCCCACGCACGAAAAGAAACCCCACCCCTTTGGGACCATTGAACTTGTGTGCGGACCCCGACGCCAGATCGAGCGGAATCTTCGCGAGGTCCACCGGAATCTTGCCCACTGCCTGGGTGGCGTCGGCGTGGACCGCGGCGCCACGGGCATGCGCGAGGTGGGTGATCGCTTCCATCGGCTGCAGGACCCCGGTCTCATTGTTCGCCCAGATGACCGAGACCAGGCGCGTGTCGTCACAAAGCGCGCCTTCGAGCGCATCGAGATCGATGCGTCCCGCGCGATCGACCCCGAGCCGCGTGACGCGCCAACCCGCGATTTCGAGGGCCCGGAGCGGTTCTTCGACCGAAGGGTGCTCCACTGCCGTGGACACGATGTGACCGGGCGCCCCTTGGGCCTGCGCCCAGCCCAACACCGCCAGATTATTGGACTCGGTAGCGCCGGCCGTGAAGATGATCTGAGGCGCCTCGACCGCCAAGAGCCCGGCAACCCGTGTGCGCGCAGTCTCGACCTCGGCACGCGCCGCGGCGCCCTCGGCGTGGACGCTGCTCGGATTGCCGTGAACTTCGCGCAGCACCCGCGTCATCGCCGCGATCACTTCGGGCCGCGGCGGGGTGGTCGCGTTGTGGTCGAGGTATACGCGCATGGCTGCCTGCCAGGGTCTCGCGCAAGGAGGAAAAATCAACCTCCCGGGGCCGCGGTCTCGGCGTGGTCGCGCCCGCCTGCGCTCAGATCGGCAAGGGTGCGAGCACCGAGGGTCTGGCGCTGGGTCGCATCGAGCTCTTTCAGCATGCCTCGCACTGCCTCCTCCTGTTCGGGAGGCTCGAACTGGGAGCGTCCGCGCAGCGCCTCCCAGACGTCGGTCGCGAGAACGGAGTCGGCGGCGCGCCCCAGCTGGAAGACCCCCTCATCCGGATCACCCAGTGGCGAGACGATGCCGCCGCGCCGCAGGTCGGCGAGCACGCGGCGCACGGTGCGGACCGGGACATCCAGCTGTGTCGCCAGTTGCTCCGCCTTGACCCCATCGGCGCGCTCTCGAAACACCCGCGCCACTGCCGCGGCGACCGCCAGGCCGATCGCCTCGCGATCGCCCGGCTCGGGATCCTCACCCATGCGCGCGGTCCGGAACGTCGCCAGGTTCTGGTGGGCGAAAGCGAACTCCACACCGAGCAGCACGACGACCCAGGCCGCGTACACCCACACCACAAAGAGCGGAAGCGCCGCCAAGCCGCCGTACAGGGCATCGGCTCGCACCGCTCCGACGTTGAAGTCGACGTACAGCTTTCGCGTGAGCGAGAACAACACCGAGGCGATGGCGGCCCCCAAAAACGCTGAGTCGAGACGTACCTGGGTGTTCGGCACAAACCAGTAGAGGAAGGCGAAGGCGAGCAGTACCACGAAGACCGGCGCGAGTTGAAGCCCCAGCCGATATAACGCGCTGAAACCCGGCGCGTCCATCAGGTTCTGCATCCACGGCAGGCTCTGAATGCTGATGCCGCCCGCGACCCCCACCCCGAGGAGGAGCGGCGCGATCACCATGGTCGCGAGGTAGTCGGGAAAGCGACGCACCCACGGGCGGGCGTGCTTCACTCCCCAGATGGTGTTGAAGGCGTGCTCGACGCTCGAGAGCCCGAGCACGGTCGTTACCAGCAACAGACTCGCCCCGATGGTACCGAGTGCCCGGAAATCCACCTGGCCGAGGATCCGGAGCAGATAGTCCTGCGCTTGCGGAATATCCGGCATGAAGCGTTCGACCAGCAGAACGACGAGGTTCTCGCTAATGCCAAAAGCGCCCACCATGGAGAAGGCGATCGCAATCGAAGGCACGAGCGCGAGGAAGGCGAAGTACGTGAGCGCGCTAGCGCGCAGCAGGATCTGATCGGACCGCAGGCCCTGCACCACGATCACGATGAGCTGGAGTGTGCGACGGGCGAGATCTTCGATCGGAGAGCCGTCGGAGCGTGCCTCCCAGAGATCCCGATCGAGATAGCGGATCGCCCGGCCGTACCCCCCGCGCAACCCCGCCCGGACCGTCGGATCCTTTTCGCGCTCCCAGGCCTTTTCCGGGAGCGAACTCATCGGCTCCGAATTTCCCGTGTGCACTCGTCGGCCTGGGCTCCACGCACCCAGGGTTCCAGGCGCGCGGAGGTGCGCGGCCCGATTCCCGAAACGCGCATCAGGTCCCGGGCATGGCAGAAGGGGCCTCGAACGCGCGCGGCCTCAATGGCCGCCGCGCGCCGCGGCCCGATTCCCGGGAGTGCCTCGAGGTCTTCGCGGCTCGCGCGCCCGAGGTCGAGCGGAATTCCGAACAGCAGACCGACGGCTCCATCCGGCGGGGCCCCGGCGCCACTGCAGCGCACGTCGGCAACGCCGTGCGCGCGGACCGAGTCCGCGCGGGGCTGCTCGCAGAGCGGCTCCGGCGCCGACCGCCAACCGCCCGATCCCGCTGCTGCGAGGCATGCGGCGAGCACGCAAAGGGCCGGCGCCTGGCGACCCGGGCCGAGTTCCGAAGTTGCGGCCCTCACTCGACGGCCGGCGCTGCGGCACCGTCCTCGACGAAGGCGGCGTGGAGCGTTCGCACCGCGAGCTCGGTGTATTTCTCCTCAATCACCACCGAGATCTTGATCTCGCTGGTCGAGATCATCTGGATGTTGATGCCTTCGGCCCCGAGGAGCTCGAACATCTTCGTCGCCACGCCGGCGTGGTCTTTCATCCCGAGGCCCACGATCGAGACTTTGGCGATCTCCTCATCACCTTCGACCCCACCCTCGGCGATCTGGCTCGCGGTTTGCTCAGCGAGCGCCAGGGCGGTCCGATAGTCGGTCTTGGGCACCGTGAATGTCATGTCCGTCAAGCCGTCCCCGCCGAGGTTCTGGACGATCATGTCGACGACAATGCCCGCCTCGGAGAGCGGTGCAAACAGGCGGGCCGCCACGCCGGGCTCGTCGCGCACCCCCCGCACGCGAATCTTCGCCTCGTTGCGGTTGTAGGTCACGCCCGAGACCACCAGCCGCTCCATGATGTCCTCCTCGCGGGTCACCCAGGTGCCCTCCCCGGGCTCGAAGCTCGAGCGGACGTGGAGGGGAAGATCGTAATCCATGGCGAATTTAACCGAGCGGATCTGAAGCACCTTGGCCCCGAGGCTCGCCATCTCGATCATCTCCTCGTAGGAGATGCGATCGAGCTTGCGAGCTGCCGCAACCAGATTGGGATCGGCGGTAAAGACACCCGGCACGTCGGTCAGGATCTCGCAGACGTCTGCCTGGAGGGCCGCGGCGACCGCCACCGCGGAGGTGTCCGACCCCCCGCGCCCGAGGGTGGTGATGCTGCCCTGCTCGTCCGAGCCCTGAAATCCGGCGATCACCGCGACCGCTCCACCGTCCAACACCTTGTGGATGCGCGCCGCATCGATGGACCGGATCCGAGCGCGGGTGTGGACTGCATCGGTCCGGAGGGCAATCTGGGGCCCGGTGAGCGAGCAAGCCGGCTGGCCGATCCGCTGGAGCGCCATCGAGAGGAGCGCGATCGACTTCTGCTCACCGGTGGCGACGAGCGCGTCGTATTCGCGGGCGGGCGGCGGATCGCCACCGATCTCGCGCGCGAGCTCGACCAATTGATCAGTTTCTCCGGCCATCGCGGAGACCACCACCGCAACGCGATGACCTTCCGCCACCGTGTCTGACACGCGACGCGCCACCGCGCGGATTCGCTCGAGGCTCCCCACGCTGGTGCCGCCGTATTTTTGAACGACCAGCGCCATCGCTGCTGACATTAGGCGCCGCTTCCGTTCGCCGCGAGTCGCCCCTCCCACGCCTCGCGCCAGGCCACCGCCCAGGCCTCGGAGTGAGCTCCCAGGCCCTGCGCCTCGATCCGACGGCCTCGCGAACCGTCCCGGTTCAGGCGGACCCGAAGCACGTCGCCGGGCAGTGCGGCGGGAAAGCGGTCGGCCCACTCGACGGCCACGATGGTTCCCGGCACCAGAAAGTCGAGAAAGCCCGCATCCTCGAGCTCCGCCTCACTCCCGACCCGATACAGATCGACGTGAGCCAGCCGTCTGGCCCGGGTACCGTAGAGCGGATATTCGTTGGCAATGACGAACGTCGGGCTCGCGACCCAGCTGGCGTTTCCCTGCGCCCCCTCCACCAACCCGCGCACGAACTCGGTTTTTCCCGCGCCCAGCTCGCCACACAACGCCACGACCGCGGAGCTCGCCTCGAGCGTCGGGTCGCGCCCCAGCACCGCGCCCAGCGCGGCGGCCAGGCGGCGCGTCACTGCAGCACTAGGGGAATGGAAGACCAAGCGGGCCTCCGGGACGACGTCGCGCGAAGCGCGGAAAGGCTTCGCCGCGCGCCCCGCGGCGCAGCGCTTCGAAGGTAGCGGGGAGGGCTTGCGCTACGTCCCCGGCCAACACTCCCGAGAGACCACTCCGGTGCGCCAAGGCATCGCCGGTGGCGCCGTGCACCCAGGCCGCCAGAGTCGCGGCTCGATCTGCACCGAGCCCCTGGGCCAGCAGCGCGGCAACGATCCCCGTCAGCACGTCGCCGGTGCCGCCGCTCCCGAGCTCCGGACCCCCGGTGGGATTGATCGCCGCGAACCCCTCGGCGCTGGCCACCACGGTCGCGGCTCCTTTCAGCACCACCGTGCTTCCGGTTCGCTCGGCGAGTGTGCATGCGGCCGCGACCCGATCAGCGTTCACCGCCTGCGCGCTCGACCCCAGCAAACGGCCAGCCTCGCCCGGATGCGGCGTCAGCACGGTCGGTGCCCGGCGCGCCCGCAGCTGCTCTAGAGCGCCGGCGAATGGATACAGGCCATCGGCGTCAAGCACCAGGGGCTTGGCGAGCGACTCGGCCACCTGCAGCAGGAAGGTCCCAGTCGCCGCGCCGCGGCCAAGACCCGGCCCCATCGCCACCACATCGCGCTCCGCGGCGAGCTCGAGCACCGCCGTGGTGGCGGTCGGTCCGAGGGTCTGATCGGGCGTCTCCGGAAGTGGGGCCGTCATCGCTTCGGTGCACTTCACCTCGAGAATGGCGTTGAGCGAAGACGGACACGCCACGGTGACGAGGCCCGCGCCCGCACGGCCTGCACCCGCAGCGGCGAGCGCCGCGGCTCCTGTCTTTCCCGGCGAGCCCGCCACGACGAGCACGTGACCAAAACTCCCCTTGTGCCCTCCCGGCAGACGTGCCGGCAGCTCCCGGGCGGCGCGACCCGGGCGCCACAACTCCACCGAGAAGCCAGCGTCGGGGGCGACGTCGGCGATCCCGATGCGAGCGACCACGATCTCCCCGGCGTGACTGCGACCCGGCTCGAGGGCGAGCCCGAGCTTCGGAAGACCAAGGGTCACCGTGAGGTCGGCCTCCACCGCGGTTCCGAGTACCTGCCCGGTATCCGCATCGAGGCCGGAGGGAACGTCGATCGAGATGACTCGGGCGCCGCGCGATCGCGCCGAGCGGGCGCGCCGGACCCAGACCGCCGCGTCTCCGCGCAGCGGGCGACCGAGTCCGGTTCCAAACAGGGCGTCGATCACGACGCCCGCCCGCGTCCAGCGCGTCGAGGGGCCACGCACAGTGATCCCCAGGCTCTTGGTGCGCGCCCAATTGGCCTGCGCTTCAGAACTCAACCGCTCCGAGTGACCGAGGAAAACGATCTCGACCGCGACCCCCAGCTGGAACAGGTGGCGTGCGACCACAAAGCCGTCCCCCCCGTTGTTGCCGGGCCCACAGAGGACCCAGACCGGCCCGGAGCGATCCAAACGCAGCGCCGCTTCGGCGACGGCCCGACCGGCACTCTCCATCAGCAGCTCGGCCGAGACTTCGAGTTTTTGGATCGTGTGCCGATCGAGGGCGCGCATCGTGTCGGCGTCCACCACGCGCCACTGGTCCCGGCCGAGCGCCGCAGCGAGGTCATCGCGCTGTGTCATCGCGACTCCCTTCCCTCGACCACCACGTGGGCGAGACAAGCGCCCCGGTCGTGAGTGAGACTGAGTGCGGTTCCTGCGACGCCGGCCGCCTTTGCATCGTCTGCCGCGCGCCCGTGAAGGCGCAGACTCGGGGCCCGACCGGGAGCACGCACGACCTCATAGTCGTGCCAGCGACCGCTGGCGACCCGCCCGCTGGCGGCGGCAAGGGCCCGGCGAGCCGCCGTCTTGGCGGCGAAACGCGCCGCGAGGCTCTCGGCACCCCGCCGTTTGCGCGCCGCGTAGGCGCGCTCCTCGGGAGTGAACACGCGCGCCAGGAGCCGCTCGCCAAAGCGCTCCAACGAGCGCTCGAAACGCGGCAGTTCGACCCATTCGACGCCAATGCCCAGGATCACGCGCAGAGTATGGCGTCCGGTTCAGGAGAGCGCCTGGCGAACTTCCCGCACCGCACGTTCCAGCCCCACACTCAGAGCGTGCGCAATCGCACGCCGCCCCACCACAACCGTCTCCGCTACGGGCGCGGCGGCCAACGCCGCGCGCACCCCTCGCGGGTCGAGACCCCCCGCCACCGCGATGGGCACGCGGAGCTTCGCCCCCAGGCGCGCCGCGTCGCCGAGGCGCGCCCACGCTTGTGCTCGCTCGGCGGCGGGAAGTTCCATTACTTCCGTCGTGGACAGCTCGATCCCACTGGCGCCGGCGCCGTGGAGGGCTTTCACCGCCTCGAGCTCGGGCGCAATGCTCACAAAGGCGGGAATCTTGGCCTCGGCGAGGGCGCGCAGCGACGCGACACCGCGTTCGCGGATCGCGTTCGCCGAGAGCGGTGGTGCGACGAATTGGCCCGGATGCGTTTCGCCCGCGAGGATCAAACGATCCGGCCGGATTTCGAGGGCGAGCTTCAGCAGCGACGGGGTCGGCGCCATCCGCAGCTCGAGGCAGCGCGCCACGCGCCGCAGGTCATAGCAATCCGCTTCGCGCACCGGGCGCAGCGCTTCGGTCGCGGTGACCCGAATCGCGTCGGCTCCCGCCAATTCCGCCGCGACGGCGAGATGGGCGAGTCGAGGTTCGTCGCCACCACACGCCTCACGCAAGGCCGCAGCGGCATCGAGGGCGACCACTAGCGTGCGCATCTAGGCGTCCTGGGGTCCCAGGGCCTGACGAAACTCAGCAGCGATAACGTGGGCGTGGGCCTTGACCTGTGCCTCGTCCTCACCTTCCACCATGACACGGATCTTGGGTTCCGTTCCGCTATACCGCAACACGACGCGGCCCCGCCCGCCCAGCTCCTTCTCCACCTTCTGCACCGTGCTTTGCACGGCCGGGAGACTCTCGAGGGGCGGCTTCTCCACCACCTGAACGTTGACCAGGCATTGTGGAAACCGCTCGAATTCGGCGGTTAGCTCGGACAGGAACTGCCCGCTGCGGCGCATCACGGCGAGAATCTGAAGCGCGGTGATCAGGCCATCGCCGGTGGTGTTGTGGTCGAGGAACACGAGATGACCCGATTGCTCCCCACCGAGGTTGAAACCGCCGCCCCGCATTTCCTCGACGACGTAGCGATCCCCCACCGCGGTGCGGATCAACCGGAGCCCTAGGGCCTCCACGGCTTTCTCGAGTCCGAGGTTGCTCATCACGGTCGCTACCACGCCGCCGCCCCGCAGTACGCCGCGCTCCGTCATATCGCGTGCAGTCAGCGCCAGAATCATGTCGCCGTCCACGAGATTGCCGCGCTCGTCGACGACCACACAGCGGTCGGCGTCGCCATCCAACGCGATCCCGACGTCCGCCCGCAATTCGCGGACCTTGGCGGTCACGAACTCCGGAGACACGGCGCCACACCCTTCGTTGATGTTGCGACCGTTGGGCTCCACGCCGATCGCGAACACCTCGGCGCCCAGTTCTTCCAGGATCAGCGGGCCAACTTTGTAGGCGGCGCCGTGGGCGCAGTCGAGCACCACGCGCAGGCCATCGAGGGTTTGCTCGAACGGAAACGTCTTTTTAAGAAAAACGATGTAACGCCCCAACGCGTCGTCGATTCTGCGCGCGCGTCCGACCTCTTCGGCGGGCGACCGAAGGTTCTCGAGCTCTCCGGAACGCACGAGTTTTTCGATGCGGCACTCGATCTCGTCGGGCAGCTTGAACCCATCGTGGGAGAAAAACTTGATGCCGTTGTCCTGATAGGGGTTGTGGCTCGCCGAGATCATCACGCCCGCGTCGCAACGCATGTCGGCGGTAAGAAACGCCATGCCAGGGGTGGGAATCGGTCCCACTTGCAATACATCCACCCCCATCGAGCAGATGCCGGCCACCAGCGCGTTCTCAAACATGTAACCCGAGAGCCGCGTGTCTTTGCCGATCAAGATGCGGTGCCGTTCCCCCCCGCGGCGGCGAAAGATGTGCCCCGCCGCCTGCCCCAGCGCAAGCACCGTGTCGGCGGTCATCGGCGGGATATTGGCCCGGCCGCGTACGCCGTCAGTCCCGAACAGCTTGTCCAACGTCTCCCCCTCCTGGCTCGCATCTGGATCGGGTCGCTCGGCTTAGCTCCTGTTTCGGTCGCTCGGCCGCCCGTGCTTACCCTTGTGAGACAGATTCCTCCGCCGGCGGAGGCTCAGGCGCGGCAGCGGGCTGTTCGATCGGCTCGACCACGATTCGAACGACCACTTTGTTGGGTCCTTCGACCCACACATGGCCAGCTCCGGGAGAGACGCGGACCTCGCGCTCGATCGATTGGCGGGCTCCGGTCACGTCCACCGCCTCGGTGACAACCTCGTAGAGCCGCAAAACCTCGGGCCGGGCCCCTCCCACCTCCACCGCGTCGGGCTGGGTCTGTACGCCTGTGATCTCGAACCCTTCCGCAGGTTGTCCGGTCACATCGGGCCGCACCGGAATCTCGCGCCGCGCGCGCTGTTCAAAGCTCAACTCGATCGTGGAGGGAGAGCGTCCCACGATACGGGCTCCACGCGGAAGCTTGTCCTCGAGGCTCGTGGAATCCACCTCAAACATGGCTTCGCCGCGCTTGGCGCCGCGCACCTGCACAGAGTACTCGAGCGCATCGTCGTCGACCGCTCGCAGGGCCGAGCGGCTCCCGGCCACGCGAACGTGGACCGCGTCGGCGCTGACGTCCGTGACGACTAGGTCCTCGGGAACGCCGTTCAACACGACAGGAATATCGAAACCGCCTTCGATGTCGGACTGCCCCTGAGCGACGAACCAGACCAGGAACGCGATCGCGACGGAAAGCAGTTTGTATCCGAAATTGGAGAAGATCCCCATCGCTACGAGACCCCTTCTGAACGCGCGGGCTCTGCCCTAGTGCGCGCTGCCCACCGCCGACGAGGCGGACGAGCTCGCTCGGTCCGCGGTGTCCGGCGTCGCCACCTTGGCTACCTCGGATACGGCTCCAGCGTGCTCACCCTCGACCGCGGGTCGCTCCACAACAGGCGTTGTTTCGTCCGCTTCGGACCCCCCAAACACCTGCGGGCCGGCCAGCAGCTCGCGAAGCGCCTCCCGCAGACGCGGAGCGTCGAGGTCGTGGCTCAACTCCCCGGCGTGCACGACTGACATCGCTGCAGTTTCCTCGGACACTACCACTACGACGGCGTCGCTCTCTTCGGTGATTCCGACCGCGGCTCGATGGCGGGTCCCGAGGCCGTCGGGAAGATCGCTTCGGAGCGTCAGAGGGAGAATGCAACCCGCCTGCGTAATCCGACCTCCTTCGATCACGACGGCTCCATCGTGGAGCGGGGAGTAGGGGAGGAAGATGGAGACCAGGAGATCGTCGGTGACGGCCGCGTCGATCGTCACCCCGGATTGGATCAGATCACTCAGCTGGGTTTCCCGCTCGAGGACGAACAGCGCGCCAACGCGTTTTTGTGCCAGGGTTTGTGCCGCACGCACGATTTCTTCCATGATCTGGCTCTCCTCGGTATGGGAGATGCCGCGGAACACGCCGCGTCCGACGCGAGCCAGCGCCCGGCGAATATCGTGCTGGAAGAGTACGATGATGATCAGTACGGCGGAGCTCAGGAAGTTCTCGAGGATGAAATCGACGGTGACGAGCTGCAGGCGCTTGGAAATGGGACTCATCGCCAGCAAGATCAAGAGCCCGATCAGGATCTGCACGGCGCGCGTGCCACGGATCAGCAACAACAGCCAATAGACCCCAAAGGCCACGATCCCGACGTCAATCAGATCGATGAGTCCGAAGTTCTCGACGAAGTAGGAGAGCACTTCGGCGTCGAACCAGCCCCAGAGGAACTCGATCACCGCGGGGCCTCCGCGCCCGTCCCGCCCGGGGCGTGGGCACGCAGTGCGCTGGCCACCGCGGCCGCCCGCACGCCCATGGCCACGTCGTGGACGCGGATGGCGTCGGCCCCGGCGAAAATCGCCACGGCGCACGCCGCGACTGTGGCCACGTCCCGTTCCGGAGCGGAATCGCCGGTGAGCGTCCCGAGGAAGGCTTTGCGCGAGGGACCGACCAACACCGGCCGGCCGAGCCGCCGCGCCAGCCAGCCTGGTTGCGCCAGCAGCGTCAGGTTGTGTTCCAGCCGTTTGCCAAAACCGATGCCAGGGTCCACGACGATGCGCTCCGAAGCCACGCCCTTCTCTTCGGCGCGCGCTACCGCGCGCTCGAGCTCATCGGCGACCTCGGCGAGGACGTCTCCGAAGCCGGGATTGCGCTGCATCGTCTCGGGCGTTCCACGCAGGTGACCCAGGATCAGCGTAGCGCCGTGCTCGGCCACCACCTCGAGGAGCCCGGGGTCGAAGCCGCCACCGGAGACATCGTTCACGACCCGGGCGCCCGCCTCGAGAGCTCGGCGCGCGACCTCCGCCTTGCGGGTATCGATCGAGATCGGGAGCGCGGTGCGTTTCGCCAGCGCTTCGATAACGGGAACCGTCCGGGAAAGCTCGACCGCGGTGGGGACCGCCGCGGCACCGGGACGGGTGGACTCTCCTCCGATGTCGATCAGGTGAGCCCCGGCATGTTCCTGGGCGAGCGCTTCGGCAACCGCGGCGTCGACATCCGCCCCGGCCCTTCCCGCGCGGGCGAAACGTCCCCCATCCGAGAAAGAATCGGGGGTCACGTTCAGAACGCCGACGATCGTCACCCGGCTGCGCGGGAAGATCTCCGACTCGACGCGCCCCACCCGACCGACTCCCTAGCTGGGCATCGGTTCGGGGTCGGGAAGCTTTTTGCCCGGAAACTCGGCGACCGGCTTTGCTGCTGGGGCGGGCACTTCCCTGGCCTCCGCGCCCGCCGAGTCCGAATCGGGAGGCTGTAGCTCGGGCAGGGCTTCGCCCGCGAGCAACAAGCGGAGATCGGAAGTGTCGAGAGTCTCCCGTTCGAGGAGTGCGTCGGCGACGCGGTCCAACTTGTCGCGATGTTCCGTGAGCAAGCGTTTCGCGTCGTCGTAGAGGACCCCCAGGATCTCGGACACTTCCTCGTCGATCTGTTCGGCCTTCTTCTCGCTGTAGCTCTTGTGTGAAACGAAATCGCGCCCCAGAAAGACGTCGTTGTTCTCGTCGTCGAAGGAGACCGGCCCGAGCTTGTCGCTCATTCCGTAGCGACACACCATCTGACGGGCCAGGCGCGTCGCCTGCTGGAGATCGTTGGCGGCGCCCGTCGAGAGGTGCGCGAAAACGAGCTCTTCTGCGGCGCGGCCGCCCATCGCGTGCTTGATCATGGCGCGAATCTGCTTGCGGGTCAGGTTGTAGCGGTCTTCGGGTGGAAGCGTCTGAGTGACCCCCAGCGCCATGCCGCGCGGAATGATGGTGACCTTGTGCACCGGGTCGGAGCCCTCGGTGAGCATCGCCACCAGTGCGTGCCCTCCTTCATGGTACGCGGTGATGCGTTTGTCTTCGTCGGTCATCACCATGCTGCGCCGTTCCGCGCCGAGCAACACCTTGTCCTTGGCGCGCTCGAAGTCGGTCATGCCGACCCGGGCCGCTTCGCGCCGGGCCGCCAACAACGCCGCTTCGTTCACCAGGTTCTGGAGGTCGGCTCCCACGAAGCCGGGCGTCCCACGAGCGATCAGCTCCAGGTCGACATCGTCAGAGAGCGGAGTGCGCCGCGTGTGCACCTTGAGGATCTCGTAGCGTCCGCGGTAGTCGGGCCGCGGCACCACGACGCGGCGATCGAAGCGACCCGGCCGCAGCAGCGCAGGGTCGAGGACGTCGGGGCGGTTGGTCGCCGCCACCAGGATCACCCCCTCATTGCTTTCGAAGCCATCCATCTCCACCAGGAGCTGATTGAGGGTCTGCTCGCGTTCGTCGTGCCCCCCCCCGAGCCCCGCGCCCCGGTGGCGGCCCACGGCATCGATCTCGTCGATGAAGATGATGCAAGGCGCATTCTTCTTGCCCTGCAAGAAGAGATCGCGCACGCGCGAAGCGCCCACCCCCACAAACAT
>CAZTOE010000101.1:0-5571 GCA_964615045.1 uncultured Spirochaetales bacterium
AAGCGCCCAACGCTGCGCGCAACAGGGCGCGCAACCAACCGCGAGTAGGCAGACAGTCCGCGTCGGTGAAGGCCACCCAGTCACCCTGGGCGACCGCGAGGCCGGTGTTGCGGGCGGCGGGCGCTCCGCGGTTCGCTTGCCAGATCCGGCGGGCGCCAAAGCGCTCGACCGCCTCGCCTCCCCCGTCGCTCGAACCATCGTCGACCGCGATGACCTCGAAATCCCCCATTGCCAGATCCTGGGCGCGGACCGCCCCGAGGCAAAGGGAAAGAGTTTCCCGGGCGTTGTAGAAGGGGATGACGACCGAGACCGCTACGCCCACGGTTCGCGCCTCAGACCGCTGGAGCGAAAGCTGAAAAAGCCCCGCCAGAAAAACCACGTCCACATCCAGTGGTAGTGGGCGTACTCCACGTCCTCGGGCGTCGCGACGCCGAGCGAGCGGGCCAGGCGCAGGTAGCGCGGACGGAACTTGCGAACCGCGAGGTTCCAACCCAATCGATAGTACTGGGCGGGTCCCCAGGAGAGATGCTGGGGATAGCGCCGGTAGGTATCGGCGACGCCTTCCCCATAGGTCCACGCCTGGCGCTGCAGGGCGCGGTCGTCGTTCCGGTTGCGGTGGAACAGCACGGCCTTGGGCGCATACACGATCGGCCGCGGGTACTGCTGCCGAAGGCGAGTACAGAAATCGACGTCTTCCGAGGTCATCATGGCTTCGCACCAACCGCCGATCGCGCACGCTGCGTTGCGGCGAACGGCCATGTTCATGGAGGCTGCGAAGGGCAGGACGGCGCGGTGGATATTCTTCTCGGCGTCATAGAGCTGAAAGCGCGACAGATAGCGCTCGGCAGGAGTCTTGGGGGGGAAACTCAAAGACCGACCCGCCACCAACACCGTTCGGGAATCGCCAAACGGCGCCAGAATCTCGGCCAGCCAACGCCGGGTCGGGAGGGTGTCGGCGTCGAGGTGCACCACCACCTCGCCCTTGGCCTCGGCAAGACCGCGATTGCGCGCCGCGGAGGGGCCTCGCTTCGGCTCCTCGAGCAGGGTCACCGGGAAACGCCCCGCGATCTCCTGAGTGCCGTCGCTAGACCCATTGTCCACCACGATCATCTCGAGGTCGCTCGGGGTTGGGGTCTGTTGCCGCAGGGCGTTGAGCAGGTCGCCAATGGTCTCGGCCCCATTCAGCACCGGAACGACGATGCTGGCGGAGGGCAGCGACGCGTCCTTGTCCCGCGAGTTGTTACGCATACGATCCGGTCCTGCGGTACGAGAAGAAGCCGCGCCAGAATGCCCATTTCCAGATCCGGTGATAGTGCGCCCGTTCAACCCGGCCGACGTTGGCGAGGCCCAGCCGGTGGGCACCGCTGAGTGCAATGGGTGCCAGGCTGTAGCCGATCAGCTTGCCCGCGACCCGAAGCGGATCGGTCCGCCTCCAGCGCACTTCTCCGGGATAGCGGGCGTAGAGGTGGGCGACGCCTTCCCCGTAGCCCCAAGCCTGGCGCCGCAGTTCGTCGTCGCTGGCGCGATTGCGATGCAAAACGACGGCGCGCTCGGCATAGCGCATCGAATCGGGAAAGCGCGCCAGGAGCCGATGACAGAAATCCACGTCTTCCCCGGTGATGCACTCGTTGGCCCAGCCGCCGATTGCGAGCGCAGCTTCGCGGCGGACCGCCATGTTCCGAGACGGGACGAAGGGAAAGATCGGCCGATGGATGTAATCGACGGCGTCGATCCGACCGCTCGCAGCCATATAGCTTTGCGCCGGCGTCTGGGAGGGGAGGGACACCGTTTTGCCCCCCACCACTACCACCGTGGGGTCTTCAAACGGTGCGACCAAGGCTCGCAGCCAGTCGCGAGTTGGGACCGTGTCGGCGTCCAGATGGCAGATCAAGTCTCCCGAAGCTAGAAGCAACCCGTTGTTGCGCGCTGCGGCCGGGCCGCGTTTCGGCTCGACGACGAGCGTCACGGGAAAGCGAGCGACCAGCGCCTGGGTCCCATCGTTCGATCCGCCGTCGACGACGATCGTCTCCCAGGGGCGATCGAAGCGCTGCGCTGCGAGGGCCCGCAGCATCTCCCCCACCGTCGAGACCGCGTTGAGGACGGGAACGACCACGCTCACCTGGGGTGTGGAGCTCAACGGAGTTCTCCCAGCAACGGTTCGAGGGCATCGCTCTGCGCGAAGGCGTCGTCGCCAATCGCGACGCGAATCCCGCGCAGGGAACGGGTCGCTCGCGCGATCTCGCGCAGGATGGGCTTCGCACAGGCCGGCCGATTCGGGATGACCGTTTGGTGGAGCAAAGTAGAGAGCGTTTCTCCAGGTCCCATTGCGTCCGCCACGAGTCCGGTGCCTTCGGGTCGCCGTAGCAGTTGGATCAGGTGCGTCGGCATGGCGCGATCGACGGTCGTGCCTGGCCAAATGTCCTCGGGGTCAACCTTGCGCTTCTCCGTCCAGAGCGAGTAGGTCGGCAGCCGCTCGAGATCCCCGACTTCTGGAAACCACCGTCGCGTCTTCGGGTGGAGATTGAACGTGTGCACAAGGGCCCTCAGCTCGGGCCGACCCGCGTCGTTGGTGCGAAGCAACAGTTTGTCGTCGCCCAGCGTCTTCCAACCGGCGCGAATCATGGCCGCCGTGAGACTGGTCTTGCCCCCGCCGGATTCCGCGCACAACAGAGCGCAGCAGTCGTCGCGAACAACGGCTCCGGCGTGGAGCGGGACCCAGCCGAGCGCCCGCCAAGCGTGGGTGAGGACCAGGGTCAAGAGCACTTCCAGGTCGAGCAGGATCCAGGCATCGTCCGAGCGCGGTGCCCCAATTCGCCAGCGATTCTCGTCGGAAGTCCACGTGGCCCAAAGCCCCGAGGTACAGGTGGCGCGAACTGCAGACGCATCCCGGTCCACGCGCATGCGACCGCAAACCAGGTAGTCGCCTTTGGCTTCAGCCCCATCCGGTTCGGCGACCTCGAGATCGACCGCGACCGGCGACGGCGGGACGTCCCACGCGACGTTGAAGAGGCCCAGCTGCTCGGCGACCTTGACGCCGAGCTTTTCGCTTTGGCTTGTCACCGCGACTAAGAGCGGCCCGCAGCGGTAGCGCCCCGTCAAGGTTCCGACTCGGCTATTCGGCGAGGGGCAAGGTCGGATCGAATGCGCTGATCATCACCTGCTGCAGGGGTTCTTTGTGCTTCTCGATCGCGGGGTGTTCCCACGGGCCTTCGAAGACCACCTGAGGCGTGTCGCCCAACGACTGGCCGGGCTCGATCAGACCCTCCTCCACCAACTGCGCGATGAAGGCATGGATCTCGGGGTCGAGCGATGGCGGAGCCGCGCCGGCGTGACACGCCTGGACGGCGTCCGCGGGCGACGCACCCTGTTCGAAGAGCTGGGCGATCGCCCATCCCGAGGCATTGATCGAGAAGAAATACTTGGTGTTGAGGTCAAGTACGACAGCCTCTCGCTCGAGTGTCGTGACCACCAGGTCGGGTCTCCAGACGAAAATTTGGTCGGATCGCTCCATCGCTCGCAGATCTCCCGCAACGACTCGTTCTTCGCGGTGAGTGGCGTCCGGACGGAACGGGGTGACGCGCCCTTTTCGGTCTGGGTCTCCTTTGGGGCTGGAATCGAGAGCTATCCTGAGAATGTGCGGCAGCTCCTGCGCAGCTTCGGTATCGCCTTCCATCGAGGCCCGCCTCCGCGCGAAGAGCTCCTCGCCCTGGCGCGAGACGTCTCCCAGCAACTTCGGCGCCACGCCATCGAGTGTTGGTTTCCGCGCTGCGTGGACCGTAAAGCAGGCGGCTTCTTTCAGAGTTTCGCCCGCAACTGGTCGCTGGCCCCGACCCAACCGAAGACCCTGGTGTTCCAGGCGCGTATGACCTGGGTCGCTGCGAGCCTCGCCCGGCGCAGAGAAGACGCGACCGGTGCATTCCGGCATTGGGCGCGTCACGGTGTGCATTTCCTGGAAGAGCGCTTTTGGGATCATCTGGTAGGCGGCTTCTCGTGGACGGAGGGCGATCCCGACAACAAGCACAGCTACGGAATCGCCTTTGCCCTTTATGCGGCGGCCGCTGCCCATCGGGCCGAGATCCCGGGTGCTTTGGAACTGGCTCGACGGGGCTTCGCTTGGCTCGATCGCTACGCCCACGATGATCAGGACGGAGGATACTTCGAGGCCTTGGCCCGCGACGGGAGTCCTCTCGGCGAGACCGGTGGGAGCGCCGCCCGGGACCGCATTGGCAACCCCGTAGGCCAGAAGTCAGCCAATACGCACCTCCATCTCCTCGAGGCCTTCTGCGAGCTCCATCGGGCGGCTCCCGACGCCGCGCTTCGGGCCCGCATCGAAGAACTCACCGCCTTGCTGGGCGAAGCGGCGCTGCGGGCTTCGGGCGCCCTGCCTTGGTCCTTCACACGCGATTGGCAACCCGTGGATCGGCGCGTGTCGTACGGCCACTTGGTCGAGGCCGCCTATCTCCTGGTCGGCGCGGGAGACATTCTCGCCCGCCCGAGCCTCGAAGCGGCGACGCGCTTGACCGACGAGGTCTTGCGCCATGGTTTTGATCGCCGCCATGGAGGGGTCTTCTGGCAGGGAACCGCGGGCCGCTTGGCCTCCCGGCGCGCGAAGGTGTGGTGGGTTCAGGCCGAGGCCCTGAACTGTCTTCTCCTCATGCACGAACGCCTCCCGCTTTCGGCGCAGGGTTACCTTGCGCGGTTCCTCGAGAGCTGGGCCTTCGTGAAGCGGCGACAACTCGATCGGCGCCAGTCGGGTTGGTTTGAACGCGTGAGCCGAAGCGGACGCTGGGTACTCGACGGTCGCAAGGCCCACGCCTGGAAGGCGGCCTATCACGACGTGCGCGCCCTGCTCGACGTGGAGGATCGTTTGTGGCGACTCGCTGGGGGCCAGATCTCCGGGGGCCCCGCGCGACTCGCGTCGACCGGGGCGCGGTACTGTTCGGCCAGGGCGGGAGAGAGGTAGCGCGCTCCCACGGTGCGATGTCGGCCAACTCTCCGGCCAGCCGCATCACTCGGGGAGCGTCATGAGGCGGGGTTCGATCACACGCAGGTGGTGCCATCCGGCCCTGCGGAAGCGGCTCATCATGACGAGCCCGACGGTGAATACATATAGGCTCGCGAGGGTCCAGCCGACGAGAAGTCCCTGACCGAGGTGGGTGAAAGCGATGTAGGTCGGGATCAACATCACGGTCCACGACGCCGCGACTGCCACCCCGGTCGGGAACGCCGTGTCGCCCGCGCCGCGCAGTCCGGCCGCAAAGATGGCGTTCATCATGTCGAAAATCGAGTAGATGGCGACGAAGCGCAGCAACACGACGGTGAGCTCGGCGATCGGCGCGAAGCCCTCCGGATCGGCACCCGCCATGAAGGGAAACAGGAGGACCCGCGGGAGTAGCAGATAGACCAGCGCCCAGAACCCGAGATAGACCAGGCTGCCGAAGAAGGCCGTCCAGGTCACCCGCTCCGCCAGGTCGGGACGCTTCGCCCCCTGGTAGCGCCCGACCAGCGCCATGACACCCATGCCGAGTCCCACCATCGGCATGAACACCAGACCCTTCAGATGGAAAGCAA
>CAZTOE010000101.1:5581-14528 GCA_964615045.1 uncultured Spirochaetales bacterium
CCCGTTGGGGCCAGCGCCTCGGAACCGTGGCGCCCGACGAGTAGCGTGAAGAGCGCAAAGGCGCCCAGCTCAAGCGCAAAGTGTGAGCCGGCGGGCACGCCGAAGCGAAGGAGGCGTCCCAGAAGCGGGGGGTTGAGGCGAAACCCTCTCGCCGTGCCGTACTCGTGTCGGAAGCGGGGGCGCAGGACCAACACGAAGAGGAAGACCGCTCCGATCGCACTCGAGGCGACGGTGGCCCAGGCCGCGCCCCGGACGCCGCCTTCGGGAAAACCCATCCGACCGAAGATCCAAAGGTAATCGAGGACACCGTTGGCGAGTGCGCCGATCGCGCTGGCGGCGAAAACGACGCCGGTCTGGCCGCGACCGGCGAAGAAGCTCGCGAGCGCCGGCGTGAGCACGATCGGGAAGGAGCCGACGAGCAGGATGCGCGCGTAGGCCGTCTCCTCCACTTGCAGCGCGGGATCGTGCCCGGCGGCATCGAACACTCCCTCGGCGGCCGGCGCGAGAGAGGCGAGGAGCAGGCCGGCGAAGAGCGAAAACCAGATGCCCTGCCATAAAACGGGGCCGACCCGATCGGCGCGCCCCGCGCCCAGGTACTGGGCGATGAACGTAGTGGTGAACTCCGCGGTGCCGATGCAGATCAGAATGCCCACCAGCGTAATGAACAGGGCCGCGGTCACCGCCGCCACCGCCTCGGCGGAATACCACGTCAGGAGAAGCCGATCGACGAAGGTTTGCAGCGTGAACGTCATCTGGGCGAGGATCAGGGGATACGAGAAGGAGAGCACCTCCTTTCCGCCCCCCTCGCCGTGCCAGCGCTCGTTCCAGCGTCGCGCGATGATCATGCGCCCTCGCGGGCGCACAATTTCCCGAACCCATACCCAGCTGACAACCGGGCGCTCGCGCCCGGTGCCGCAGTGTCGCAGCTCGGATAAGATCTGGTGCCCTGCAGGAGGTGCTCCGATGATCAAGGGTTTCGCACTGATTCCCCAGAGGCCCGATATCAGTCGGGAGGACTTCCACCGCCACTGGCGCGAAGTGCATGCGCCCCTGGCGGTGCGGATCAAGGCCCTCAAGCGCTACGTCCAGAGCCACCGCATCCCGCACCCCATTGCGGGCTTCGCGGGAGCGCCCTTCGAAGGCGTAGCGGAGATCTGGTTCGACGACCTCAACGGGATCATGCGTTTGGGGGAGAACCCGGACTACCGAAACGGCGCCCAGCCTGACGAAGCCAACTTCATCGCAGCAACGGGTCCCACCTTTCTCGCGACGCGGGAGCACGTCATCGTACCCGGTCCCGCGATTGCGAAGGATGCGAGCCTCGTGAAGGGGCTCTTCTTGTTGAAGCGGCGGGGCGGGATGAGCCCCGAGGAGTTTCAGGACTACTGGCTCCACAAGCACGGGCCGCTGGTACCGCGGGAACCGGCGCTGCTCCAGTACGTCCAATGCCACCCCGTGCTCGAGAGCTACGCGGCGGGTGAGCCGGCCTACGATGGCGTGGCGGAGCTCTGGTGGCAGGATCGGGCCGCTTTCGACCGGTACTGGAATTCCGACGCTCTCCAGGAGGAGTTCGCGACCGATCCGCCCAAATTCATGGACGTCGACGCCTCCGTGGGCATCCTGGCCGAAGAATTCCGGGTGATCTGGCCCTGACTCTGAGTGAAAGGAGGGAAGCCGTGGCTGCCGGTCGTGCGCGGCGAGGCCCGCCGCAAGGTCTCTACTTCATGCTCGAAACGCCCCGGGCGCTGCTCGAGACGGCGAGCCTGGTGCCGTTTCTGCCGATGCTCATGCGCGCGCCCCGCGGTGATGGGCACCCGGTGTTGGTGCTTCCCGGTTTCACCGTCGACGACAGCGCGACGACGCCGCTCCGCACCTTCCTGCGGTATCTCGGCTACACGGTCGAGTCTTGGGAGCTGGGGCGCAACGTGGAGCTTCCGCCCACCGCGATCGACCGACTCGTGGAGCGTTTCGATGCCATCCCGCGCCGTGACGAGCAAAAAGTCAGCATCGTCGGACAAAGCCTCGGCGGGGTCTATGCCCGCGAACTCGCCAAACGGCGGCCCAAAGCAACCCGTCGCGTCATCGCGCTGGGCGCACCGTTCCGTGGTGAAGCAGGGGGGCACGACTTCCGCTGGATTCATCGCCTGATGCGGGGCCACGAGATCTCCGAAGCCGGTCGTGCCGCTCTCAACAACTGCGCCGAACGCCCCGACGTCCCCGTCACGTCCGTCTACACCCGAAGCGACGGCGTCGTCGCCTGGCGCTCCTGCCTCGAAGACGAGGGACACGGGGTCGACAACATCGGCATCCACGGCAGTCACGCCGGCATGGCGGTCAATCCGGGGGTTCTCTGGGCGATCGCGGATCGACTGGCCCAGAGGCAAGACGAATGGCGGCCCTTTAGCCCGCAAGGTGCCGCACGGGTGTGGTTCGCGTAGCTTCGCCGATCCGTGGGAGATCCGCGAGGGATCGTCTTCAGGGGGTTCCCCGACTCGTGGCTCGAGAGTCAGCTCGGGCGTCCGGGGCGCGTGCTACACAATGAGGGGATGGAAAAGAAACCCCGCACCGTTGATCCCCTGCGCTTTACCGGTCGCACGATCGGACGCCTTCTCTCCGAGCGCATCGAGAGTGAGGCGCCCTACGAGAGCATTCCCTGGACGCCCGTGTCGAAGTCGCTCCATGTTTCGAGGGTGGCGCTTCTCAGCACCGCGGGAATCTCGATGCGAGGCGATCCGCCCTTCGACATGGAGGGTGAACGCAAACGCCCCACCTGGGGCGATCCGAGCTGGCGCGCGATCCGCGCGGACGCGACCCCAGCCGATGTTGAGGTCAATCACCTCCACATCGACACCGGCTACGCCCAACGCGACCTCAACGTCGCGCTGCCTCTCGACCGACTGCGGGAGCTGGTGGAAGAGGGGCGGGTGGGCGCGATCGCCGAGACCCACTACTCCATCATGGGCTTCCAAGGCCACGATCCGATGCGCGTCGTCCGGGAGAGCGCCGACGCGATCGCGGGCCCGCTCCGCGCGGAAGGGGTCGACCTCCTCCTTCTGGCGCCGGTCTGACCCGACTGCTGCCGGTCCGTGGGGCTGGTCGCGCGGCGCATTGAAGAGCTCGGGGTTCCGACGGTGTGCCTCAACCTGTTGTGGATGTTTCAACGCATCGTGGGCATGCCGCGGGTGGCGGCGGTGGAGCATCCGTTTGGCCGACCCTTTGGCGACGTCGGCGATGCGGCGACCCAGCGCGCGGTGCTGCTCGCGGCGCTCGAGGTCGCGAGCACGGTCGATGAGCCGGGCGCAGTCGTTCACCTCCCCTTCGTCTGGCACGAAGATCCGAAGCACACGAAGTGGCACCCCCCCGAGCCCGCGCCGATCATCCGGCTGATGAAAGCGCAGCTCGCCAAGAACGCGTAGCCCGTGAGACGTCGCGAAGAGAATCGCGTGGTCTACAGCACCGGGAAGGGCCGGATGTGCCCGCACTGCAAGCAGCCGGTCGCGAAGTGCACGTGCCAGAAAAGTCCGCGGGCGCCGCGCGGCGATGGGGTGATTCGCGTGCGGCGCGAGACCAAGGGACGGGGCGGGAAGACGGTGACCACCGCTGCGGGCTTCCCCCTCGCAAGCGACCGGCTGAAGGCCCTCGCGGCGGAGATCAAGCGAAAGTGCGGCAGCGGCGGGGGCGTCAAAGAAGGGGTGATCGAGATTCAGGGCGACCATCGGGACATCGTCGTCGCCGAACTCGAAGCCCGGGGCTTCACCGTGAAGCGGGCCGGAGGCTAGCGGCCCACCGCTGCGGGTTCGGGATCCTCGATTTCGATGTCGAGCTCCTTGTGCTGCCGGTAGACTTCCTTGAGGCGCCGAGTCCGTTCCATCTCGATCCGGAGCTCCTGCAAAACGCCCTCCGCGGAGAGATTGCGATTCCGAACCTCGAGTCCGAGGGCGCCGCACGCCTCCTCCATATAGGGGCCGCAGGCGGGGCTCTGGCAGCAATACCCCGCAAATTGTTCGAACCGGCGCGGGGCTTCCGGCAGCGGCGCTACGTTGATGGTGCCGACCGCTTCCGGGTAGTGGTCGCGAAGGTCGGCGAAGGTGCGGCGGGCCTCCGCCACACGCCCCTCCTTCCAGGCGAGCAGCATTTCGTTGAATAGGATCGCGCTGTAGGGCGCCCTCTCCTTGAGGCCCAACTCGTTCCAGTGATACGCCTTCTCGATGCGACCCATGTAGATGAAGATCTCGGCGATGTTCGTGTAGGCGACTCCGGTGGGCCTCAGGCGGCGCGCGTTGTCGAAGCCGCGCAGCGCGTTCCGAAGGTCGCCGCGGTAGGTGTCGATCATCGCGAGGTAGAAGTGCGGGCGCTCATCCCTCGGATCGATCTCGACCGCCACGACGAACTCTTCGACCGAATGCTCGAGGAACGCCAGGTAGCGCGCCTCGGGTTCTCCGCGGTCGAGCGCATCCCGCGCGATCCGATAGTACGTTTCGCCGAGCGCGACCCGAACATCGACGGAGCGGGGGTTTCGCTGGCGTTCGCCCTCGAGTGCTGCGCGAGCTCCTTCGAGGTCGCCCGTGGCGATTTGCTGCTGGGCGCGCCGCGGCACTCCGCCTCCTGGGGCGCAGGCGGCCACCGCGAGAGGGAGCAGGAGCGGAACTGCGATCGCGATCCGTATCGTCACGCCACCTCTTCGGGCGAAGCGCGCGGAGACTAGCGCTCTCGGGCCAGGCCCGTGCGCGAAGCGCCGGCGGTGGCTTCCGCGCTAGGTCTCCGGGGCTCCGGTGATCTCCGAGAGGGCGGTAACGTCGTTCGTGCCGGAGGCGGGACGGAAGAAGGCCTCCCGGACGCACACCACCCAGGCGGCCACCATGCCGAGAGAGGCCAGGACGTGGAGCGCGGTGCCGATTGCTTCGGCGGCGCGCAGCGCGCCCCAACGCGTGAGCAGCCAGTTCCAGTCGTGGATGTGCCCCCCGACCAGCGGAAGGCGCATCGCTTGCGCATCGGCGAGGTAGGTCGCCGCGTACATGAGGCTCTCGGCGAGCCAGATGGCGCACACGGCGGCTTCAAAGCGCTCGCCGCGGCGCGCGAAATGAAAACCCGCAGCGACCGGGAAGACGAGCTGCCCGAGAGTGCCCCCCAAGAAGTGGAGCGTGGTGCCAAAGCCGCCAAAGAAAAGATGGCCGGCTTCGTGGAAGGCGAGATTGACGCCGTCGAGAAAGTGGTACCGATAGGCGAAGACCAGCCACGCCACGTAGGGAGCGAGGAGCAGCGAGAGGACACGGCGCACGAACATGCGCCCTCATCGGCCCGCTTCCCAGGAGAATTGAGGTAGGCGCCGGCTCGTAGCCCGAATTGGGTCACACGGAGGTTGGCGCTTATTCGGGGCGCCGCACCGATGCGGGGAGGCGGGAAGCGACGAGCCGATAGGCGAGCAACAACCCAAACAGGGCGATCAAGAGCTGGAAGCCGCGCCAGGCCGCGTGGTCGACAACACTCCGAAGGCCCACTTCCGCGTGCGAGACTGCGGAGTCGACACCACCGAAGGTCGCCTCCACCCCGTGCGATTCGAGGAGCGCATCGAGCTCGAGCGCCAGGCCGCGCAGCTCCGTCGCCGCCTCACCGATGCCGCGCGCCGCCGCTTCGTACTCGAGGATGTCAAAGGGCCGCGCGTCGGGGTCGTGCTCTCCGTCGCGCGTGACGAGCGCGCCCCACGACGCACCTGCCAGGTTCACCTGCTCGGCGGTGAGGCGCAGCGGTTCGACCATCTCGTGTGCTGTCTGCAGCGCGCGGTTCACCTCCCCGAGTGCACCCTCGGAGTCTCCGAGCACCGCGTCGAGGTCGGTGGGCAGGCGCTGGGCCACCGCCGCCAGCTGGCGGGCGCTCTCTGTGAAGGAGTCCAGCGCAGCAAGGGCCCCGATCAGACTCTCGCGGCTCTCGACGTCGTAAAGCAGAAGCTCGCTCTGCCATCGCAATTGTTTGGGGAGGCCCTCGACGATGCGCGCGAAGCGGATCGCGGTGTCGTTGAAGTCGGATATCGCCGCCGCCCCGGAACCCACCCCCTCGAGGGCACGAAAGGGGCTGAGTGGCACGCTGAGCAGAAAGTCGAAGCGGCCGCTCTCGCGGACCTGCTCCACCTGCCGCCGGACGCCGGCGACCGTGAAATCGGAACCCGAGATCACGCGGCCCCGATCGTAGGCGCTCACCTCGGTGCGCAACCGCGCAACCTCTTGCGGGCTCAACCAGCTCGTGGCCATCGCGTAGAAGTCCTCTTCGAGTTCCCGGGCCGCCTCGACGGCGATTGGCTGGGAGGCGCCAAACACCTGCGCGCCGTCGCCTTCGGTGAAATAGCGCCGCATCATCACTACGACACTGTTCACGGCGATGAAGGCGGCCTGGGGGTCGCTCACGAAGGCGGCTTCTTGGACGAGTGGCACCAGCCGGATCTCCCAGAGCAGGACGCGCCGGCGAATTTCCGGATCGACCGTCTCCGCGCGGATGCGATCGCCGGCGGTGGCGACGACCGCTTCAAAGCGGCTCGCGAAGTTGATGAGTTTCTCGCGAAGCTCCGATTGCGAGATGGTCGGTTCCTGGCGGCGCAGCCCGGGCACCGGCAGCGTTGCGCAGCCGATCCCGCCCAGGACGATCCCCAATAGAGTCCACGAGACCGCTGCGGCGGCGGCTCGCCGCGTGTGCTGCCGAGTGGGCGAGGGGCGTTCCATGTAGCCGAACGCTACACGATCCCACGACCCGCTCTCTAGCCGCTGCCCTGGGCATTGCGCGAGGTTTCGCCTTAGCATCCGAGTGAGAGCTCGCCCATGAAGTTTCCCCGCCCTTTGCTCCGCTGGCTTCGGCCGCGACCTGCCACACTCACTGCGGCGGCGATTCTGCTCGGCCTGGTGTTGATCCAGGTCGGTGTGCCGATCCTCGACCTGATCGAGCTCAAAACCTACGACCTGCGGCTCGCCGCGCGCGGCGAACGGGCTCCCACCGGGGCGGTCGTGATGGCGGTGATCGACGAGGAAAGCCTCGATGCGGAGGGCCGCTGGCCCTGGCCGCGGACCAAGCTCGCGGCGCTGATTCAAGCGCTCTCGCGCGACGGCGCCAAGGTGATCGCCTTCGACATCGGGTTCCTCGAGCCCGACGAGCATTCGCGAGGACCGTGGGTCGCGGAGCTCGCCGAGAGCGCGCGCCGCCGCGGGATCGACGACCCCCGCCTGGAGCAACTGCTGCGCGAGAGTCGCTCCCGAGCCGACCCCGACGAGGTGCTCGCGGAGGCGATCCGCAGTTCCGACGCGTCCGTGGTACTCGGCTACTTCTTCCACATGAGCCCGGCGGAAGCCGGCTTTACCATCGCACCCGAAGCCATCGACGCGCAGCTCCAGCGCATCGAGGCGTCGAAGTACCCGCTGGTTCTGTATCGCGATCCCGAGCTCGGCTTCGCCCCCTTCCTACGTGCCTACGCCCCGGAAGCGAATCTTTCGTCGCTCAGCGCGGCGGCCGCGGGCGAGGGCTATTTCAGCTTGCGGGGCGACCGCGACGGCGTGGTGCGCTGGTTGCCGCTCGTGATTCGCGCTGGCGACGAACTGTTTCCGCCACTCTCGGTGGCGGCGACCTGGCAGTACCTGGACCGGCCCCAGCTCGTGGTGCGCGTTGGCACCTTCGGCGTGGACGGCATCCAGATCGGCGACCGCTTCATCGCGACCGACGAGAGTGGGCAACTGCTGGTGAACTATCTGGGCCCGGCCAGGACCTTCCCGAGCGTTTCGGTGACGCGCATCCTGCGCGGCGAGTTCGAGGCCGGGACGTTCCGCGATCGCATGGTCCTCGTCGGGACCACCGCCACTGGAACCTACGATCTGCGCAACACGCCGCTCGGGCCGGTGTTCCCGGGGCTCGAGATTCACGCCACGGTCGCCGACAACATCCTGAGCCGGTCGTTTCTCGAGCGTCCGCTCTGGTCGCGGGTCTACGACTTCCTCGCGATCATCGTGTTGGGAGTCCTGGTGGGATGGGGGGTCGCGCGCACCAACGCCGTGCGCGGCCTCATCATCGCGGCGGCTTTGTTCGCCGTTCACTTGCTGGTCGCCCAGCAGGTTCTCGAGCGCTACGGCGTGTGGCTGAACGTCGTCTACCCGCTCCTCACCCTCGCCACCGCCTATGTCGCCCTCACGCTCTACTCCTACGTCCGCGAGGAGCGCGAGCGCCGCCGGATTACCGGGACCTTTGGCCGCTATGTCGCGCCGGTGGTCGTAGAAGAGATGTTGAAGGACCCGGATCGCCTGGAGCTGGGCGGCGAAGAAAAAGTGCTGACGGTGTTGTTCAGTGACCTGCAGGGCTTCACCTCCTACACCGAGCGCTACGGGCCCCAGGAGATGATCAAGATCCTGAGCGACTACTACGCCGCGATGACCGAGGAGATCTTCGTCTTCCAGGGGACCCTCAAGGAGTACGTCGGCGACGAACTGATGGCGATCTTCGGCGCGCCTATCGACCAGGCCGATCACGCCCGGCGCGCGTGCGCGGCGGCTTTGGCCATGCGCAAGCGGCGACACACCCTGAGTGAAGAATGGCAGAAGGTCGGGCGCCCGGCGCTCTACGCGCGCACCGGCGTGAACTCGGGCTCGATGCTGGTCGGAAACCTGGGATCCCGATACCGCTTCGCCTACGGCGTCCTCGGCGACGATGTGAACCTGGGCTCGCGGCTCGAAGGCCTGAACAAGGCCTACAGAACCGAGATTCTGGTGGGCGAGCGCACCGTCGAGCTCGTCGGCCACGACAGCTTTCGCTTCCGCGAGCTCGACCAGGTCCGCGTCGTAGGCAAGACCCAGCCCACCCGCGTGTACGAGCTCCTGGGCGATTCCGCGATGGAACGGTCACCCAACGAGGACGAGGCGTTTGCCGCTTACGCCGGCGCCCTCGCGGCCTACCGCGACCAGGATTGGGAGCAGGCGACGTC
>CAZTOE010000102.1:0-14464 GCA_964615045.1 uncultured Spirochaetales bacterium
GACTTTGGGCTTGCCAAAGTGGTCGAGGAAGTTCGCAACCACACCACGCTGGTATCCGGCACGCCCTATTACATCAGCCCGGAGCAAACGCTGGGCCGCAACGTCGACCACCGCACCGACCTCTATTCGCTCGGTGTGACGCTCTTTGAGTTGAGCACGGGCAGCTTGCCGTTCACCGAAGGCAATATTCCCTACCACCACGTCCATACGCCAGCGCCCGACCCCCGCGAACGCAACCCCCAGGTCCCGGAGCTCCTCGCCGCCATCATCCGCCGCTGTTTGGCCAAGGATCCCGAGGAGCGCTACCAGACGGCAGGCGAGATTCTCAGCGAGGTCCGTGCCTCGATGGGTGCGTCCGCCGGAGCCGAAAAGGGCTGATGGGACAAGCCCGGAGTCGTTGTTGTGTGACGTTCGCGTCACGCACGTAATCAAAAGGTCACACAGAATGGCCGCGGCGGCCGGGCGTTCCGAGCGCCGCGCGAACCCTTACCGGGCGCCCCGTCGTACCGTAAGGTCGAGAATCAAAAGGTTTTATTGCGCGTTGGGCAGCGTCTACGAGATCGCTGTGCGATGCCTGGCACGCACCTTGCTGTTCATTTTCGCGGCGTCGTAACCGGGGCCGGGTTGTCCCAGGGGGGGGTTGTGCGACAGCGCACCATCGCCGACACGATCTCTTGCACGGGGGTTGGGCTCCACAATGGCCAGCCCGTATCGATGACGTTGCGCCCCGCGGCCGCGGGGACCGGCATCGTCTTTGTACGTTCGGACCTCGCCCACCCGGTGGAGATTCCTGTCTGCTCAGCCGCCGTTTGGCGGACCGAACTCTCGACCAAGCTTGGTCGCGGAGACGCCGCTGTCGACACCGTCGAGCATCTCCTCGCCGCACTGTGCGGCCTGAGTATCGATAACGTGCGGATCGAAGTCGACGGGGAAGAAGTGCCCGGCATGGACGGAAGTGCTGCTTCCTTTGTCTTCCTGCTCCGCGCCGCGGGGATCTACGAACAAACCGAACCCCGGACGGTGTACCGGTTGCGCCGTCCTCTGGAGATCCGCGACGGCAAGCGCTCGATTCGTGCTGAACCGTCGCGCTCCTTCAAGATCAGCTACCGGGTCGACTACGACCACCCTGCGATCGGACGCCAAACGATTCGCAATCTCCTGGTGAATCCTTTCCGCTTCGAGCGCGAGGTGGCTCGCGCTCGGACCTTTGGTTTCCTGCGCGACGTGGAAGCGCTCCACGGTGAGGGTCGCGCGCTGGGTGCGTCCCTCGAGAACACCGTCGTCCTCGACGAGGCCGGGGTGGTCAACGCCGAGGGGCTACGTTGCCCGGACGAGTTTGTACGCCACAAAGTCCTCGACTTGATTGGCGACCTCGCGTTGCTGAGCGTTCCCCTGCAGGCTCACGTTCGCGTCGAGCGCGGCGGGCATACTCTTCACCAGGCTCTGGTCGCCGAGCTGACCCAACGGATCGCGGCCGAGCAGCCGGAATTGGCGGCCGAACGCCCCGGGCTCAGGCCGATTCCCGAATTCGCCCGCAGCTGAGCGCTAGAGCGAGTCCAGCCAAGCGCCTATAGCGCGCGCGACGAGGCCGAGCGCCGTCGGGCACTCGTGGAGCCAGGGCGTGAGGTCGACCTCGCTCCCGAACTCGAGAGACGCGCCATCGCTCGCCCGCGCGAGGGCGAAGAGCAGCCCGGCTCGGAGGTCGCCCCCGGTGGCATCCACCGCAATGGCGAGGGCATGGATCTCCAGCGCCGTGCGCCAGGCTTGGGCGTCAAAGCTCGCCAATGCGCGCTCGTCGAGGTCTGCCAAGTTCTTGCGGAGGCGTCGCCGGACGCGCGTGGTCGCCTGCACCAAAGCCTCGCTGGTCGCTGTTCCGCTGGCAGCGCGACACGCCAACCGCATCGCCTCCCGGAGCGCTTCGTCGTCTAGTGCGAGCCAACCGGGGGCCAGAAGCTCGGTTTCAGCGGCGAGGTAGGCCTCGCGAAATGCGGTGAGCGGCGCCGTCACGCTGTGCTTGCGTTCGAGCGGCTCGTCGAACTCGGGAAGCAGGTCGCTCCAGAAGGGCCCCGCCGCCTGGATGCCCTTTTGGAGCGCGGCACCCAGATGGCTGAGCTCGGGGCGGTGACGCCCGATTCGCTGCTCGATCCTTGTCTCGGCCATCTCGCGCTCGTACACCGAGAGAACGCCCAGGCAGGCGAGGATCGACATTCCGCGCCGCGCCGGTGTGCGCTTGCGATCACGTTCGGCAATCGAGATCAAGGCGCGAATCGAGCGCAGCCGGATCGGCTGAGCCCTCAACAGGGTGATGTGTTCCGCAGTCGCTTCCCGGCTCGATGTGGGAAACTGCGCCAACAAATCCGCAAGCGCTTCGCGCACGTCATCGCGCCCCGGCGCGAGTTCGCGGGCGCGACGATAGGCATCGATGGCGCCCGGAATGTCTTCCAGCGGGCCTGCGAGCAAACGGCCCAGTTCGAGGTAGGCCTCTCCGCAGCGCGAATCCTGGGGGCAGACAGCGCAAAAGTTGCGGAGCAGCGCGGCGGCGCCCTCCCAGTCACCGGCGGCCCGCAGCAGACGCGCGGCGGAACGCGCGGCTTCGATCGCTGCGGGGTTCAGTTCGGCAGCTCGCCTGAATGCTTCGAGGGCCGCGGCGTGATCACGCCGGCGTTCAAGTAGTTGACCGCGCAGGGTTTCGAGCTCTGCGACGCACGATCGCTCTGCCAACCGGGCAGCGCCTCTCCCGGCCTCCTCGATGGCTTCCTCGATGCGCTCCGCGTCGATCAGACGATGTACGAGCGCGAGCCGTGGGGGCGCGTAGGTGGGGTCCGCCTCGGCGGACTCCCGCAACCAAGCCTCGACGATCTCGGCATCGGGCTCAGCCCGCCCGCGGAGCTGCGCGGCCCGGTCGAAGTGTTCAGCGCGTTTACGGCCGGTGGCGCTGTGCGCTGCCCAATCCGCATAGACCTGCGCCGCTTCGGCGAAACGGTCGCTGTGCTCCAAGATCTCCGCCAGGCTGCGCTGCGCCGACTCCCGCCCGGGAGCGCGGGCGATCGCCTCGCGCAAGGGCTCGATCGCCTGTTCGAACTGCCCTGCAGCTTTTCGACACAGGCCCAGCTGTTCGAGAAAGAGCGCTCGGTCCGTTGCGGCGACCGGCGCGTCGACGGCCGCGATTCGCTCGAGGTCGCGACCGCTCTCGCTCCAGTTGCCCATTTCAAAGAGCGCTCTTCCGCGCGTCCACAACGCCTCCGGGTCCTCCGGCGCGGCTTCGAGGATCGCGCTCGCCAGCTGGTCCGCGCGGCTCCACTCCTCGAGCGCGAGAGCTGCCCGCGCGCCCGCAGCGAACGCATCGCGAAGCGGCGCGCGTTCCGGGGCGCTCGGGGCGCAGGCGAGGAGTTGCAGGGCGGCCTGACGGGCGGCGGCTGGTTGATCGTGTGTCGCGGCCAATCGAGCGACGCCCGCGAGCCCCGTAGAGGAGGTCGGGTCCTCGGCGACCGCGGCTCGGTAGATCTCAAGGGCCGTGGTCGGCTCAGCGGTCTCGGTATTCTGCGCGCAACGCTCGAGATAGCGCGCTGCCTCGGGGCCGCTGCACCCTCCGGCCGCTCGCCGCCAAGCCTCGGCCGCACGCTCGCAGTCGCCGCCCCCCTCGTGAAGTTCCGCCGTGAGCGACCAGCCCGCGGCGCAAGTGGGATCGAGCGCCAGTCCGCGCTCGAGCCGCTCGAGGGCCGCTTCGCGCCGGCCCGCTTCGACGAGCCCTCGGGCGGCGGCGAGGTGGTCCGCGGGCGCGCTGTCGGCTTGCGGGTGATCGCACCAACGCTCGAAGACCTCGATCCACCCTTGGTTCTGATCGGCACGCTCGAGGGTGCCCGCCCATTCGCTGAGTTCAGCCGCGCCGAGCGGGACGCACGCGTCCGCCTGCGCAAACGCATCTGCCGCGGCATCATGCCGTCCGCAGCGATCACGCTCATGGCGGGCCAGCGCGAGCCAGAGCGGCGCGGCGTCCAGGTCAGGGAGCTGCGCGATCTCTTCTCGGTAGAGCGCCGCCACCTCGTCGTCGCAACACTGAGCTTGGGCGGTTTCGCGCAAGAGTCGGAGCGTCGTTCGGTTCTCCGCATCCAGTTCGCGGGCGCGTACCAGCGCCTCACGCGCCCCGCGGAGATCCGCAGTGCGCCGTAGGCGGAGCTCTCCGAGTCGTTCGCAGGTCGGAGCGGCCGGCACGCATCCGAGGCCGAGCTGAGCCGAGAGCGCGACGTCCAGTTGGTGCCAGTCGCGGGTTCGTTCGGCGATTCGGACGAGCCCGGCCCAGGCTTCCTCCGAACTCGCGTCGCGCTTCGTGACCTCCCGATACGCGGCGCTGGCGCCCGTGGGGTCGGCCAGCCTCGCGTCGCGAACGCTGGCGACTTCGAGCCACATCGGAAGGTCGTCGGGGTTCGCCGACAGGTGGGCTTCGGCCCGACGCGCCCACTCAACGAAACGCCCCTCACGGAGCAGCAGCGCGAGCAAAGTCCGGGTCTGTACCGGGTCGGCGCTGCCGTGATCGATCAGGATCCGCAGGTGCGGCAGCGCGTCGCGGGGTCGGCCGAGCCTGGTGCGATACAGCTCGGCCAGCTGGCCGCGGAGCTCCACGTGCGAGCCGCGCGCTGCGTGCCGGAGTTCGACCTCGGCCACGCGCGCCCAATGATCCCAGTCCCGCACTGCCTCGTACACACGGCGGATCGCCGGAAGCGTCTCCGCCGGGCGCCCGAGCTCGGGCGACTCCCAATTGAGGAGCGCGGACCACAGCGGTGCAGCTCGCGAGGGTTCCCAAAGTACATGGGTGCAGAGCTCGGCCAAGCTCGCCTGGAGCTCCGCACGCTCCGCGGGTTGCGCTTCTTCGAGCCGCACTTCGAAAATTGCGAGCAGATCTCGGAGCCGCTCTTCGCCGTGGTAGAGCTCCGCCAGACCTCTCAGCACATCCGGATGTCGAGGAGCGAGGGCGCGCGCTTTTTCGAGTGCGGCAATCGCCCGGCTTGGATGCTCACAGGCCCGAAGCAACTTCGCACGTTCCAGGTGCAGGTCGCACAGGCGATCGCGATCTCGTTCGGGGTCCAGTGCTCGGGCGGCTGCGGCGAGAGCGCGTTCCTGTGACTCGGCGTCGCCGTCTTTCGCGCGAAGAGAGGCAAGCCGAATCAGCAGTTCGGGCTGCGCTTCCGCGAGGACTTCGAGCCGAGCCAGCCACGGTCTGAGCGCGTCGGCGTCCAGATGACCAAGGGCCAGTTCGATCGCTTCCTCGACCAGCTCGAGTTGGCGCTCGAGAGGAGCGCGTTCCACCTCGTCGCGGAATACCGCGAGGGCCTCGGCGTAGCGTTCCTGTCCGATCAGCAAGCGACGGAGAGCGCCGCGCGCCGGGCCGAGATCGGGGGCTGCGCGCAGCGCGTCTCGATACGCCGCGATCGCGGCTTCGGGGCGCTCGAGCGTTTGGTCGAGGAGCGTTGCGAGTCGCAACCTCAATGCGCCACGCCGCGCGGGCGGAGCGGTGCTCGCGGCAGCTTGCAACAATGGAAGCATTCGCTCCGGAAGTTCGAGCTGCTCGGCAAGAGCGAGGGCGCGGTCGCGCCAAAGTGGCGCTGCAGGCTCCAGCGCGGCGAGGGCCTCGTAGTGCTCCAGTGCCTGCTCGGGCCGCGCCAAAGCGCCCGCATACAAATCGGCGAGCTCGGCGTGGAGATCCCGTTCGCGAGCGCCCGGGACCGCCCTGCCGGCGAGCTGCGCGAGCTCGACTTCGAGGGACTCGGCGAGATGCAGGTGATGCCCCAGTTTCCGATACAGCGCCACCAGGGGTTCCCGCACGATCGCCGGTTCGGGAGCCCCTTCAAGGGCCCGCTCGTAGGCGCGTACGGCGCCTTCGGGATCATCCGCGTCGGCGCGCATTTCGCCGCCACGCCGCCACCACAAGGAAGCGGCAGCGGAATCCTCCAACTGCGCGGCGGTCGCTTCGCAGAGCGTGGCCCCATCGAGCGCGCGCCCCGCCGCGAGGTAGAGGGGCGCGAGCTGATCGGCGAGGCTCGGAGGTGTATCGCCGTCGCCGCGGAGGCTTTCGAATAATGCGATCGCTTCGTCGCGGGTTTCCGTGCGACCGGCGAGGAGCTCGGCCAATGCGAGCCGCAATCGCGTGGCACCCGCTCCATCTTCGGTTTTCTGGAGCTGGCCGCGAAGGAGTTCCTCCGCGGCCCGCTGATCGCCCATTTCCGCGTACTGATCGAGCAAGAAAGCAATGGCTTCCGCTTGGCCGGGCTCGCGCTTCAGGACCTCGCGATAGTGGAACTCGGCCGCGTCCGGATCCGCGAAGGCCTCGGCGCAGAGCCGGGCCGCTTGC
Organism: uncultured Spirochaetales bacterium; assembly: GCA_964615045.1. Taxonomy (GTDB): domain Bacteria; phylum Myxococcota_A; class UBA9160; order UBA9160; family PR03; genus JANQRO01. Next base: position 6,347 of record CAZTOE010000102.1, read on the forward strand.
GCGTGGAGGGGCAAGCGGCGCGGTTCCAAAGCGGGTGCCTCGAGCTCCCCGCACAAGACGCGGTAGAGGTCGGCCGGTTGGGTCTCTTCGTCGAAGCATCCGGCGAGTCGCTGCCACAGCTCTGCGTGGTCGGGGCGGTGGGCGACCGCCGATTCGAGGTGCCTCCGCGCTCGCCCGAGATCGCCGAGCTCGGCTTCTGCGAGCTCGGCGATCCGCACGTGGATGTCGCAGGCCGCAGTGCCTCGTTTTGCGTCGGCGATGCGTTCGAGATGATCGCAGAGTGTGTGCCACTCTCCGGACGCCTCGAGTAGCGTCGTGAGACGTCGGAGGGCCTCCTCTGCGATCGCCGGCTCCGCCGTCGTGGCGCACAGGCGCTCATACGCTTCGCGAGCGGCGTCTTGTCGCGCGAGCCTCTCCTCCATCAGCACCGCGTGTTCGAGCGCCACGCGATCTCGCTCGGCGTTGTCCTCCCCGGTCCGAAGGCGCATCCCCAACACCCATGCGAGGGCTTCGGCATCGTCCAAGGCACGAGCGACTCGCTCGCAGCCGGCCTGGGCCTCGGCTTCGTTCGGGTGTGCCTGCCAGAGCTCGCGGTAGGCCGCGAGAGCGGGTTGCAAGTCTCCGACGGCCTCGAGTGCGTTGGCGTGCAGCAAGGCCACGCGGCAGCTGCGCGTTTCGGGTGGCCTCCAGAACTTGTCGAGGACTTCGAGGAGCTCCGCGGGGCGCCCGTACTCGGCCACGGCCTCAACCAGAGCCTCGGCCGCCCCTGGGTTCTTGGGATCGGCCTCGAGTGCGCCCCGCCACGCTTGGATCGCGAGTTCAGGGCGTCCTTCGGCGGCGTGCAGGTAGCCGAGTCGCCGGCGGTTGCATGCCCGCGCGGCGCCTTCGAGGCGCCCGTCGAGCTCTTCGAGAGTGAGTACGAGCTCATCTGTGTGGCCGGCATCGGCGAGGGTGTCGGCGAGGAGCTCGAGGGCGTCGCGACCGGTTGCATCGCTCTGCGCGAAACGCCGCAGGGCGGGGAGCGCTCGTTCGATTTGGTCCCGCTCGCGACAGAGGCGGGCGATCTCGGGCGCGATGGTCGCCATTCGCTCGGCATCTGCGATCGCAACTTCGCTCTCCAGCGCCCGCAGCCGACTCGCAGCGTCTTCGCACCGCTCCGCCGCCGCTCGTAGTCCGGTGAGTGCTGCCGGGTCTTCGGGCTCGAGCTCCAGCGCTTTGTGAAACGCGCTGAGCGCTTCGTCGATCTGGCTCACACCGAGGCGCAGCTCGCCGAGGGCCACCCAGAGCGCGACCCGTGCCTCGGGGTCCGCGGCTTCGGCCGCGCGCTCGAGGATCTCCGCGAGCTCGGGGGCTCGCTCGACGCGATCGAGCACGCGCCGCAACGCCGCGACGACGGTCGCCCGGCTCGGGTCGATCGTGAAACACATCTGGTACGCGTCTTCCGCGCCGTCCCGGTCGTCCAGCTCGCGTTCCCGGATCTCGCCGATCCGTTCGAGCAGCTGGGCTCGTTCGTCACTACGGTCGTGAGCGAGCGCCACCCGGCGTTCCAACCAGGTCACCAGCTCGGCGTAGCGACCCTGGGTCTCCAGCGCTTCGCAGAGCGCCTTCACGACGCGCGTGTCTTCGGGGTTGGCTTGCGCCCGTTCCCGCAGCGCGACCAGGCTCGGCGAGGCATCTACCGCCTCGGCGATGCCGCCTGCGGGCGCCGGGACCGAAGAGGGAAGCTCTCCGCCGAGTTCCATGGCGCGGGTCAGGTGGGAGGCGCGCGCCGATTCGTCGCTCTCGCGCGCGGCGAGATCGGCAAGGGCGAGGTGGAGCTCGGAGCTTTCGTACCACTCCGCCGCTCGCGCAAACCAACGTCGCGCGGCAACGCAGTCGTCGAAGCGCTCCGCGAAGAGGTTGCCCACTTCGACCGCGATCGCTGCACGACCCCGCGGAGAGGACGCGCGCGCGAGGCGCTCTTCGCTGAGCGCGGCGAGTTCTTCCCAACGCCCTTGTTTCGCGAGCAGCTCTGCGAGAGCCTCGATCCATTCCGCTTCGCCGCCGCGTTCCCCATGGGCGCGCCAACAAACTTCCACCGCGCGGTTGAAGCCGGCCTCGCGCGAGCGCAGAAATTCGAGCAGCGATCGATAGGCCTCTCCTTGGGCTTCGTCTTCGAGGCTGTGGATCGCCTCTTCCCAGGCGCGCACCGCCTCCTCGTAGAGTTGTGCGGCTTCGAGAGCGCGCGCACGACCCAGGAACGCCGTCGCGTTGCGCGGCTCATCCCGAATCACCGCCTCGTAGGCCTCGACGGCCCGGGCGGGATCCGCCGCCTGTCCGAAACACAGTTCGGCGATTTCGAGGCGCAAAGCCACGCGGCGCCCGACGTCCGCGCGCCCCGCTTCTTGCTCCATGAGCGTCAGCGCGTCGTCCCAGTCACCCTGCGAGATCAGGAGTTGACGCAGCCGGCGTCGGGCCGGCTCGAAGTCCGCGTCGAGCCTCGACGCCTCGCGGTAGCATTCGAGGGCCCGATCGAGGTCGTCGAAACCCTCCTCCAACGCCTGGCCAAAGCGAAACACCACGCGGGCGCGTTCGGCCCGTTCGCCGGGTTGGCTCTCACCCAAGGCTCGCAATCGAAGCTCATACAGCCGGACCAACGACTCCCACTCTCCGGCCAGGAACGACTGTTCTTCGAGGGCCTGGAACGCCGCGCCATCGCTCGGGTCCTGCTCAAAGCGCTCGCGGTGGGATTCCATTTTGCTCGGCACGCGACTTTTACTCCGCTCGCAGGCGGAAGCGCAAACCGCGCGTTCGCCTCAGGATTTTCAATCGACCCACAACGTCGGGGGCTTGATGGCTTTCCCGCGGCTTTGATAGGGTCGGGAGGGCAGAGGCGGGGATTTCGCCCCCAAGGCCAGCTCTGCCAGAATGCCAGCCCGAGGAATCGCAGCGAGGGTCTCACCGACCCGAGAGCGATCCACGCGAAAACGAGCGACTTGCCAGGATGGCTTCCCCGAGGGGAAATTCGACAAGTGGTCAGCACGAGGATTCCCGGATCCCCGCTGCGGAACGTCAGCGGCGTCGGCGTGAGATCTGGATTTCCGCCGTCGCGCTCGTTGCGATCGCGATCACGGTCACCGCCGAGCAATGGATTACGACCCCGCGCCACGCCTTGTCCCAGGGGGGCGGGGCGCTGTTCCTGTTGCTCAATGCACTCAACGTCTTTCTGATCTTCCTGCTCGTCTACTTGGTGGCGCGCAATCTGGTCAAGCTCGTTTTCGAGCGGCGCAGTGGCACCCTTGGCGCCCACCTCAATCTGAAATTCGTGCTCGCCTTCGGGATCCTTGCCACGGTCCCCACAGCGGTGCTCTTCTTGGTGTCGTCCGCGATCGTCAGTCAATCGATCGACACCTGGTTCAGTCTGCAAATCGATCGCACCTTCGACGAGTCGCAGCGCGTCGCGGACCTCTACTATCGAGCCGCGGGCGATCGCGCCTTGCGCTTCGGCTCCAGGATCGCCCGTCAGATCGAACAGGAGGACCTCCTGCGAGACCGTCGCCGGGAGCGCTTGCGGGCCTTGGTTGCAGATCGTCAGCGGGATTACGAACTCGGTGTGGTTCAGATCTTCAGCGCGGAGGGCAAAGAGCTCGTGGCGGCGATCAACCCCGAGATCCCCGCAACGCATTTCTCCAGCGCGACGAGCGATCTGGTAGCCGGTGCCCTCGCGGGTGAACCCGTGACGCAGGTGGATGCTGCAACCGGCCAAGCCGTGGTGCGAAGCGCCGTACCGATCGCGCCGTCTGCGGGCGCGGGGGGAGCTGCGGGTGTCGTCGTGGTCAACGTGTTCACCCCCGCGGCGCTCGGGGCGAGCCTACAGTCGATCGAAGGCGCGCACGAGGAGTACCGCCGCCTCCAGCCCCAGGCGGGTCATATCGCGCGTGCCTATAAACTCGAGCTTCTGCTTTTCGCGCTGGTGGTATTGCTCTTCGCCGCGTGGTGGGGGTTCCGGATGGCAAAGGGCGTGACCACCCCGATCCGCGCCTTGGCGGAGGGAACCGCGGAGGTGGCGCGGGGCAACCTCGACGTGGTGGTGCGCGCCGAATCGGACGATGAGATCGGCCTGCTGGTCGAATCGTTCAATCGCATGACCGGCGATCTCAGGGAGGCGCGGGCCGGGCTCGAGCAGACCAATGCCGAGCTCGAGCGGCGGCGCACCTACATGGAGATCGTCCTTCGCAATACCGGCGCCGGCGTCCTCTCCCTCGACGCCGAGGGGCGCATCAATACCATCAATCCGTCAGCGCAGCGGCTGCTCGGGGTTCCACCCGGCGCCGGCGTGGTGGGCGCCAAGCTCGAGGCGGTGCTGGTCGAGCCCGAGCAGCGCGAGATCCTCGAACTCGCCGGGAGCCTGCAGGTCGGCCTTCGCGAGAGCATCCGCCGGCAAGTCGAGCTTCCCCAGCGAGACGATGTGTTTACCCTCCTGGTGACCGTCACACTCCTGAAGGACGAGGACGGTCATGTACTGGGTCGCGTCATCGTGCTCGACGACTACTCCCAATTGGTCAAGGTCCAGCGGATGGAGGCCTGGCAGGAGGTGGCGCGCCGCATCGCCCACGAGATCAAAAATCCCCTGACGCCGATCCAGCTCTCTGCCCAGCGGCTGCGACGCCGTTTCCGACCCGACGAGCGGCGGCCCGAGGACACGCGTGTCTTCGACGAGTGCGTGGCTGCCATTACGGGCCAGGTCGAGGGTCTGAAACTCCTCGTCAACGAGTTTTCCAACTTCGCGCGGCTGCCGGCCGCGAATCCACGGCGCGCCGACCTGAACCAGGAGGTCCTGACGGCAGCGGGACGCTACGCGGGGACCGAAGGCGTCGCGATCAAGACCGACCTCGACCCGGGCCTCCCGGCGGTGGAGATCGATACCGAGCAGATCGGCCGTCTGCTCACCAACCTGATCGACAACGCCCTCTCCGCCATCGCCCAGCGGGGTGAACAGGATCCGACCTATCAGGGAGGTACGGTGATTCTGCGCACCGTCTACGAGACGCCGCTGCGGGCCGTGCGCCTCGAAGTCCTCGACGATGGCGTCGGCGTTCCGCCCCAGGACCGCCGTCGGATTTTCGAGCCGTATTTCTCGACCAAGGACCACGGTACGGGGCTCGGATTGGCGATCGTGTCGCGCATTGTTGCGGATCATCGCGGGTATCTTCGGGTTCAGGAGGCCCAGCCCAGCGGCACGCGATTCGTGGTCGAAATCCCCGTTCCCCCGGCATCGGATCGCCCGTCGGGGTCGGCGCTGACGTCGTGAGCCTCGTTCTGATCGTCGACGATGAGGAAAGTATCTGCCGCTCGCTGGCCGGTCTGCTCGGTGACGAGGGCTACGAGACTGCCACGGCGAGGGACGGCGATGGCGCCCTCGAGTGGCTGCAATCAGGTCAGGCAGAGGCCGATGCCGTCCTGCTCGACATCGCGATGCCCGGACGCGACGGGATGGCGATCCTCGAGGAGTTGCGCGGCCGGTGGCCGCAACTGTCCGTAGTGATGATGAGCGGGCACGGCACCATCGAGACCGCGGTGCGGGCCACCCAACTCGGCGCTTTCGACTTCATCGAGAAGCCGCTCTCGGCGGACAAGCTGTTGCTCACCCTCGAGCACGCCATCGAGCGTTCGCGCCTGGAGTCGGAGAATCGCCGCTTGCGTGCAGAGGCGCTTCGCGCGCACGAGATCGTTGGCGCGTCGGAGCCCATTCAGCGTCTGAAACAGCAAATTGCCCAGGCTGCTCCGACCAACGGCTGGGTTCTGATCTCGGGCGAGAACGGAACCGGCAAGGAATTGGTGGCACGCCAGATCCACCTCCACAGCAACCGCTCCGAGCGACCCTTCGTCGAAGTGAATTGCGCGGCGATTCCCGAGGAGCTGATCGAGTCGGAACTCTTCGGGCACGAGAAGGGCGCCTTTACCGGTGCGATTGCCCGCAAACGCGGTCGCTTCGAATTGGCCGACACGGGCACCATTTTTCTTGACGAGATCGGCGACATGTCGCTCAAGACCCAGGCAAAGGTCTTGCGGGTGTTGCAGGAGAGCAAGTTCGAACGCGTCGGCGGCACCGAGACGATCGAAGTCGACGTTCGCGTGATCGCGGCCACCAACAAAGATCTCGAGGCCCAGATCGCTGTCGGCAACTTTCGCGAGGATTTGTACTACCGCCTGGCCGTGATTCCCCTCGAGGTCTCACCGCTTCGCGAACGCCGGGAAGACATCCCGGTTCTGGTGGAAGCCTTCGTGGCGGAATTCTGTGCGGAGTCGGGGAAGCCCCACAAGCGCATCACGCCCAAGGCGATGGCGCTCCTGCAGAATTATTCCTGGCCCGGCAATGTTCGCGAATTGCGCAATTTGACCGAACGCCTGGTTTTGATGACGGCGGGTCGCACCATCAAGCCGAGCGAACTTCCGGACGCCATCCGGCTAGGCGAGCCGCGACATGCCGCGAACGGTCAGAGCCTCGACGCAGCCCGCAAAGTATTTGAACGCGAGTTTCTGGAAGCGCGGCTGCGCGAGAATCACTGGAACATCTCCCGCACCGCCGAGGCGGTGGGGATGGCGCGCGAGAGCCTGTCGCGGAAGATCCGAAGCCTCGGCATCGAGATGGAGCGTGACTGACGCGGGGTTGGGCACCGGCCACGTTCGCCGCGCGACGCCGAGCGACGCCCCCGCGATTGCCGCACTTTGGGCACGCGCGCTTCCCGGAGCCTGGAGCGAGGCTCAGGTCCGCAGTGAACTCGAGGCGGGCGCAGGGTGCAGCTGGGTGTGGGAACGGGGCGCGTCTCCGCGCGCCTTTCTCATCGGCCGCCCCGCGGTTGAGGCCTTCGAAGTCCTCGGCCTGGTGGTCGACGAAGCGGAGCGGAGACAGGGAGCGGGCACGGCGCTGATGGGCGCAGCGCTGGCCAGGGCCCGAGCGGCGGGTCTGGCGAGCCTCCAACTCGAAGTGCGCGCACGGGATCCGCGGGCCATGGCGTTTTACGCGGCGGCGGGTTTTGTCGCGGTCGGGCGCCGCGCGCGCTACTACCGCGACGGGGAGGACGCGCTCTTGTTGACGCGAGACCTTGCAGGCTATGGCTGAGTTTCGGGCGATCCGCGGCACGGCGCGCGTCGCGACCAACCGCTGCGAGGGCGGAGCGAACTGGCGAATGCGCCTTGCTTGCGAGGGTTGGCCCGGCGCCGCACCCGGCCAGTTCGTGATGCTGTCGCCCGGTGCGGTGACCGATGCCCCGCGGTTCGACCCCTTGTTGCCGCGGCCGATGGCGGTATTTCGCAGCAGCCCAAGCGGGGGATGCTTCGAAGTGTTGTACAAGATCACCGGGCGCGGCACGCGGTTGCTGGCTGCCGCACGGGAGGGCGATTCGGTCGCCTGCGTGGGTCCCCTGGGTGAAGCGTTTCCGAACCCCACCGTCTCCGGTCCGGCCGTGCTGGTCGGAGGCGGGACCGGGATCGCCTCGCTCTATGATCTGGCCCGCCGCCTGGCCGCACAACGCCCGACCCGCGTCTTGCTCGGAGGCCGGACGCGGCGGGATCTGATGGCCGAAGCCGAATTCCGCGAACTCCCTGACGTAGAGATCGGGCTCGCGACCGAGGACGGGAGCGCTGGACAACGGGGCCTTGTGACGGAGCTCTTGGCCGGTGCGCTCCGTGGCGCCCCTCCGGCGGCGGTCTACGCCTGCGGCCCGACGGGCATGATGGCCAAGGTGAGCGAGCTCTGTGCCGAGACGGGGACCTCTTGCTTCGTTTCGCTCGAGAACCACATGGCGTGCGGTTTCGGGGTCTGCCTGGGATGCGCCGTGCCGCGCGGGGAGGGCGGCTTCGCGCTCGTGTGCCGGGACGGGCCAGTCTTCCCGGCCGGGGCGGTCGCGTGGGCGGAGTTGCCGTGACCGGTTCGCTCGACACGCGGGTTCGACTTGGGGCGGTCGCGCTGCGTAATCCGGTCCTCACCGCTTCGGGGACCTGTGGCTACGGAGCGGAGTTCGCGCCCTTTCTCGACTTCGGAGCGATCGGCGGAATCGTCGCGAAGAGCTTGACGCTGGAACCTCGCAGTGGAAATCCCCCGGCGCGAATCGCTGAGACCGCAGGAGGAATGCTCAA
>CAZTOE010000103.1:0-14460 GCA_964615045.1 uncultured Spirochaetales bacterium
CCGGGCAGAATCGAGAGCGATGTCAACACCTCGAGGTCGCCACGCGTCACGATCATGGCCACACCGGCGAGCGACACCGCGATGCCCAGAGCCTGGCGGGGCGCGAGGCGCTCGCCCACCAGGAAGAACGACATCGCGGGCACCACCACCGGACACAGCGACATCATGAGGGCCGCGTTGATCGCGGTGGTCGTGCTGAGCGCCGCATAGACGACGGCGTTGAAGAGGCCCGTTCCGATCATGCCGGCAGCGATCAGCAGCCCGATCTGGCGGCGAAGCAGGGGCCATGACGCCACCGTCCGCCCGGCGAAGGGCAGCACCACGACGAGCGCGATCGCGTTGCGCCAGAACGCGAAGCCCACTGGAGGCAGCTCCGCGTGCACTGCACGCCCCACGACGACGTTGCTTCCCCAAACGATCGTGCAGAGCACGAGCATTGCCACCGCGGTCTCGGTGCGCTCGAAGTCCGCGGTCATTCGAAGGTCGCGTCGACATCGCCTGCCGTGGGGACGGTGTCGAGGGCGGCCCAGGTCCCAGCGACGCCACCGCCCACGATCACAATTTCATCGCGGGCACCGCTTGCACTCTGCCCCTTCCGGCGGATTTCTGCCGAGCGAACCTGCTGGCAGCTTCCCGCCGAGCGACCCAGTATAGTCCGCAGGCGACGTTCGCCGACGCGCTACGATTTCGGCGGCCTTCGAGAAAGGGGCGCGCGCATGGTTGGAAGCTCTGGTGACATCCCCAGCTCTGGTGACATCCCCAACTGGTACGCGCGCGGTGACTGGTTCGACGTGTGCTCCTGCGACATCCCCTGCCCTTGCGAGTTTGCGCAGCCTCCTACCCACAATCACTGTGAAGGCGTCCTGGCGTACCACATCCGCGAGGGCCGCTTCGGCGACACCGTCTTGGACGACCTCTCGGTGATTGCGGTCGGAAGCTTCGACGGCAACATCTGGACCGGTGAGGCGCGCATGTCGATGGGGCTTTTCATGGACGAGCGCGCCGACGAAGCACAGCGCGGGGCGTTGCGTGCGATTTTCGCGGGCGAGGCGGGGGGCTTCCCGGCGGGCTTCGCGCGCCTGGTCGAGGAATTCCGCGGCGTCGAGTTCGTGCCGATCCGCTTCGAGGTCGCCGAGGATCTCGCCACCTGGAGCGCCGAGGTTCCGGGCCGCGTCACGGCGGGGGCCGAGGCGCTCACCGGACCCACCACTCCTCCCGGCGCGCGGGTGCAGCTCCTGAACCCGCCCGGCTCCGAAGTAGGTCCCGGCGGTATTGCCACCTGGGGGCGCGCCACCGCCAATCGCGTCGAGGAGGCCCACGGCTTCCGCTGGGAATGGGGCGGTCAGTCGAGTAAACACATCCCCTTCGATTGGACCGGCCCGTCCTGAGTTCCCTCTCCCCTGCCCTGCCCCTGCGCGCGTCCGCTCCGGCGTGGATCGGACTGGGGTTGGCCAGCGCGCTGGCCTGGTGGCTCACCCTGCGCGACATGGCGGTCATGCACTCCATGCACGGGACCGGCCTCGCGATGGGTCTCCCCGTGATCGCCTTCGTTGCGATGTGGACGCTCATGATGGCGGCGATGATGCTGCCCTCGGTGGGGCCAATGGCCGGGGTCTGGTCGCGTTCCATCGCACGGGAGGCGGGCACGGCGAGGCGCCTCACCCGCACCGTGCTGTTTGCGGCCGGGTACTTGGCAGCCTGGGGAGCCACCGGCGCCCTCGCCTACGCCCTTTGCTTCGGAATCGATGCCGCGCTGCTGCGCGTCTCGGGGAGCGGGCGCTGGATCGCCGCCGGGGTCTTCGCGATGGCGGGGGCATGGCAGCTCGCGCCCTGGAAAGAGGCCTGTCTGCGCCATTGCCGCTCGCCGCTGGCCTCGCTGGCGCACTATGCGAGCTGGAGCGGCCGCTTCGTGGACTTCCGCGTCGGTGCCCACCACGGCCTCTTCTGCATCGGCTGCTGCTTTGGTTTGATGCTCGTATTGCTCGCGACGGGCGTGATGCACCTGGGTGCCATGGTCGCCCTGACGGCCATCGTGTTCGCGGAGAAGATCTGGCGCCACGGCGTGGCACTGGGCCGGATCACGGGGATCCTGCTCCTCCTCGCCGGATGCGCCGCGCCCTGGTGGCCCGCCCTGCACCCCGGCATCGGCTGACCCCAGGACTTTACATTTCTTTACCCGCCGGAAACGGGCGCGCAATGCGGGGGGTCCATGATGATCCCGTGGCCCGATGGGCCGCGACAAACCGCATTCGATCTGTATCGAAAGGAACCGACGCAATGACGGAACAGCACACCGAAAGACCGCAGATCTCCCTTCGCCGCCCCTCAAGCTGGACACCCCCGCTCATCGCCACCGCCATCGTGATCGCGATCGGAGGGCTCTTGGGTGCGCCCTGGGCGTTCTCCAGCATGACACACGACGGGCGTCGCGAGCACATGGCGGAATTCATGGACTTCATGATCGAGCGCGCCCTGGGTCGCGTCGACGCCACGGAATCGCAGCAAGAGGAAGTACTCGCGATCGCCGGAGAGGCGCGCCAGGCGCTCTTCGCCTTGCGCGAGGGCGGCCTCGAGCGGCGCCAGGAATTCATCGATCAACTCGTCGCCGACCCGACCGACGCGGCACGCCTCGAAGTGCTGCGCGGCGCCCAGCTGGCAGACATCGAGGAGGCGTCGCGGGTCGTCGTCGAGGCCCTGGCGCGCATCGGCGAGGTGCTGACTCCCGATCAGCGGCAGGCTCTGGCCGACTTCCACCGCGAACGGCATCACCGCTGGCACCACTAGGCCGTGCGACTACCGTCTCCGACGTGGAGCCCGTCGAAATCCTGATGGTGGAGGATGACAGCCGGCTCGCCGAGATGCTGAGCGAGTATCTCGGCGAGCACGCCATCGCTGTGACCCGCACCGCCTCCGCCGAGCGGGGCTATCAACTCGCGCAACAGCCGCGCTTCGAAGCCGTCCTCCTCGACGTCATGTTGCCGGATGGCGACGGCTTTGAGCTGTGCCGCCGCATCCGCGCCGCCTCGCCGATCCCGATCTTGATGATCACCGCGCGCGGCGACGAAACCGATCGCATTATCGGGCTCGAGCTGGGCGCCGACGACTACTTGCCGAAGCCCTTCAACCCGCGAGAACTATTGGCGCGGTTGCGCGCGGTGTTGCGTCGCGCGGCGAGGACACAGGCACAGCGCGGCGACGTGCTGCGCTTCGGCGACCTCGAAATCGATCGGGGCGTCCGGGTCGCGCGGCACCACGGGATCGAGTGCGCGCTCACCGGACACCAGTTCGAGCTGTTGCGGGTCCTGGCCGAGCACGCCGGGCGGGCACTCTCCCGCGAACAACTCTCCGAGCTGCTGCGCGGAGAACGCTACGGACCCTTCGATCGGAGCATCGACGTCCACATCTCACGGGTGCGCGCCGCGATCGAGCAGGATCCCAAGCACCCGCGCCGGATCCAGACGGTTCGAGGCGTCGGCTACCTGTTTGCGCGACTCGAAGGGGATGGCGAGTGACGCGCCTCTACCTGCGGATCTATCTCGGCTTCCTGGGCATTCTGGTGCTAATCACGATGTCGGCTGCGCTGCTGGGTTCCCTGCTGCGCGGCGGCGACGCGACGAGCCGCCCCATCGTGATGGGCCTGGCCGAAGTGGTCGCGGAAGCTTTGCCCGCCGACGCCTCCAGCGACGCCGTGCGCGCGCAACTCGGGGAGCGCAGCCGCGAACTCCACATGGAGCTCGCACTTTGGGACCCGGAGCGAAAGCCGATCGCCGCCGTCGGAGCGCGCTGGCCAGCGCCACCACCCGAACCTGGGGGCGGGCCGCGGGTCGCTCGCTGGCGCCGCGCGGGCCCCCCGGTCCTCCACGTGCGCCTGGCCGACGGGCGCTGGCTGGGTTTTCGGCTTCCCCACCGGCCCGAAGCCCACCGCGCCTTCCTCGTCTCGCTCCTGGCAGTGGCTGGATTGGTGGGGATCGGGGCCTATCCCGTCGCCCGGCACATCGCGCGGCGCTTGGAGGGCGTGCGTGCGGGAATGGAGAAGTTCGGTGCTGGCGATCTGGGCGCGCGGGTCGCAGTCGAGGGTCGCGACGAGGTGGCGGCCGTGGCACACAGCTTCAACGAGGCGGCCGACCGCGTTGCTTCGCTGATCGAGGCCGAGCGCAGGATGGTTGCGAGCGCTTCGCATGAACTCCGTTCTCCCCTGGCGCGGCTGCGAATGGCACTCGAGCTCGTCGAATCGCAACCGAACGAGCGCTGGCTCCGCGAGGCGGAGCGCAACGTCGAAGAACTGGACGCGTTGATCGACGACCTCTTGCTGGCAAGCCGCCTCGATTCCGCGCCGGCGCCGCGTAAAGATCCGATCGTCGACCTCGCTGCCATCGTGACCGACGAATGCCAGCGCGCCGATCTGCCCTGCGAGGTGCAACCCGCGGAGCTCCGGGGGGACGCCAAGGCGCTGCGACGTCTGGTACGCAATCTCCTCGAAAACGCGCTCCGCTACGGAGGCTGCGATGTCGAGGTCTCGCTCGCGCCGGCGGCGGAACAACAATCCGCCGTCCTGCGCGTCGCCGACCGCGGGCCGGGCGTCGCCCCGGCGTCACGGGAGCGAATCTTTGAACCTTTCTACCGACCGGCCGGCCATCACGAGGGCGATGAAGGCGGGGTGGGGCTCGGCCTCGCGCTGGCCCGCCAGGTGGCCCGCTACCACGGCGGCGACGTCTCTTACGAGGCGCGACCCGGTGGGGGCAGTGTTTTCGTGGCGTCGCTACCGGGACGCAATCACTGAACGACGGAGCGGGCTAGGCGGATTTTCCGGCGAGTTCGTCGCGTAGCGCGCGCTTCAGGATCTTGCCCGCCGGGTTCCGCGGGAGCTGCGCATCATAGAATTCGATGCGGCTCGGAATCTTGAAGGCCGCCAAGTGTTCGGCGAGAAAGCCCCGCAGCGCGTGCGCGTCGATCGTCCTGCCCTCCTTGGGAACGATCGCGGCGACGACTTCTTCGCCCAGGCGCTCGTGGGGAATGCCAAAGACGGCCGCTTCATAGACATCGGGGTGTTCGTAGAGCGCCGCCTCCACCTCCGCGCAGTAGATGTTCTCGCCGGCGCGCAAGACCATATCCTTGGCACGGTCCTGGACGAAGACAAAGCCCTCTTCGTCGATACAGCCGATATCTCCGCTGCGAAGCCAACCGTCGACGATCGTTTCCGCGGTAGCCTCGGGCTTATTCCAGTAGCCGCGGATGAGATTGGGGCCGCGAAACCAGATCTCTCCGACCTCGTTGGGGCCGAGGGGCTCGCCCGCCTCATCGGTCACCCGCATCTCGAGCGAAGGGATCGCCCGTCCGCAGCTCGTGGGCTTGCGGAGGTAGTCGTCGCCCGAGTTGCTGGGCCCGTAGGCATTCGTCTCCGTCATTCCGTAGCCGATGCCGGGGCGCGCCACTTTGAAGCTCCGATCGACGCGGCGCACCAGCTCGGGCGGCGCTGGCGCGCCGCCTCCCCCCACCGAGATCAGGCTCGAGGTATCGCGGTGCGCAAAATCGGGGCACTCGATCAGATCCCAGGACTGGGTGGGGACCCCAACGAAGTGGGTGATGCGTTCGCGCTCGATGAGTTCGAGCGCGCGGGCCGGATCCCACTTGTACATCATCACCAACTTGGCCCCGACCGCGAAGCACGAGAGCATCACGGGTACACAGCCCGTCACGTGAAAGAGCGGCACGATCAGGATGAAGCTGCTCGGGTAGGGATGGTCCCGGGGCGGTCCCGCGCCCATCGCGGCGTTCACCGCCGTGCGGCAGCCGAAGGAAAGCAGCGCCGAGATCACCGCCCGGTGCGTCGAGACCGCGCCTTTGGGATGGCCGGTCGTGCCCGAGGTGTAGAGGATCGTGGCGTCCATCTCGGGCCCGACCTCCACCTCGGGCATGCTCGCTCCGGGCTTCACCACCGCCGACCAGCGGTCGACACCCGGAGCATCTTCATCGGTCCGCACCGAGACGACGCGCAGGTCGAGATTGGTGCGCAGGGGCGCAATGCGCTCGACGCGCTCGCGGTCGGCGATCACCACCCGGCTTCCCGAATCGCGCAGCGCGTAGTCGAGTTCCTCGGTCGTCCACCAGGCGTTCAGGGAAACCGAGACGGCGCCGATCGACGTGATGGCCGCGAAGGACATCACCCACTCCGGGTAGTTGCGCATCCCGATAGCGACGCGATCGCCCGGGCGCACGCCGTAGCGCTCCGTGAGCGTGGCGGCGAGCGTGTCGACCTGGGCCATGACGTCGGAAAAGCTCAGGCGCTCGTCCTCGTACACCAAAAAAATCTGGTCGCCGCGGCCACGCGCCAGGTCGTAGAGGGAGCGAAGCGACGGCGGCGCCTTTTTGAACACCTTGAGCTTGTGGCCGTCGCGCTCCTCCTCGACGAGTTCAAAGGGCCCGCCGGCCCCGGTCATCGCGGCGACCGCCGCTCCCCAGCTCATGGTCATCTTGGCTTGGTTCCCCGCTGTACACTGTCGAGATCGGTCGAAGTCCATAGAGGGCAGACGGCCGAGATTGATCCGTTGCGATCGATCTGTCGAGGTCGATCGCGAGGCCCGGGCAGGTTAGCGCGCTCCGCCCTTCTCCAGGGGCAGAGGACTTGACGGCGCTCCGCCCGGGATGGGACGATCGGCCGCGCTTTCGACCCCTCCGACGTGTGCAACCGAGGAACTCGCCGTGCAGCAACTCTCCGGTGTCGACACCAGTTTCCTCAACATGGAAACCGCTACGACCTTCGGCCACATCTCCCAGCTTACGCTCTACGAGCGCAAGGGCTTCGGGGAGCGGGCGCCCTACGAGGCGATCCGCGCCAACGTCGCAGAACGGCTGCACCTGCTGCCCCCTTTGCGGCGCCGCCTGGTCCCGGTTCCGTTCAATCTCGACCGCCCCTACTGGATCGAGGACGCCGCGTTCGATCTCGATTTTCACGTGCGTCATATCGGCGTGCCTCCGCCCGGCGACGACGAGCAGCTGGCGGCGCTGGTCGCGCGCATCATCGGACGGCCCCTCGATCGGTCGCGCCCGCTGTGGGAGCTCTATGTGATCGAAGGGCTTGCGAGCGGCGACGTCGCGATGCTGATGAAGATGCACCACGCCTCGGTGGACGGACAGTCCGGTATGGAATTGCTCTCGACGCTACTCGACGTGGAGCCCGAAGGCCGCGAGATCTCGCCGGCGCCCGAGCACAAGCCCGAGCGAGAACCCGAGCCGTGGGAGCTCCTGGCGCAGAGCTACAGTTCGCTCCTCATGCAGCCGGCGCGCGCGGTCCAGTTTCAAATCGACGCGATGCGCGCGCTCGGCGAATTCCTCGCCGGCGGCGCCCGTGGCGGACTCAAGCTGTTCGATCCGTGGCGGGCGTGGTGGCCCGCGGGAGATGAGGACGAAGCTCCGCATCTTCCCTCAATGGCGGCACCGCGCACCCCCTTCAACCACGCGATCACGCCACACCGGCGCGTCGCCTTTACCGAGGTCTCGCTCGACGAGCTCAAACGGATCAAACGCGCCGCCGGTACCACACTGAACGACGTCGTGATGGCGATCTGCGCAGGTGCACTCCGCCGCTATCTGGAACGCCACGGCGAGCTTCCCGAGACTTCGCTCGTCGCCGGCGTGCCGGTCTCGGTGCGCACCGGCTCGGAGACGGAGACGTACTCCAATCAGGTGTCGATGCTCTTTGCCGAGCTCTCCACCGACGAGCCCGATCCGAAGCGGCGCCTCGCCCGGATTCACGCGGCCATGCAGATCGCGAAGGAAGCCCACAACGCGATTCCGGCCCACCTCCTCCAGGACTTCTCCCAGTTCACGCCGCCCGCCCTCGCCGCCCAGGCGGCGCGGCTGGTGGCCAGCCTCCGGCTTGCGGACAGCGTCAATCTGCCCTGCAACGTCGTCATCTCGAACGTTCCGGGACCCCGTCATGCGCTCTACCAGGCCGGCGCCCAGCTGAAGGCGATGATCCCCGTCTCAACGGTGGGCGAGGGCATGGGTCTCAACATCACGGTGGTGAGCTACCAGGGCCGCCTCGATTTCGGACTGGTCGCGTGCCGCGAACTGGTCCCCGACTTGTGGGACCTGATCCGCGATCTCGAGGCGGCGTTGGCGGAGCTCTCGGAGGCGTACTGAAGACGCGCGGCGCCGCTCCGCTCAGGCGACCTCGTCGCCCCCGGGCGAAGGGAAGTAGAGCTCGAGAACACTCGCCAGGACGTGGCACACATCGACGACCGAGACGATCCCGGCCAGCTTGCCGCGCCGCACCACGATCGCGGAGCCGATCCGGCGCTCGGCCATCTCGGAGACCACCTCGGCCAGGGGCGTTCCGAAATCGACGACGTAGGGCTCGGGGGTGAGGATATCGCCCGCGCGAAGCTTCTCGACCTCTGCCGGCCGCAGTGCAGGCCGGGCGAGGGCCCGCAGATCGCGCTCCGAAATCACGCCGACCACGCGCCCTTCTTCCTGCACCGGGACGTGTCGGATGTCGTGCTCGGCCATCAGTCGCTCGACCTCGGCCAGCGACTCGTCGGCCCGGACGAAGTGCGGAAAGGGCGTCATCACCGCACCGACGGGCGGCATCTTCTCGTAGTCGCGAAACTTCATGACGGGGTGGCTTCCCTCAACCGCAGCTCGAGCGGCAGGCGTTTGATGCCACCGATGAAGCTCGACCGCAAGCGCTCGACCGGTCCCACCACGCGGACGTCTTCGAGCCGTTGCGCCAAGGCGCCGAAGATCGCGCGCAGCTCGAGGCGGGCCAGATGGGCGCCCAGGCAGAAGTGCTCGCCGATCCCGAAGGCGATGTGGCGATTGGTTCGCCGGCGGATCGAAAACGTCTGCGGATGCTCGAAGAGGTCCTCGTCGCGATTGGCCGAGGGATAGAAGAGTGCCACGCGTTCGCCGGCCCTGATCTTCGCGCCGTTCACTTCGACGTCTTCGGTCGCTGTGCGCAGGAAATGGATCACCGGGCTGGTCCAGCGCAGGATCTCTTCCACAGCGACATCGATCAGCTCCGGCTCGCGGCGCAGCGTCTCGAGGGCGCCGGGAGTTTCGAGCAACGCGAGCAGACCACCGCTCGTGGCGTTACGTGTGGTCTCGAAGCCGGCCGCAACGAGCAACATGAGATAGGAGAGGAGCTCGAACTCGGGTACCCAAGCGCCGTCGATGCGCGCGTTCGCCAAGATACTGGTGAGGTCTTCGCGGGGCTCGGCGCGACGCTGCGCCACGAGCTCACTGAAATACGCATAACCCTCTTTGAAGGCGGCTTCACTGGTCTCCCGAGGCGTTCCCCGTTGAAACTCGGGATCCGCGGCCCCGATGATCCGATTCGTGATATCGATGAAGCGGTCGCGTTGCTCCGCGGGGACCCCCAGCATCTCGGCGATCACCGCCAGCGGTAGCACCGCCGACACCTCCCCGACGAAGTCGACACGCTCGCGTTCGGCCACCGCGTCGAGCAGAGCGTGGGCGATGCGCTCCACCTCGGCGCGTTTCGGTGCGATTGAGCGAGGTTTGAAGTGGTCGCTCATCAGGCCCCGATAGATGCGGTGTTCGGGGGGATCCATCGTCAGCAGGTTGTGGGTCAGCGGATCGTCGTAGGTGATCTGGCTCTTGGGTAACGCAACGGTGCCCCGGCTGTTGACGAAGAGCTCCGGGCGCTTCGAAATTCGGACCACATCGGCGTAGCGGGTGACCGCCCAGAACCGCAGGTATCCCTCCGTCTCGCACCAGGCGACTGGAGCTTCGCGTCGCAGCCGTTCCCACGCCGCATGCGGGTAACCATTCCGTTGGTAGGCATCGACGTCGATGATCTCGGCCGGAGCCGGGGGTCGCGGGTCCATCGGGGTCCTTTCAGGGCACTCGGCGTGGGCTTATCTGTACTCAAAACAAGAATATGGTACACATTAACGTATGGAGCAAGAACGACCTTCACTCCGCTCGCTTCCCCGGGGCTCAAAGCGTCGCGGTCAGATCCTCGACCAGCTCGAAGCGATCTTTCTGGAGGGGGGGTTTCGGACCCTCACCGTGGGAAGCCTCGCTGGGCGCCTTCGCTGCTCGCGCAGCACGCTCTACGCCCTGGCGCCCACGAAAGAGGAGCTGTTCCTGCGGGTTCAGGACCGCATCCTCCGGCGCATCGGCCGCGAAGCCCGCGACCGCGCGTACTCGTGTCAGGACGCCGGCGACCGGGTCGAGGCCTTCCTCGAAGGCACGATCTCGAGCTTGCGGCCCATCGGGACGACCTTCCTCGACGACGTGTTCAGCTACACACCGGCGCGCCAGCTTTTCGATCAACATCAGCGGGGAGCCATGCGAACGCTGCGCGAGCTGATCGAAGCCGGCATCGAGGCGGGCGCCTTCAAGGGCATCCATCCCGCCGTCGCGGCGGCCGCGCTCGATGCCGCGGTCGGACGCATCCGCGATCCGCAGTTTCTGCGCGAGACCGGGCTCACCCCTAGCGAGGCATTCGATCAGGTGAGCCAGTTGCTCCGCCACGGGCTCGTCCGCCAAGCCGCAGCGGAGGGACGTCGCGGCTAGACGCGGCGACCACGAGGCGAGCCCTCTCCTGCTATTCTCGCCCCACTCCTAGCGGAAGGGACGACGCCATGGCTTACGACCTCGTGATTCGCAACGGCACCCTGATCGATGGAACCGGCACTGCGCCGCGGCGCGCCGACATCGCGGTGCGGGGCGATCGCATTGCGGCGGTGGGCAAGATCGACGAGCCGGCCACGCGCGTGATCGACGCCGACGGCCACCTCGTGACACCGGGTTTCGTCGACATCCACACCCATCTCGACGCGCAAATCTGGTGGGATCCGATCGCTTCCTCGTCCTGTTGGCACGGCGTGACCTCGGTAGTGATGGGGAATTGCGGAGTGAGTTTCGCCCCGTGTCGGACGGAGGACCGCGATTACCTCGCGCACCTGATGGAGTCGGTGGAGGATGTGGCTGCGAGCTCCATCGCCGCCGGGATGCCGTGGAAGTGGGAAACCTACGGCGAGTATTTGCGGGCGTTGGACGACCTTCCGAAGGGCATCAACGTCGGCGGCTTGGTCGGACACTGCGCGGTGCGCTACTGGGCGATGGGTGACGAAAGTCTCGCCAACGAACCGGCGAACGAAGCGGCCATCGGCCGAATGCGCGAGATCGTCGCCGAAGCCATCGCCGGCGGCGCACTCGGCTTTTCCACCTCGCGCACCATCTTGCATCGCACGCCGGAGGGCGATCCGGTCCCGGGCACATTCGCGACCTTCGACGAGCTCATGGGGATCTCACGGGCGCTCGGCGAGCTTGGACGCGGCGTCGTCGAAGCCGCGCCCGGGATCGACCGCGGCACCCCCGCAGACCTCGAACGCGAAGTGCATTGGATGACGGAAGTGAGCCTCGCGACCGGGCGACCGGTGACCTTTGGCCTCGCCCAGAGCCGCACCCACCCCGACGTCTACGCGCAGATGCTCGAGCGCATCGCTGCGAGCAACGCCCGCGGGGCGCGTATCCTGGCGCAGTCGACCACGCGCGGGATCGGCGTGCTCTTCGGCTTCGTGAACCGCACGCCCTTCGACCGCGCCCCCTCCTGGCGCGCACTCCGCTCGCTATCGCTCGAGGAGAAGCTCGCCAAACTCCGCGACGAGTCCTATCGCGCCGCCATGGTCCGAGAGGCCCTGGAGGATCCGCCGCCGATCGACTTCGCGCAGATCTTCCTGTTGCCCAGCGGAGAGGCGCGTTACGACCACGGCCGCGAAGACAGCTTGGCGGCCCACGCCGGGCGGCTCGGGGTGAGCGCCCCCGAGGCGTTCATTCGACTCTCGCTCGAACACCAGGGGCGGGCGCTATTCAACTATCCGTTCTTGAACCCGAACTTCGACGCCGTGCAGGTCCTCCTCGACGATCCCAACGTGGTGATCGGACTGAGCGACTCGGGCGCCCACTGCGGGCAGATCATGGACGCGAGTCTGCCGACCTACTTCCTCAAATACTGGGTGCAGGAGCGGGGGCACTTCACGATCGAGCAGGCGATCCGGAAGCTCACCAGTGAAACCGCCGAGCTCTACGGCATTCGCGATCGCGGCGTGGTCCGCGAGGGCGCCTTCGCGGACCTCAACGTGATCGACTTCGAGGGGCTGCGGCTCCCGCCGCCAACCTTCGTGCACGATCTGCCGGGGGGGAGCGGTCGCTATGTCCAGCAATCCGCCGGCTACGCCTACACGATTGTGAACGGCCAGGTCTTGATGGAAGGCCTCGAGGAAACGGGCGCCCGAGCGGGACGCGTGCTGCGAAGCGGCTAAGCGCACGTCTCGAGAAAGCGCCGCAGGCGCGCGTTGGTAAACGCGGGTTTCTCTTCGGGGAAGAAGTGCCCGGCGGCGGGCACCGGCTCGACGCGAAGATCCGGGAAGTAGTGGCGGAACTGATCCGAGAACGGATTGCTGCCGGGGATCTCGCCGGGCCGCCGCTTCCCCTTCGGATCAGCGAACATCCAAAGCGTCGGGCCCGGGTACTGCTTGCGCCGATCCTCGGGCCCGTAGTCGAGAAACTCCCCGCCCAGCGGATGGTGCTCGAGTCCCCGCTCCCAGGCCTCGCCCACCTGCTCGGCCGTCAAAGCCTCGTAGCTTTCCCTTGCGTCGAAGGTATGGGCGGGCGTCACGCGGTAGAACGCGAGCGCGTCGCGGTAGTAGGTGATCGCCGCGCGGTGCGCCGCGGGGTCCGCAAAGGCGCGCTGGTAGGTCGCGATGTCTTCCGGCGTCGCCCAGGAGGCGGCGCCAAGGGCCACGGAGCTCCGGCCCACCCAGGGTGACGCGGGCCAGCCGGGCAAGGCGGGTTCGGAGCTTCCCGCCAACATCCGCTCGATGAACGCTGCGTGGTGCTTGGCGAAGAATACCTCCGGCCGCGGTCGCGCCTTGAACCAGAAACCGTGTTTGGCGCCCGGATGCCATACGGTGCAAAGCGTGTCGAGGAGCGCGAGCTGCAACACGCGCTCGGGGCAATCGATCGCCATCTTGAAAGCGATGATGCCACCCCAGTCGTGCCCGACGACCGCGGCACGCCCAACGCCCAGGGCGTCGAGCACGCCGAAGATGTCCGCCGCCAGGGTGCGGCGATCGTAGGGGCCCGGGGGTTTGCCGGAATCGCCAAAGCCACGGGTGTCGGGGACGATCAAGCGGTAGCGATCCTCGAGCGCCGGAATCGCCTTGCGCCACTCGTACCAGGTTTCCGGAAACCCGTGGAGCAACACGACCGGCTCTCCCGCGGGAGGGCCCGCTGTCACGACGTGCAGACGGATCCCATTGGCGTCGACGGATTGATGTTCCACAACGGGCGAGGCTATCGCATCCTTTGCGGTACAATGCGCTGCGCGCGTGCGAACCAGTGTCTGGGGACTGGGCAAATCCGAAGCCCCCAGCGAGTCGAACCGAGGCAGGAAGCCACAACTCGCTGGGCGCCCTTGAGACCCGGGCTCGGCCCTGTGACGCAGTGCGGCGAGAATATCATCGATCGGGCTCGGGTCGTGGATGGCGGTCTGACGACTCTTCCCACACCGCGGCCTCGACGCCGGTATGGCATGAGCCAGCAAAACGAGAGGACGGGGACAAAGCATGGGGAACGGCGGTGGTTTGCGGTGGACCCAAGAAGTGGTCCAGGTGGGCGACGCGGACCTGATGGTGCGCAAAGCGGGCAGTGGGCGACCGCTTTTGGTGTTGCATGAGGAGCTTGGCTGTCCCGGCACCACCGGTTGGCAGGAGACCCTCGCCCAGAGCCGGACCCTGTTGGTGCCCCAGCACCCCGGCTTTGGCCGGACTGACCGCATCGATTGGATCGCCAACGTGCGCGATCTGGGCTGCTTCTATGCCTGGTATCTCCGGGAACAAGGTCTCGCGCCGATCGATGCGATCGGATTTTCGTTGGGAGGCTGGATCGCCGCCGAGATGGCTGCCAGTGACCCGGCCCTGTTCTCCCGCATGATCCTGGTGGGTGCCCTGGGGATTCGACCCCCGGAGGGGGAGATCCTCGACATGTACATGCTGACCGCGGAGGCCTATCTGCGGCAGTCAGTGCTCGATGCGGCCGAGACCGACGAGTTCGCCAAGCTCTACGGCGCCGAGCTTACGCCGGAGCAATTCGAGGCGTTCGACGACGCGCGCGCGGAGTCCGCCCGCATCGCCTGGAAGCCCTACATGCATAACCCGAGCCTGCCCCACTTGCTGGGAGCCGCGCAGAGTCTTCCGACGCTGCTGCTCTGGGGCGACCAGGACCGGGTGGTGCCGCGCAGCGCCGGCGAGGCGTTCCGCGGCGCGATTCCGGATGCAAAATTGGTAACCTTCCCGAAGTGCGGGCATCGCCCCGAGATCGAGAAGCGCGAGGATTTTCTCGCCGAGCTGCAAGCATTTCTCGGCTGACCAACCGAATGTCAAGGAGTATCGCGCCATGTTTATGATGTGGTTCACCGAGCGCGCCTAT
>CAZTOE010000104.1:0-14435 GCA_964615045.1 uncultured Spirochaetales bacterium
AGCCGCATGGGCCGTAGCTGCGGCGATTCCCTGGCTCGCCAGCACGGAGACCATCCCCTCCGCCACGGCGGGATCCGGCTCGACCAGCAGCACCCGTGCCGCGGGCTGGCTCATTCGATTCCCCAGGGGTCCGGCAAGCTGCCGACCGCGCTCCGCGCGTTTTCGGCACTCATGCGGCAGACACCATTCCCGTAGCGTTCATGGGTGATATGCCCCGGAAGGACTCTTCCGATTCTCTTGGTGAGGCAGCAATTTGGTCTACTAACTCGCTGGGCGTATTTCGGTTGCGGCAATCGCAGTTGCGAACTTCCCGATCGCAGCTGCGGAAGCTCGTTTCCGGGTGGTGGAACCCTCGAGCCCCAGGGGGGGGTGATGCGTGGGGGGCTCGAGAGACACAGACGGGCTTCAGTTTACGGCCGCTTCGCATGGGCACTTCCGCGTTTCCAGCAATTGCCCTCTTCGCGCCGCAGGTTCGACCCACTGGGCACCGCCGCGATCGCGAAGCGCACGCATCCTATCGCAAGGCGGGTGGTGCTCGCCACATAAATCACGTTTTCTGATGGGATTCTCGTCACCCTGGCTCCACCCCCACGTGGCCAAATAACAAGAGCGTAAGGCTCGCTCTACAAGACGATTGGTCAAGGGGGGAAGTCTGCCACGGATGGAATATCGGGGAGGTCAGTTCGACGGGGTCGAGCTCCCTCGTGGTGATTCGAATCCGGCTGCTGGCCCTGCGGCCTGGGCGCTGGCGCGTTGGATCTCTTCGGTGGTGGGAATAGACACCACCTGTGGCTGCCAAAGCTCGGACGGATGCGCATCGGCGAGGCGGTTGGCGGCCTCCACGGCCTTGCTGATCGAAGGGAAACCGGTCACGTAGAGGTCGTAACGCTCCTTGCCCGCCCACTCCCAGTGCGTGATCTCGATTCGTTCGGACGATGGCAAGCTGAGCGCCTCGGCGAGCGCCGTCACCTCCTCGAGGCGGGGCCGCGTCGTGACGAGCACGGCATAGGCCGCGGCGTCACCGCGCCGGAGATCGTTCACCCGCGCCAGCGAGCGTTCGAACGCCAACCGCATCCGGAGCGAGGCGGCCAGGTTGTCGGCGGCGTCGCGCAGGATTGAGGCGCGCAGCGCCACCATGAAATAGCGCTTGAACTTCTCGCTGCGTTTGGTCTCGAAGAGACGGCCGAGGACGGGAATATCGCGCAGCAACTTGACGCCGGTTGCGCTCTCCATCTCGACCTTCTCGACCAGAAAGCCGATCACCGCGTACTCGCCGTCCCGCAGGCGGACGAGCGTGGACACGCGGCGCTGGCCGAGGGACACGCCGATCTGTTCGACGCCCGGCTGGGTCACGCCGGGAAGCGGGACCGAGGGTCTCGGGGCGCCGAGGAGTGCTTGCGTAAGTTTCTGATCGACCTGGGTCAGCTCCAGGTCGGTTTCCAGCGTGATGCCGCCCTCCTCGCCGAGCGTCGGGCGCACGCGGAGCCGTACGCCCACATCCTCGCGATCGATCGCGCTGGTCACCTGGAGCGGATTGCTCCCGTCGCTCTCCGCGGCGCGCGGAACCGGGATGTTGCTTCCCGCGAAGAACTCCTGCTCCTCTCCGCTCGCCGCGATGAAGGTGGGCTGCATCACCCTGCGGCTACCGACATTGGTGCTGTCCGCGGTGATCGCCATCTGTTGCAGCGGGATCTCGAGCACCTGGGTCACGTTTCCGTTGTCGTCGAGGATCGGGATCATCACCTGGTCGTGGTTGAGCCGCGCAGCGAAATCCACGTCGGTCACGCCCGGCTCGGCGAGACCGCCGCTCGTAGTGGAACTGATGCGGGCGAAACCGTCGTTGGGCGAATTGGGGCTGCCCAGGGTGACGCTGAAGTCGAAGCCAAGCTCGAATTCATCGCCGACCGTCACCTCGGTCACCGAGGCTTCCACGAGCACCTGCGGAAGCCGGCGGTCGAGCGCCGCCACGACTTCGCGGACCAGGGCCAGGGTTTCGGGCTCTGCGCTGACCACGAGCGAATGCGTGGGCCCGTGCACCGCCACGGAGAGCTGACGGCTCGCCAGGGCCTCAGCGGCGGGTTCCGCGCCCGCGGCGACAACGAGGGGCGGCGTCGTGGCGGCCGCGAGGCTGAGCAGCAGATCTGCCAGATCGTCCGGATCGACGTATTCCACCGGAATTACCTCGACGTTTCCCTCACCCTCGCGGGGCTGATCGAGATCCTTCACCCATTCGCGGATGTCGTCGAGACGATGGGGTGTGGCGCGCACAATGAGCGTATTGGAGCGGCTATCGGCCCATACTTCGAGCTCCTCGGCATCGGCCGCGGCTTCGGGACGGAACAGCTCCTCGATCAAGCTCGCCACTTCGTCTGCGGGCCGATAGCGGATGCGGATCAGGCGCAAGACCTCGTCCGAGGCGCGGTCGAGCGCTTGCGCGAGGAAGACCCAGCGCCGCACTTGTCCTTCCGTCCCGGCGATCAGCACGCTGCGGGTCGCATCGATCGGCAAAGCGAGGCCGGTGGCACCGAGCGCGTCGGCGAGGACACCAATGACAGCCTGGGGGTCGATGCGCTCGAGGCGCACCAAGGTCAGGACGGGCCCTTCCCCCCCAGCGCGAGGCGCGCCCGGTCCGAAGGGCGCGCGCGCGGCGAGTTGGTCGACGGGCACGATCTTGCGATAGCCGCCCGGCGCAGGGACGGCGATGAACCCCTTTAGATAGAGCGCAGCATCGAGGAGTTCGAGAGCTTCGCTCTCATTGACACGGTCGGAGACCGCCAGCGTCACGCGGCCCTGGAGGCGGTCGTCCAGAATGAACCGCGTCCCCGTGGCGACTGCGATTCCCTCGACCACGTCCGCGATCTCGGCGTCTTCGAACAGCAGGCGAAAAGACTTCGATCGCCCGAGGTGCGGAACCGGAAAATCGACGGCCACCATCGCACCGCGTTGGGAGACTTGCGCCTGCTGCTCCGAGCGATGATCAATCTCGACCCAGACCTGTGGCTCTCCCGTCGCCAGATGTTCGCTGGCCCGCAGTTCGCGAACTTTCCCCTCCACTGGGGGGAGCACGCGGGTCGGCGCAGAGGGATCGAGAACGGTCTCGTGGAGCCGCAGCAACAGGCGCCCGGGCCCGGGCACCTCTAGCTCATACCGCAACGGCTTCTCGGCAAAGATCAGAATCCGCTCGCGGTCTGCGAGGCGCTCCAGCTCGAGGCCGTAGACCCGCACCGGAGCGTCGGGGGACCGCGTCGGCGCCTGGGCGGAAGCGACCGGCGCCCAAAGCACCACGCTCGCGACGGCGATAAGAAGCGCGCGGGGCAGCACAGTGAGAGGAGCTTAACGGGGCGGATGGGGGGCGCGAACGGTGCTTGGGATGGGCGCGCGAGGACCGACAGTGGCCCCAAGCCGCTGGGACTCCCGCGGCTTGGGTCAATACCCCCCGAGCCAGCGCGGGCGGCTCCAGCGCCACTTCGACCAGCGGCGCGCGGTACGCCGCCACCAGCTCGGGCGCTCCCAGCCGCCCAGGCGCGGAAGCGCCCACCGGCGCGGGGCCATTTCTTCCAGTGGCGCCTGGTAGAAGGCGATGCGGATCGTCGAAATGAACTCGTGCGAAGTGAGGTCGAGCGACTGATTGCCCGTCAGGGTGTTCTGGCCGAAGAGCACCTTGGTCTCCAGATCGCCCATATCGAAGAAGCGGTACCCGACCTGGAAGGTCGCCCATTGATTGAGGCGGTACCCGAGGCCCCCGCCCGCCTGCCAGGCGAACTGGTTGACCGTGTCTGATCCCGCCGACACGTTGTCGGTGGTCTTGAAGTCAGCGCGTGCCAGCCCGATGCCGCCGCCCAGGTAGAGCGAGAGTGGATGCAAAATGGGGATCCGGCCGAACATCCAGGAGATGGGCCGCTGCACCGGCATATCGAACCAGACATTGGTCATCACCGTCCACGCTTCGATCTCCGAGAAGATGGTGTTGCCGGCGTTGACCGGCGGTGCCTGGGAACCGGATTGCGTAGCGAGCTCATGGCGGAAATCGTACTTGCGCCCAAAGATGCCTTCGAGCTCCATGCGCACCCTCCAGTGAGGCATGTCGTAGCCGCGGATGTCGGCGCGCAGCTCGTCGATCCCGAACCCAATACCCAACGCGCCACCGAAGCCAGGCGATGAGTCCGAGTCGGTGCCCTCGATCTCGAAGAGCGGCGTATTCTGGTTGCCGAGGAAGATCTCGCCGCTGCCCTTCCCGCTCGTGAACGAGTTGATCAGCTCGCCCGACACATAGAGATCTGCGGCGCGCACACCGGACCCGGGGATGAGGCTGAGGATCGTAACGGTCACGGCGATCCAGAACCGGCTTCGAGCCATGCTTCCTCTCTGCCGAACTTCGCCTGCGGGCTCGCGGGGTGGCGCGCAGACGCCTGTCACATCCGGTCTGCTCGCGGCTCTCGCCGTGTGCTTGCCGGTCGCTCTCCGGTCGGCCTCCTCCTATCGAGCACTTTCTTTCCGCGCTGTGTGATGGTGATCACGCTTTGCGCGACGAAAGCATCCGCAAAGGGGAGCGATGACGACGTCGAACGACTCCGCTCCCGCCTGGTTGTTTTCCTTCGTCGACCTCGCCTTCCTGATGATCATCGCCATGACGCAAGTCGGCGGCGATCGCACCGGGATGGGCTTGGAACTGGGCGAGGTGATCGTCCCGCGCATCCAAGCCGGCGCGACCACCGACTTGCCGAAGAAGGCTCCCGAGCGTTGGCAGCTGCGCGTCCATCCGCCGCAGCCCGAGCCTGAGGCCGGCGCCGAGCCCCAGCCGTTTGAACTGATACTGCCGAGTCCGGGCAACGACGACGCCTACTCGGTCCGGCTGAGCGCGACCGAGCTCCGCGAGCAGCTCCAGGCCTTGCACGCGACCGATACCCAGAAACCGATCCTCGCCCCGCACGCGGACTCACGCAGCCAGGACATGCTGGATGCCCTCGGATTCCTGGAAGAGTTCTGGCCAAGTCGTCGCCGCGCCACAGTGGCCCCGGTCTTCGCGCGGCAGTGAACCCATGAGCGACTGGCGCATCCGCGAGCGCTACGGCTACGGCGCCGCGCGCATCATCCTCAACCCGGACCCGCCCCGGGAGCCGCAGCCGCCGGCAACCCTGGCCGCCGGGTTGCGCGCGATCGCGGCGGAGCTCGCCAGCGAGGGCTGGTCGGGGAACCTCCGCAGCGCCCTCTCCGCAGCCCCGGTGCTGGGATTTCTGGCCACCCTCGTGCTCGCACTGATGGCTACGATGTCGCGGGAGCAGATCGACACCACAGATCTGGAAGTCGTCCAGCTCGAGCCCGAACTGCTGCCCGCCCCGCAGGAGCTCACGCCCGAGCCGGAACCCGAGCCCGAACCGGAACCCGAAGTGCTGCCGGAGCCGGAGCCCGAGGTGCAGATCACCCAGGCGCAGGAACTGCCGCCACCCGCGAAGCTCCCGCCGCCACCCCCCGCTCCGCCGCTGCGGCCCAAGCTACCCGAGCCGCCGCCGCCCCCGAAACCCGTCGAGCGCGCGCTCCCGAAACCGCCGCCGCCGCGCCCGGTCGAAGTGGCGCGACGGTCGCCGCCCCGCGTGCAGATCGATGCACTTCCGCAGCAACCGGAACCGCCCCCGCCGCCCCTGGAGCGGGCGTTGCGCCCCGAACCCGAGCCGGAGCGACCGGCGCTGGCCCCGCCCCCGCCCTTGGCGATCGACCCGGTTCCGCCGAAGAACCCGCTGCTCGCGGCGACTCGCGCCCCCTTGCCCCCGCGCACCGAGCGCACCCCGAGCCGCCCGCCGCAGCGAACCGCGCCGCCCAAGCTCGCGCCGATGACGCCGCTCGACGTCCCTGAGGAACGAGCACCGGCGCCGCTTCCGACGCGGGCGCCCCAGCGGCGGCCCGAACCGATCAAAACGGCCCGCGCAGCACCGCCCAAGATCTCGTTCGATCTGAGTGCCCCGCCGGCCTCGGCCGCGCCGTCGCCGGCACCCGAGAGCGCGCGCACATTGCGGGTGGCGCGCGCCGAGCCCGCGCCCACTGCCGCGCGCCGCTCGATGCCCAAGGCGCTCAGCCCGGTGGGAGCAATCTCCACCTCCTCCCACGGCAGGGCTCAGGCAAATCCCACGTCGAACCGAACCGAAAGGGTGGCTCCGGAAACGCGATCGAGGGGCCATCGGCTCGACGACGACCGGCTCGAAGCGGTGGCGTTGAGCTCCCTCGCCGCGTGTCGTTCGGACCGGGAGGAAGAAGAACTCAAGCTCGAGGTCATGGGGGCAATTGGCGGCCGGGAGGAATGCTCCAGTTCCGCGGGTCGTTACCGCTTCATCGAGACCAAGAACTTGAACGCGTTCTTGATGTGGATCGAGCGCGCCCCGAACCGCAAAGAAGCCGATCGCTGCGTCGAGCTGCGGCTCACGCTCGAGTGTCTGCGCGGGGCGGGCTAGGAATCGCCAGGAGTGGAGCGAAAGATGAAGTGCAAGACCCAGTGCGCGACGTTGCTCATCGTCGCCTTCACGGCTCTCACGGGGCTGGGAAGCCGGACGGCGGGGGGGGCCGAAGCGGATCCGTGGACGGGGTACATCGACTTCGCGTACGTGTACTCATCGGCCGAGCCGGAGGCGCTGCAGATGCGCCTCGAGGAATACGGGAACGAGGCCGGCGTCCCGCTCGAACGCTACATCACCGAACACTTCGCGGCGCCGCTCGAGGGCGACGCGACCGATGAGGTGTTCAAGCGGCGCCGGGCGATCGCCTACCTCCTGCACTATCTGGCCTACTCCGACAAGAAGTCCCTCGAGAAGAGCGTCGAGACCGCGCACTCCCTCGAAGACCGCCTCGAACGCCACGAGAACCGCTACTGGTACCGCTACATCATGGCGAACCAGGCGCTCGAGAAGGGTCGCTCCCATGATTTTGTGGGAGAAATGCTCGACCTCTGGAGCGAAGTGGTAGTGCCCCTCGAGACGCCTTTCGAGGCCCTCCAGACCCTCTCCTTGGACGGTACGCCCAATTCGGGCTTCGCCTCCGCGCTGCCGTACATCTACGAGAACGTCGCGCGGCTGATCTTGATCCGCAGCCAGGAGATGGGAGTCAACAAAGACCTCGACCCCCTCGGCGCAATCGTGCGGATGCTGCTCGACAAGCGGGTGGGCGCCTACCCGGACGTCATTCCGCTGCAGGCTTCGGCGCGCGGTTACCTCGAACGCATCGTGAACCGTTTGAACGGGCCCGAGTCGGATGCCGGAAGCCTGACCTTCACGCTGGCGTTGTTCGAAGCGAACAAGATGCACGAAAAATCCCGTGAACTGCTCGCCACCGAGGGACTTTCGGAGGAGAGCGTCAAGGCCATCCGCGTGGCGACGGGCGCCTACCAGACCGCTCTCGACCGAGCCTTCACCACCCAGGGCGAGGTCGCCGTCTACACGCGAGTCCTGCGCCAGCTCGGAGAGGTGTACGCCGCCAAGCAGCGGCTGGGTGTCGACCCCGAAATCGAAGCACCCTTCCACATGGAAGACATCATCGAGATCTACAACGAGATGGTGGCCGAACTCGACACCGAAAAGGGCTGGCGCCGGCTCGGCTATGCGAAGACGGGGCGCGAGTCATATGTGGAGGCGATGGTGCGCCTTTGGGAAGAGGTGCAAGAGGCCACCCTCAACATCGCCGACTACTACCTTTCGAAAGCGGCGGAGCAGAACAGTGAGGCGGACGAGAGCGCCCGCAATGCGGCGCGCCTCTACGGGCGCTACCTCGCCTTCTTCCTCAAATACGCCACCTCCGAGGAGAAAGAGGGCATCCCCGATTCGGCCTACTTCGCCGCGCACGAAGCCGCCAAGGGTGTCGGCGACGCGTTTTTGTTGTACGCGCAGCAGCCCACGGCGCCGGAGATCGACCTGGCCGCGCGGCGCTACCGCGCCGCGATGAAGGTGTTCCCCTTCGATCGAACGCTCTTCACGAATCTCGCGGCGGCGCTCGAACGACAGGGCCGCGAAAGCGAGTACCTGGGCCTAGTGCTGCCGGCGGCTGAAGACGCGGTGCGCTCGCGAGCCCTCAATGCGTGGATCGACAACGGCGAACCCGGCGCACAAAAACTTGCCACGCTGCGGCGTGCCCTCTCCGACAGCCAGGCGCTCATGTACCTGGGCTTTGCCGAAGCCCGCAGTGTGGAAGAACTCGAGGAGGGGCTCGCGGACCTGCGGACCCAGCGCGACACCGCCGAGGCCAAGCTCAAGGCGCTGCGCGACCGGCGCTTCGGTGTCGGTGACGCGCTCCCCGCCGCGCCGGCCGACGATGACTGGGGAAGCGCCTCGGGCGCCGGCGGCCTCAACGCCGCGGAACTGGAGGAATTGAATCTCCAGATCACGGAAACCCAGGCACTCGTGGAGCGGCTCAACAAACAGGTCGACGCGCGCACCCGAACGCTTCCGATCTACAAGTCGGTGCTCGAGACCGACGGGCTCGCCGGGGAGTTGCGCGGGCGCCGGGATCATCCGATGCACGTGCTACTCCGCCGCATGTACCACGAGGCCCGAGGCTAAGGGTCGGGGAGAGACGCGATGATGAACCACATGAACGACGCCGCGCGCGGCCGCTTGCGCACCGCCCTGCTGGCTCCGGCCCTCGGACTCCTGGTCGCGTGCGCTTCGCCCAACGAGAAGGTTGCAGATCACTTCCTCGAGATGGGCTCGACGATCGAACCCACCGCGCCCATGGGTGGCGAGAACCTCGCGGTGCGCAAGCAGGAAGTGCGCCGCGCCTACGCCGACCTCGTCCACTTCGAGGAGACCCTGGAGACGCTGCGCCGGCGGCGGGACGGCAACGGAATGGCGCTCTTCCGGAAGTTCGCCGAGTCCTACATGGACTCCCATCTGCAGCCGATTCTCGATGCCGATTGGCAGAGCGATCATCCCGAGCTGCTCGGTCTCGACGCCAACATCCGGCTGGTGCAGGCCGAGGTCTACATGCTCCTGGGCAAGCCCGGAGAAATGCAAGACGTACTCGACGACCTTGAGGACCGCTTCAAGGGACGCGAAACCATGCTGGTCAACTATCCGGTCGGGGAGCAATCGACGTTGCAAGAAGCGCTCGACCAGCTCTCCGATCGCAAGTGGGACATCTAGCCCCGCAGGCCCGGTCTATCGCCAAACTTCTAGCTGGAGCGAAACCCCATGTTCGATTCCCTCTCGGGTGATGTCGCGGTCACCCTCCTCGTGTCGGTGGTCTCGATGGCGGCCGTCTTCATCCCGCTGTTCAAAGGCGGCAAAGTGGCTCTCTCGGCCCTCGGCGTGACCCGGCGGCTCAAGAACGCCGAGCTCGAACGCCATGTGCGCCAGGGGAGCGGCGGCTCGCGTTCGATCACCGTCGAGATGCTCCAGGTGTTGCGCAAGGCGCTGCGCGAGAACCAGAGCGGCTATCCCACCGAGTTCGTCGTCGATGCGTCGAAGCAGTATGTGCTCAACGACTTTGACGCCCGCTTCGCTCGGCCGATCTCGATGTTCGCCAGCATCCTGCCGCCGATCGGCTTCATCGGAACCACCTGTGGTCTGCTGATCCTGTTCCTCTCGATGCGCATCGCCAGCGATTCCCTCGAAATGGGGGCACTGGCGCTCGCGTTGACCTCATCGATTTTCGCACTGATTGGCTACGCCGCCCTCGAGGGGTTCAAGATCCGCCTCTACCACCGCATGCTGGCGCGCATCGACGACGCGATGCTCTTCTATCGCAACGCCTCACCCGCGCGGGCGGGCGAGGGGGGCATTCCGGCCACAGCGTAGGCCTGGCGCTTCGAATGCTGGGTTTCGCCCCCGCAAAAGAGGGTTCCGCTCAAGTCCCGGCCCAAATCGGCGATGGCATGAGGTGAAGGGACGGGCATGGGCATCGACCAAAACTTTCTGCGCCGCGTGGCGCTCTTCGAGACGCTCCACGACGACGACCTCCAGGCGCTGTCCGAGCGCTTGATCGAGCGCCGCTTCGAGCGCGGTCAGATCGTGTTTACGGAGGAGGAAGCGGGCGACTACATGTACATCGTCCGCGACGGCCGCGTGAAGGTCTCGCGCTGGCTTCCCGACGGGCGCGAAGTGATCCTGGCGTTCCGGGGCGTCGCTGATTTCTTCGGCGAGATGTCGCTCCTCGACGGACACAGCCCGCCGGCGACGGTGACCGCGGTGGCTCGGGCGTCGATCCTGTCGCTGTCGAGGAGCCGCTTTCGCGAGCTCCTGAAACGGGAGCCCTTTGCTCAGGCGTTGATGGGAAGCCTCTGCACGCGCTGCCGCGAAGCCTGGCAACAGATCGAGGTGCTCTCGCACCGCAATGCCGAAGCCCGCATCCGCATGGCGCTGTACCATTTGTGCGAACGCGAGGGCGAGCGCGTCGACGGCGGCGTGCGCATCGCGCTGCGCCTCACGCACCGCGACCTCGCCAATATCGCGGGCGTCTCCCGGGAGACCGCGACCCGCGTATTGCGCAACTTGGTCCACGAGAAGATCGTGGAGGTTCAGGGCCGGCTGTTCGATGTGCCCGACCCCGAGCGACTCCTCGAACTTCCGGCGAGCTAAGGGCGCCGGCGGCGAGCGAAGGCCAAGCGGCTAGCGACCTCCGACGCGGACGCGGACCTTGACCTCGCGATCGGGCAGCCGGTCAAAGGCGAGTTCGCAAATGCGATCGATCTCTTCCCAAGCGACGACCCGCGTCACATAGCCTTCGACGTCGATGCGTCCGGCGGCCACCATCTCGACGGCGAGGGCAAAGTCGCCGCGCGCTCGACCGCCGCGCCACGGTTCCGCTTCGAAAAGCCCGGGATAGGAGAGCCGGATCTCCTTCAGCACGGGGAGCAATGGCCGCTCGTCGTGAAGGTGGGCGGCGTCATAGCAGATCAGCACCTGGATGTGGCCACGGGGTCGCACGATCTCGTGGGCGAAACGCAGGGCGCCGGGAAAACTCGGATAGAGGCCGACAAGGTCGGCGCCGAAGGGCATCAACCGCCGCAGCTTCGGCAGGGCGTCGCGCGAGCCGGGATCGACCACCAGGTCCGCCCCCAGCCGGGCCGCGGCACGGCGCCGCGTGGCGACCGGCTCCACCACGGCGACGCGCTGGGCACCCAGCTGCTTCGCCCACATCAACCATTCGAGACAGAAATCGGCCGCCCCGATCACCACGGCGTTGTCACCCAGCCGAAGCCCCGCCCCGCGCATGCAGCGCACGGAGAACGCGACCCCTTCGATGGCGGCGCTCTGGTGATCGCTCACGGAATCGGGCAGCGGATAGCAAGCCCGCGCCGGCACGCAGCAGAACTCGGCCAGAAGCCCGTGATAGGGTTGCCGGTGTCCGCGGTCGCGGGCTGCGTCGACCCCGATGAAAACGCCGAGGCCTCCGGCGACGCGATCTTCACAGAGCGTGGCGTGTCCGCCGCGGCACATCAGGCAGATGCCGCAGCTGACGCGCGGGTCCAGCGCGACCCGGTCGCCGATCCGGAGGCCGTCGACCTCGGGCCCCATCTCGACGACCTCGCCCCCGCCCATGTGCCCCAGGGCAATGCCCGGCGGGACCTTCCATGCACCCCGATACAGCGCGACGTCGGTCTCACAGACTCCGCAGTAGAAGACCCGCAGCACCACCTCTTCCGGACCCGGTCGCGGCTCCGGAAGCGACTTTACTTCGATGCGCCCCGGCCCCTCGTACACCACTGCCTTCATCGGTCGTCTCCCTGCTCGGGGCGCGCCTGCCGCGCCGGATCGAGAACCCGCTCGAGTTCGGCGTCGGAGAGGACGCCGGCTTCGCGCGCCACTTCGCGCACGCGGCGGCCCGTCGCGTAGGCTCGCTTCGCAATCGCAGCGGCGCGGTCGTAGCCGATCGCCGGCGCCAAGGCGGTCGCCATCGCGAGGCTTTCCTCAACCTGACGGGCCGCAGCCTCGCGCTCAATGGCGAGCCCCTCGACACAGCGCTCGGCGAAGACCCGCGACGCGCGCGCGAGCAGCTCGATCGACGAAAGAAGATTGTGAGCGATCAGGGGGATGAACGCATTCAATTGCAGCTGCCCGCGGAATGCGCCGATCGTGATCGCCGCGTCGTTGCCGACCACCTGGGCCGCCACCTGGGTCACCGCCTCGCAGATAACCGGGTTGACCTTGCCGGGCATGATCGAAGACCCGGGCTGTACAGCTGGGAGCCGCAGCTCGCCCAAGCCCGCGCGCGGCCCGCTCCCCAGCAGGCGGATATCTTCGGCGATCTTCATCAGTGACGCGGCCACGACCTTGAGCGCGCCGCTCGCCTCGAGCGCCGCGTCGCGAGCGCCCTGCGCTTCGAAGGCGTTTGTGGCCGCTCGAAACGGGAGCCCGGTGGCCTCGGAAAGGCATTCAATCGCGCGCGTCGCAAACCCGGCCGGCGCGTTGAGACCGGTGCCCACCGCGGTTCCGCCGAGCGCGAGCTCGGCGAGCCCGTCGGCGGCGCGCTGCACGCGACGCTCAGCGTGGCCGAGCTGGGCGGCCCAACCCGAGAATTCTTGCCCGAAGAAGAGCGGCGTCGCGTCCTGAAGGTGCGTGCGACCCAGCTTGAGATCACCTCCGAACGCGACCGCCTTGACTTCAAGCGCCTGCTGCAGCACCGCCAATGCCGGCAGCAGGTCGTGCACCATCCCGAGGCGCGCCGCCAGGTGAAGCGCGGAAGGCATGACGTCGTTCGAAGACTGCCCCCGGTTGACGTGGTCGTTCGGGTGCACCGCGCCCTCGCCTCGCGCGCGACCCATGAGCTCGGCGGCGCGGTTCGCGATGACTTCGTTGGCGTTCATGTGGGTGGAGGTGCCGGAACCAGTCTGAAACACATCGAGTGGGAACTCCGCGTCGAGTTCTCCCCGGCGCACCTCGCGCGCCGCCCGCTCGATGGCCAGGGCGAGCGCGGCGTCGAGTTCACCCAGCTCGCCGAGGGTGCGCGCGGCACACTCCTTGATCCATCCGAGCGCCTCGAGAAACCGGCGCGGGAAACGCATCCCGCTCAGCGCGAAGTTTTCCAGTGCGCGCTGCGTTTGGGCCCCGTAGTAGGCGGCGGCGGGAACCCGGACCTCTCCCATGGAATCACGTTCGACCCGGAACTCTTCTGCCATCGCTATCATTGCTCCTTCGCCCCCGAGGAGACCCGATGCTCGGACCGCTCCGGCCGCCGATGACGGTACCGCTCTTCTGCCTGCTCCAGTGCGGTTTCTTGTGCCTGTGGTGGAGCGCGCCCTCCGCGGCCTGGGCGCTGGATGTCGAAGAGGTGGTCCTCGCCGCGGGACCGGCGCGCTTTGACGGCGGGCTGACCGACTACTTCATCGAGATCAGCATCGAGGGAAGCGATCTCCAAACCGCCTCGGTCGTGCCGCCGATGGGAGGCCCCGCGCAGGACATCCCCTGCGTCAGCCCCGAGAGCTGCGACCTCACGGTAGATGGGTTTGACAATCTGGCCGACATCCAGAGCTTCCCGGGCTTTGGGAATTACACGGTCGCCGTCAACGGACTGGCGGGGAGCGACACCTTCACGGTGCCCTTCAACCCCGGCACCGTCGATCTGACGGGCTTCCCCGCGATCACGGCCCCGCCCCAGCTCGGCACCGCGGCGACGGCGTTCGATCCCATCACGTGGAACTGCAGCGGGACCCAACCGCTCTGCGATGCCGTCGACGCGTATGAGGTGAGTTTCGGCTTCGACGGGATCAACCAAGTCCTCGACGAGACCCTGTTAATGGGCAATATGACGACCTCGTGGGACCATGCGACTACCGCGTTCCCGACCGATGCGGATCTCTTCGCGGACGTCTCGGCGCTGGACCAGCTAGCGGGATCGGGCATGCGCCAGACCGACGGACTGGACGACTTCTCCTACTTCGCGCTCTACTGGAGCATCAACCGGGTTACCTTCACGCCCGAGCCGGCGCCCGGCCTCGCGGCAGCCCTCGCGGCCCTCGCCGGCCTCGCGGTATGTCGCTGCCGGCGGTAGTCTGCCCTGGCTCCGAGACACGGAGGAATCTGACTTGGCCAAGCGCGTCGACTGGCACTACCATCGCAACGGTTGAACGAGCTGCGGGCGAGCGTCCAAGTTTCTGGATGCCCACAAGATCGAGATCCGAGAGACCACCCCGGCGAGCCGCAAGCTCGGGCGCGAGGACGCGCGTGAGTTGCTGAAGGGCGCCGCGCGGCTACTCGTGGCCAAGGGCAAGAAGCTCGACGAGTTCAAGCTGGCGAGCCGGGTTCCGGCCGACGCGGTGGACGCGATGCTCGGACCCACCGGAAACCTGCGCGCCCCGTGTCTGCGCGTGGGCAAAACGGTGCTCGTCGGCTTCAACGAGGACGCCTATCGGGACGTTCTGCTCTAGCCCGGGTCTTCTCCCAGCGCTCGCGCGAGCAGCTCGACGCGGCGGCGCAGACCGGCCATCTCCTCGCGCATGCGCACGATGATGGCGGCGCCGG
>CAZTOE010000105.1:0-14416 GCA_964615045.1 uncultured Spirochaetales bacterium
TGAGGCCTCTCGATCCCGAGCGCCTCGACCACATCCCACCCGTGGAGAGTGAAGTCGAGCATGTCCTCCAGGAGTTCCTCTCCGATCGACTCGCCGTAGCCCGGCCAGCTGGGCGCGAACACGTGGAAGCGCTCCGCCAGGGCGTCGAGAAAGGGGTTCTCCGGGAATAGCCCGCCCGCTCCATGCATGAAGACCAGCGGCGTGCCCCGGCCCCCCTCCAACAGGTGGATCTTGCACCCCCGCTTGGTTTCGATCGATCGTGCTTGTAGTGCCATCCGCTATCCCACCTTCGCCTGCGAGGGCTCTTCTTCCATCGCGCGTCGACCCTCCATCATCTTCGGGAACCAACGCTGGTCGTCCTTCCACTGCGGCCACTTGTCGCGCAGCGCCGGCATCACCTTCTCGGCGAAGAGCTTCGAAGAGTGGCGCACGAGCTCGTTCGGCATATTGCCGATTTGGAACAGCAGGAAGACGTGCCCCACGTGGAGCTCGTCGATCAGGTGCTCCATGCGCTCGCGGACCGTATCGGGGCTGCCCGCGATGATGTTCCCCTCGTCGAGGAGCTGACCCCACGGAAGCTCGCCGAGGTCGTCGGGCGAGAGCGGCTTGTACTGGTTGAGCGCACCCGATTTGATCGTCTCGACGGTTCGATAGCCCGGGGGATCGGCGAAGCCCGTGTAGACGTGCAGGCACCGGTTGAAGAAGTAGTCCACGTGGTCGCGGTAGAGCTTCTCCGCTTCGGCGTCCGTTTCGCCCACTGCCACGATCTGGGCGAAGGCCCCGCGATAGGGCGATTCGTCCTTGCCCGCCTTCGCGACGCGGTCCCAATAACCGTCGAGGAGCGCTTTGGCCCGCAGATAACCGACAAAGGACAGATACGAGTAGTTGTAGTCGTTCTCGACGCAGAAGTCCCAGGTCTCGATCGAGCCGCCACCGGGGATGAAGATCGGCGGGTGCGGCTGTTGGATCGGCCTCGGCCAGCAGTTCACCCAGCGCAACTGGTTGTACTTGCCGTCGAACGCGAACGGTTCCGTTTCCTTCCACGCCCGCATGATCAGTTCATGCGCTTCGAGGTACTTGTCGCGCGTGAGGGCGGGGATCTGTCCGTAGCAGAAGTTCGTATCCATCGGCGTGCCGACTGGGAAGCCGGCCATCAGGCGTCCGCCGGACAGGACGTCGAGCATCGCGAACTCTTCGGCAACGCGGATGGGCGGGTTGTAGAGCGCGATCGAGTTTCCGATCACCGCGATGGCGGCCTTGCTCGTGCGGCGGGCCAGGGCGGCGCCCATCAGGTTGGGCGAAGGCATCATGCCGTAGCCGTTCTGGTGGTGTTCGTTGATGCCGAGTGCGTCAAAGCCCAGGGCCTCGGCGTATTCGAGCTGGTCGAGGTAATCGTTGTAGACGTGGTGACCCTTCTTCGGGTCGTACAGGGTGTTGGGAATGTCGACCCACACCGAGCGATTTTCGCGGCGGAACTTGTCGGCGAGATGCGGCCAGGGCATCAGATGGAACCAGGTGAACTTCATGGGATCCTCCGGGATTTCGGTGGCCGGAGAGTAGCCTAAACGCGTCCGGTCGAGCGTCGTCCCCACGGGGTTTGTTGGGGTTGAAGGCGAGCACCGCGCGGCCGTCTGGGGATGCGGTGGCTCCCCGCCGGCTCGCGACCCGTGGGTTTCGCAGTACACTCGGCAGCCCGCTTGTACGACTCGCTCGAAGGGGACCAGAGGAAAGGCCGATGCGCGCCGTCATCATGCGAGATCACCAGCTGGTGGTCGGAGAGATCGATGTCCCGAAGCCCCGTGAAGGCGAAGTACTGGTCAAGACCCTCGCTTGCGGAATCTGCGGCTCAGACCTTCACGCCCTGAAATACACCGAGACGCTGGTCGATGTTGCCAGGCGGTCTGGCGGACTGTTTGTCCTCGACCCCAAGCGCGACGTCGTGATGGGACACGAGTTTTGCGCGGAGCTCGTGGATCACGGACCGGGAACCGCCAAGAACCTCAAGCCCGGCGATCGAGTGTGCTGCTTGCCGGTGATCCTTTCGACCGAAGGGATCGAGACGGTCGGGTACTCGAACAACCATCCCGGCGGCTACGGCGAATTCATGCGGCTTTCCGAGGGGTTGCTGCTCAAGGTGCCCAACGGACTCGCGACCGAGCACGCGGCGCTGACCGAGCCGATGGCGGTGGGGCTCCACGCGGTGGAGATGGCGCGCCTGACCGCCCAGGATGTTCCCCTGGTGGTGGGCTGCGGGCCGGTGGGTCTGGCGGTGATCGCGTCCCTCAAACTGAGGGGCGCCGCTCCGATCGTGGCTGCGGATTTTTCGCCCCGCCGGCGACAGCTCGCCGAGCAGATGGGCGCCGACGTTGTGGTCGACCCGGCCGAAGGTTCGCCCTACGAGTCGTGGAAGAGCGTCGCGGGCTTCAGCGATCCTGGTCAGGCACCGCCGCCCTCTGTACTCGTGCCGGGTCCGGCGCTGCGACCTGCTGCGATCTTTGAATGCGTCGGGGTTCCCGGCGTTATCGAGCAGATCATGCAATCGGCGCCGCCCGCGGCACGGGTCATCGTGGTCGGCGTATGCATGGAGCGCGATCACTTCGAACCCATGTTCGGCATCAACAAAGAGCTCAATCTGCAGTTCGTGTTGGGCTACACGCCGGAGGAGTTCGCCGCCACCCTGCGCCACATCGCCGAGGGCGAGATTCCGGTGGAGCCACTGATCACCGGGAAGGTCGGGGTCGAAGGCGTGGCCGCGGCCTTCGACGAGCTCGCTTCCCCCGAGAAACACGCCAAGATCTTGGTCGAGCCCTGGCGGAGCTAGTGGGCGTCGCAGCAATTCGAGGCGAGCGTCGATGAAGATCCTCGAGCTCTTACAGGAACGTCGCGACGACGTTTTTGCGCTCCATGAGCAGTATCTCAATGCCCAGATGGTGCGGGTGCTCCACACCATCGGATTTGACGTGCGGTACACCAAGGCGGAGGGATCCTATCTCTTTGACGCCGAGGGCAACCGATACCTCGACCTGCTATCGGGGTGGGGTGTGTTCGCCCTCGGCCGCAACCATCCGCGCGTGGTGGAGGTGTTGCGCGACGTCCTGGCGGCAGAGCTGCCGCAGTTGGTCCAGCTCGACGTTTCGCCACTCGCGGGTCTCCTCGCCGAGCGGTTGATCGCGCGCGTTCCCTATCTCGAGAAGGTCTTCTTCTGCAATTCCGGCACCGAGGCGGTGGAGGCGGCGATCAAGTTCGCCCGCTGCGCGACAGGTCGCTCGAAAATCCTCTACCTCTCCGGCGCCTTCCACGGCTTGACCTACGGGGCGCTCTCGTTGAACGGTGACGAACGCTTCCGGGAAGGTTTCGGGCCCCTGCTCCCCGATTGCGAAGTCGTCCCCTTCGACGACCTCGAAGCCTTGGAGCGGGCGCTTTGTGGGGGCGATGTCGCGGCGTTCATCTTCGAACCGATCCAGGGTCACGGGGTCGATGTGCCGAGCGATGCATATCTTCCCGAAGCGGCCCGACTGTGTGCGAAACATGGAACGCTCTTGGTCGCCGACGAAGTGCAGACCGGATTGGGTCGCACGGGGCGCTTCTGCGCCGTCGAGCATTGGGGCGTCGAGCCCGACTTGGTGCTCCTCGCCAAGGCGCTCTCCGGTGGCTTTGCGCCGCTGGGTGCGGTGCTGACGCGCAAGGCGATCTTCGATCGCGTCTTCAACCGCATGGATCGGGCGGTGGTTCACGGCTCCACCTTCGGAAAGAACAACCTGGCGATGGCGGCGGGGCTCGCGACGCTCGAGGTGATCGAGGAGGAGCGACTCGTCGAGCGCGCCGCGAGCTTGGGCGGCGAGCTGCTCCAGAAGCTCGGCGCGCTGGTGCCGCGCTTCGAGTTTCTGAAAGAGGTGCGCGGCAAGGGCCTGATGATCGGGATGCGCTTCGGAGAGCCGGAGAGCTTGAAACTCAAGACCGCCTGGAAGCTCCTGGAACGCGCCAACGCGGGCCTCTTCTGCCAGATGATCACAATTCCGCTCTTTGCCCGACATCGGATCCTCTCGCAGGTCGCGGGCCACGGGACCCACGTGGTCAAGTTCCTGCCGCCCTTGATTCTCTCGGAAGCCGACGCGCAGTGGGTTCTCGGCGCAGTGGAGGACGTGGTGAACGACGCCCATCGCGTCCCCGGCTCCGTGTGGGATCTCGGCAAAAAGCTCGCGAGCCACGCCGTTCGGAACCGCTGAGCGGCCGTGAGTCGTCTGGACGCCCAGCTCGGCGCCGCCTTGGCGCGGTGGATCGAGACCGTGGGCCGGGCGCCGGAGCTCGTCATCGCCCTCTGCGTGGCGGGGGCGGTGGCTGCGCTCCTGCTCGCGTGGCCGCGGTTGGGGCTGAACTCCGACGAGGATGCGCTCTTCTCGTCCGAAACGCCCTACGCCGCGTTGCGCGCGGATTTTGCCGCGGCCTTCCCGAGCTCGCTGGATCCCGTCATCGTGTTGATCGAGGGAGACGCGCCCGGAGCTGTCGATTCCGCGGCGGAGCGGCTGGAGGCGCTCCTGCTGCGCGATCCCGACCATTTTCCCGCGGTCTATGATCCCGAGGCCCGCACGTTCTTCGAGCGTCGTGGACTCCTTTATCTGGAGACCGATGAACTGGCGGACGTCGTCGACCGCCTCATCGAAGCACAGCCCCTGCTCGCGGGCTTCGCGCGAGATCCGAGCTTGCGCGGGCTGGCCGGCCTCCTAGGAAATGCCCTCGAAGCACCGGCCGGCGGCGAGCGCTTTGATCCCTGGTTGGACGAGATCACGTACAGTATCGAAGCGGTAGCCGCGGGCGAGCGCCGCCCACCCGATTGGTCGGGCGTTTTCGGCGCGAAACGGCCCGCGCGCGAGTCGCGCCGCTACCTCCTGGTGCAGCCGATGGTGGACCACGGGCGGCTCGAACCCGCGGCAGAAACCCTGATCGCCCTGCGCGAGGTGCTCCGAGAGCTGGGCTTGGATGGTGGCGGCCCCGTGCGCGCCCGCGTAACAGGTCTCTACCCCCTCTCCTACGAAGAGGCCCATCTCGTCGAGCGCCAAGTGCGTCTGGCGGGAATCGCGTCCTTTCTCCTGGTGGCCGGGGTGCTCTGGTTCGGCGTGCGCTCACTTCGCCAGGTCGCCTTCGTGATGATCACGCTGGTGGTAGGGCTCGCCTACACCGCCGCCTTCGCTGGTCTCGCTGTGGGCCATCTGAATCTCATCTCCGTAGCCTTTGGGGTGCTCTTCATCGGCCTCTCGGTCGATTTCGGCATTCATCTCTTGCTGCGCCATCGCGAGCTGACCGACCAGGGTCGCCCATACGCCGAAGCGCTCGCGGAGACTGCGCGGTCCGTGGGCGGCTCGTTGGTCGTGTGCGCTGTGTCGACCGCGATCGCCTTCTTTGCGTTCGTTCCGAGTGCCTTCTTGGGGGTCGCCGAACTGGGTCTCATCGCGGGTTTTGGGATGTTCATCAGCTTGTTCGCCAACCTGACGCTGCTACCCGCGCTCTTGATGCTCGGTGCCGATCCCGTGCCGCGCCGGGCGACGCGGAACTTGTCGCCACGACGAAGCGCGAGTTTCGGCGAGCGGCGCGCGGGCCTCGTGGTCGCACTGGCCGCGCTGGCGGGAGCGGCCGGATGCGTCGTGTTTCCACGGATCCGTTTTGACTTGAACCCGCTGCGGGTCCGGGATCCGAACGCCGAATCCGTCCAGGCTTTCGACGATCTTCTCGCCACCGGACATGCCTTTCCCTGGAATCTCAACGTATTGGCACCCTCGCCCGCCGCGGCGCGAGCGCTGGCCGCGCGACTGGAGGCATTGCCGACCGTCGCGTCCACGCTCACCCTGGAAGATCTGATTCCGAGCTCCCAACCGGAGAAGCTCGCGTTCCTGCAAGACGCCGCGTTTGTCCTCGCTCCGGCCCTTGCTCCGGCGGTTCGCGAACCGCCGCCCTCGGATGGCGAAGCGCTCGCGGCGCTGGAAGCGCTGCGGGCGCGGGCGATCGCCTCGCGATCGAAGCCGGCGGGCAAGCTCGCGCGGGCGCTGTCGCAATTTCACGAGCGCGCGGTCCGGGAGCCCGCTTCAGCGCTGCGAGATCTGCGCGCGGTCCTCGTCGCTCCGCTGGTCGAGGAGCTTGCGCGACTCCGCGCCGTCCTGACGGGCGGCGCGATCTCGCGCGACACCCTGCCCGAGAGCGTCGTCGCTCAGCGCGTCGCGCGTGACGGCCGCCTTCGGATCGAGGTGTTTCCCGCCGAGGATCTCAACGACAACGCGGCTCTCGAACGTTTCGTCGCCGATGTGCGCAGCGTGGACGCGAACGCCTTCGGTGAAGGGGTCGTGATCTACGAGTCGGGCCAGATCGTGGTGGCGGCGTTTCGTCAGGCCCTGGCGGCGGCCGCAATCGCCATCGCGCTGCTCTTGGTCTTGATGTGGCACAGCGCCTTGGATCTCGCGGTGGTTGCTGTCCCGATCGGGCTGGCAGCGCTTCTTACGGGAGCGGCCACCGTCGTCTTCGGGGTGCCCCTCAACTTCGCGAACATCATCGTGATTCCGCTGCTGCTCGGGATGGGCGTGGATACCGGGATTCACCTTGTCCACCGCTATCGCTACGACGACGGAGACACCGATCTCCTGAACACCAGCACCGCGCGGGCTGCGATGTTCTCGGCACTCACCACGCTCGCGAGTTTCGGCACTCTCGCGTTCGCCGCCCACCGCGGGATGGCGAGCTTGGGCCAGCTACTCGCAATCGGCCTGGGCCTGATCGTGGCGTGCAACCTGCTCGTGCTGCCGAGCCTCGCCCAACTCATGGGACGCGCGGTCGGTCGCATGGGACGTCGGGCGGGGCATCGGCACGCGACGCTGCGCTAGCCGCCCCCCTATGCCGCGTCGCCGAGCCGCGCGATCGACTCGATCCACGGCCGGTAGTCGTCGGCGGCGGGCTCGCCGCCGAAGCGGCCCGGCAAGAGTACCAG
Source organism: uncultured Spirochaetales bacterium (assembly GCA_964615045.1). Taxonomy (GTDB): domain Bacteria; phylum Myxococcota_A; class UBA9160; order UBA9160; family PR03; genus JANQRO01. Next base: position 6,971 of record CAZTOE010000105.1, read on the forward strand.
GCGCTCGATCCCGAGCTCAGCGTATTGCGCGGCGGTGTCCGCGTCGATCTCCCCCGCCGGAGGCGTCACGGTGAGCTCGAGGGGGCCGAGCTCGGCGGGACGCTCGAAGCGCTTGCCCGCGTCGCGCAATCCTTCGACGCACTTGCGGGTGGCGTCCACGTCGAGCGCGAAGCCGTACCATCCGTTGCCGCGCTCAACGGAGCGGCGCAGAGCTCCCGGGCTCCATCCCCCGACGACGACCGGAGGGGCGGGTCGTTGGACCGGCCGCGGGAAAGCGTTGATCCCGGCGAACGAAATGAAGCGTCCCCCGTAGCTCGGCTTGGGCTGGGTCCAGAGCGCCCGGATCGCGTCAATTGCCTCGTCGGTGCGCGGGCCCTTGTGTTCGAAGGAGACGCCCAAGGCGTCGAACTCGGGCTTCAGGTAGCCGACGCCGATCCCGAAGATCAATCGTCCTTTTGAGAGCACGTCGACGCTGGCCAACTCTTTGGCGAGTTCGACGGCGTTGCGCTGAGGGACGATGATGATCCCGGTGGCGAGCCGAACGCGCTCGGTGGCCGCCGCGAGAAACGCGAGCGCGGCCGACGGATCGAGCATCGGATACTCCGGCGGCACCGGTGCCGGCGGCTCGTGGGGGTCCGGGAGCACGATGTGCTCGCCGGTCCACAACGACTCGATGCCCGCGGCCTCCGCGGCACGCGCCACTTCGAGCATCCGGTCGGGGTCGGCGAGCGGACCGTTGTTGATGCCAAAGATTCCGATCTTCACGGGAGTCCTCCTCACGCCAGGGAGAAGCGGTGCGAATGAGAAAAGCCCCGCCGCCCGAGGGCGTGCGGGGCCCTTCCCAACCTCTCACGCCGCTAAGGGGTGACTTTCTTGAGTTCCGGCATCACGCTTTGGGCAAACAAGCGCAGGTTGCGCTCTCCTTCGCCGTAGGGCATGCCGCCGTAGCAAAAGACGCCAAAGAAGGCGTCGCCGCCGATGCGCTTCGAGTTGTCGAGGATCTTCTCGTAGCACTGTTCGGGGGTGCCCCAGACCTGAAGACTCAGGAAGAATTCGACGGTTTCTTTGAGTCCCCGCTCCGTGCTGACGGCGTCCTGGAGCTCCTTGTAGGACTCGTAGCCGCGCAGCGCGCCGAGGTGCCCGGCATTCAGCTCGTAGTGTCTCATGACCGAATCCCAATAAGCCCCGATCCACTGGCGGGCGCCCTCCTCGGCGCGACCGGCGTCCTCGTCGCAGAACACCCATCCTGCACCAAAAGGCGCGGGGGCTTCGACCCCGTTCACCTCGCGGTAGACGCCGCGATACTCATTGAGCTCGGTCGCCACCTGCTCCCAGGGCTTTTGCGGGATGATCAGAATGCCGACGCCGAGCTCCGCCATGACGCGCGCCGACTCGGGCGAGACTGCGGCCGCATAGGTGCGGCCCCTGAAGCTTTTGTGAGGCCGCGGTCGGATGTCGGCCCGTGGTTGCTGGATGAGTCGCCCGTCGAATTCGCAGTACCCCTGCTCGAGCCCCTCCATCAACATCTTGGCCGCTTCGACGAAATACTCGCGACTGTCGTTCATGTCGGCGCGGAAGGCGTTGAACTCGACGCGCCCGAGCCCACGGCCGATCCCCAAGATCACGCGCCCGCGGCTCATCGCGTCGAGCATCGAGATCTGTTCCGCGACCCGCAGCGGGTCGTGCCAAGGCAGCACCACCACCGCCGAGCCCAGCGCAATTTTTTCGGTCCGCCCCGCGAAATAGGTCAGATATTGCAGCACGTCGGGGCACATGGTGTAGTCGGTGAAGTGGTGTTCGACGCCCCAGATTGAGTCGAATCCCAACGGCTCGGCGAGGTCCCCGATGCGCAGCTCGTTTTGGTACACGTCGTAGTCCGGAATTCGTTCACCGGGATTCTGGAAAATCACGCCCATTCCCACGTGCATCGCTTTGCTCCTGATGATTCGGAGAGGAGATCTCGGGACCGTTAAAGCCTACGAGACCGTCTCTACGTAGTCAAAGTCCTCACGCATCGAGCGGCTCGAGAGCCAGTAGAGAAACGAAGCGCCACCGTAGAAGATCATGTTTACGAACAGCAGCGCGTAGCGCAGGGATTCCTGGCCATAGCTCGGTGCGAGAGCGTCGCTCAGCCAACCCGTAGTGGCCGGCCCGAACATCAAGCCGATGATGTTGATGATGAAGAAGAGCACCGCAGCGGTGGTGACGCGCATGGCCGGCGTGCCGAGACTTTGAGAGGCGGCGAACGCGGGGCCTTGGTACATCTGGCCGAACAAGCCGGGCAGCATCAGCAGCGGGATCGCCGCGGCAGTGCTCTCGACGAGGAAAGCGGCGGCCGCGGACGGCACGGCCAACGCCATCGTAATCATCGGAACCAGGGCGTACGCGCGCCGGTCGCGCCTGGCCCAGGCATCGGCGACGAACCCGCCCAGGAACGTGCCCACCCCCGCGCCGCCTCCAACGATCAGGGCGGCCGCCTGCCCTTGCTGCATGGGAGTCAGCCCGTGCGAGCGCTCCAGGAAGAGCGCGATCATGAAGGAGGTCGAGTAGCCTGCGAAGGCATAGAGGCCCGAGCCAAGCGAGAGATAGCGAAACGAACGGCGTTCCCAGAGAAACCGGAAGACCTCGCGGACCGGTGGCAGTGCGCGGCCGGCGTCGCGGGGCGGCTCGCGCACGGTCAGCCTCAACAGCAATGCGACCAGCAGACCGGGAACACCCACTGCAAAGAACGCCGCGCGCCAGCCCAGGTGCTCGCGCAGGTAGCCGCCAGCGAGAAACCCGATCAGGATCCCAATTGGGACTCCCATCGAGAAGATCGAGAGCGCTCGTGCGCGCTTTGACGGATGGACGTAGTCGCTGATCAAGGAGATGGCGGGGGGGCTTCCGCCCGCCTCGCCCACGCCGACCCCCACGCGATAGAGCAGCAGCATCGCGAAGCCGCGGGCCGTGCCACAGAGGGCGGTCATCGCACTCCAGAGCGCGATGCAGATCGCCATCACGTTGCGCCGCGGATAGCGGTCGGCCAGTCGCCCGATCGGAACTCCGAGGGTCGCGTAGAAGAGACCGAACGCGGTGCCCGAGAGCAGACCGAGGTGGACGTCTTTCAGCTGGAGCTCTTGCTTTATCGGCGAAAGCAGGATCGCCAGGATCTGTCGATCGATGAAGTTGATCGTGTAGACGAGGAAACACACGATCACGATGTACGAGACGTAGGTTCCCGAGGGTTCGCGATCCCAAGCCGGGGCTCCAAGGAACGCAGGGCGTGCAGAGGGGCGCGGCTCGCTCATGGGCGGCGATTCTACACAGGGCCGTCCGCGCGGGGGGAAAAGATTCAGGCGGGGCCCGGTACGGGCGTGGGTTGCGGCCGTCGGAGAAAGCCCACCCCGAGCAGCGCCAGGCCATTGGCGGCGGCGCCAAACCAGAAGGACAGGTCATAGCTTCCGGTCGTCGCCACGACGTAGCCGGCAAGCCACGGGCCGAAGGCCGCCGCCGAGCCAGCGATCGCGAAGACGAAACCTACGATCGCGCCGACGGAGTCGCGGCCGTAGAAATCGCCGACGATGGCGCTGAAAAGCGTCGTTCCCCCGCCGTAAGCGAAACCGAAGGCAATCGCCTCGAGCATGAGCGCCCACCAAGTGTGACTCACCGAAAAGAGCAGAAACGCGACGGTCTCGGTGAGCAGGATGGTGGCCAGCGCCGGAAGCCGCCCCACGCGGTCGGAGATCGAGCCCATCAACGGCCGACCCAGCACCCCGCCGACGCCGATTCCGCTCAACAACCAGGCTGCGTCGAGGGTCGAAATGCCGAGATCCAGCGCGTACGGGGAGAGATGGACGAGGGGAAGGAAAACCACCAGCCACGACGAGAAGAAAATCGCGGTGAGGAGCCAGAAGGATCCGGTACGGCGCGCCTCTTCGAGGGTCCAGGAGCGCTCCTCAGGCTCGTCACCACCGGGCCGCGGATCGTTTTCGTCGATCGCTCCGTCTGGACGCAGGCCCATGGCGGCGGGATCGCGCACCACCAGGCGAGAGGCCGCGACAATGATGGCGCCGCCGGCCACCCCCAGGTAGGCGTAGCTTCGACGCCAGCCGATTGTCTCCACGACGACGGCCACCAGGGGGGGAACCACAATATTCCCGAGGCTTGCACCCACCATCGCGATTCCCAGCGCGCGCCCCCGTTCGCGCACGAACCAGCGCACCACGGTCGCCGCGCAGGGGACGAAGGCCGCACTCATTCCGGCTGCGGCGACGACGCTCAGCGAGAGGTACAGCTGCCATTCGGTCTGGGCGCGGCTGAAGAGCACATACCCCGTCGCCAACAGCAGCCCGCCCGCCGTCATCACCCGACGCGGCCCGAAGCGGTCGGTACACCAGCCCGTCACAAAGCTCAGCACACCGTAGGCGAGTACGTAGAAGGCGTAGGGGCGTGTCAGGAGCTCGCGGCTCCAGCCCGTGTCGGCCTCGATCCAGGGCAGGAAGACCCCGTAGGTGTACTGAATTCCGTAGGCCGTGGTCAGGATGGTGCACGTGGCCGCGACGACGACCCAGCCGTAGAAGATCTTCGTCACCTCGCCACCGTCGTCGCGGCTAGCGGAATGTGGGGATCACTTCCTTTGCCATGAGCTCGAGGTGTTCATCGCTCCACGAGGGGGGAAGTCCCGGTGGGACCGCCCAGGTGTAGAAGCGCGTGACGCCGGTCTCCTTCTGATAGGCGCGAATGCGCTCGGCCGCGTCGTCCGGTGTGACGATGCAAAAGCTCTGCTCTTCCAGATCCGAGCGCGACTTCGGCGCCGAGAAGAATTCCATTCCGGCATCGCCGAACCACTTGGCGTAGCAGGAGAGTTGATAGCTGAAGTGGCGCTCGACCTCGCGCCAACGCGCCTCGGGGTCGCGCGAAACGTGGAGCCACATATAGCCTCCGGCGATCTCGTGGTCGGCCGGGTCCTTGCCGAGCTTCTCGAGCTCTTGGCGAAACACGTCGCAGAAGGGGCCCATCGCACCGATCGCGATGTAGGCGTCACCCAGCCGGGCCGCGCGCCGCACCGCCGGTTCGCTGAAGCCTCCGACCCAGAGTTTGGGTGGTTTCTGAACCGGGCGCGGGAAGAGTTCGATGTCGCGGTAGTGATAGTGCTTGCCCTCGAAGGTCAGCCGCTCGCCCGCAAACAGGCGCCGAATCACCTCGAGTTCCTCGTCCATCCGCCTCGCGCGCTGCTGCCGAGGGATGTTGAAGCCGATGAACTCCTCGACGCGGTAGCCGACGCCCAGCCCTAGCTGAAGTCTTCCACCCGAGAGAACGTCGAGCGTGGCAGCGTCTTCGGCGACCCGCACCGGGTCGTGCAGTGGCAGGAGCAACACGCTGGTACCGATGTCGACCTTCTCGGTGCGCGCCGCGATCGCACAACCCAACGGGAGCATCGAGGGCGTGTAGCCATCTTCGACAAAGTGGTGTTCTGAGAGCCAGATATCGTCCCAGCCGAGCTGTTCCGCGCGCGCACATTGCTCCACAATCGCGCGGTAGAGCTCCGTGGCGTCTTGTTTCCATTCCGGCGGATTGCGGAAGTCGTACCAGAGGCCAAAGCGGAGCGTGCCCATTGAATTCCTCCTCGTGGCGAGCGGACCGAGCGCGCATCATACCTCGCTGCGGCCGCGCTGCGCCCTTCCTGCATCCCCGAGGGATGAGTGGTATGGCCAACCGAATTTCGGAGCCGCGCACTCGTCCGAGCGCCAGAGAAGGGCGAACGCCCGATGTGATGGGGAGGTACCGAGATGCGAGGAAAGAGTCTCGCTTTGGCCGCCGTCGGCTTGTTCTCTTTAGCGACCTGGGTCGGCGCGTCGGAAGCCCGCGCGGGCGAGGATTTTGAGCGCGGCTTCAAGAACGAGCTGGGCCGCATTGCCGCGCGCGAGGTCGTCCACGCGGGCCGTCACCTTGTGGGCGGGATCCTGTTCAGGCCTCGCGCCGCTCGCTCCGCGGACTATCGCGTCTACCGCTACCGAGGGAACGGGTACGCGCCGCGGGATTGGCGCCCTGGACCCGAATCCCGGCGCCGCGTCGTGCGCGAGTACTACTACTACGGGGAACCGTGCGAGCGCGGCGAAACACGCCGCCGTCGCGGTTACTATCGAGACTAGGCGTCAGCCGAGTCTGCGCGCGATCTCGGCGTAGCGGTCGAGCCAACGCAATACAGTGTCGCGATCTTCGGTGGGGCAGCGCGGGATCGCTCGCTCCACGACCCCGAGGTCGGCGAACCGCCGCAGATCCTCCTCCGAGGTCTCGAGCACGTCGAACATCGAGATCGAAACGGAGTCGGGATCGCGGCCCACGGCGCGGAGGCGCTCGCGCAGGTCGGCGACGTCGGCCTGGAGATCCTCATGGAAGAGGCCGATCGGGATCCAACCGTCCGCGAAGTCGGCGACGCGTTGCCGACCCCACCGGGACCCGAAGGTGCCGAGGATGATGGGCGGGTGGGGTTGTTGAAGCGGTTTGGGGTAGGACCAGACGCGATCAAAATTCACGAATTCGCCGTGGAACGAAGCCTCTTCCTGGGTCCAGAGCGCCTTCATGGCCGCGACGCGCTCCTCGAGCACTTTCCAGCGCTTCCGATAGGGCGTCCCGTGGTTCTCCATCTCCTCGGCGTTCCAACCGGCGCCGACGCCGAACAGAAAGCGCCCGTCCGAAAGGCGATCCACCGTAGCGACGGTCTTGGCGAGGGCGAGGGGATCGTGTTCGATGACGAGGCAGATTCCGGTGCCGAGCTTGATTGTCGCAGTGACCGCGGCCGCCGCGGCGACACTGGCGAAGGGGTCGGACATGTGGGCGTACTCTTCCGGGAGCTCTCCTCCGCCCGGGAAGGGCGTTTTCCGGCTCGCTGGAATGTGGGTATGCTCCGGGAACCAGACCGACTCGAAGCCGCGCTCTTCCGCGGCCACCGCGAGCTCGTCGGCGCGGATCGAGTACTCCGTGTTGAAGCTCATGACGCCGAGTTTCATCGCGTTTCTCCGCCGGCTAGTTGGTCACCCAGGTCAGGTTGGCGTCGGCTAGCGCGGGCGTCGATTCAGCGAGCACGACCAGTTTGCGGGCCATCTTGCCGGCGAGCTCCCGCAATATTTGGGCCGCCGGGGAGTCCGGGGCGTGGGCGAGGATCGGTCTGCCGCGATCGCCCCCCTCGGCGACGCGGGGATCGATCGGGATCTCCCCCAAGAACTCGACCCCCAGCTCCTTCGCCACGCGCGCGCCGCCTCCCTGGCCGAAGATGTAGTACTTGTGATCCGGAAGCTCCGGCGGCGTGAAGTACGACATGTTCTCGATGATGCCGAGCACGGGAACGTTCACCTTCTCGAACATCGCCAGGCCCTTGCGAGCATCGACCAGCGAGAGGTCGTTGGCCGTCGTCACGATCACCGCGCCCGAGAGCGGTGCCTGCTGGGTGAGGGTGAGGGCGGCATC
>CAZTOE010000106.1:0-14300 GCA_964615045.1 uncultured Spirochaetales bacterium
CGGTCGGATCGCGAGCATCGGGCCGCTTGACGCCGGGAGACCCCTTGAGAAGAATCCGCCCGATGCCGTCCCGACCCCACGGCCGCCGCATCCCCGCGGCGGCTTCGCTCGCACTACTCGTGCTGATGGCCGCGGGGCCCGGCGCGCCGCACGCCGCCGAGCCAGGCGAACGTCCCATCATCTACAAGTGGGTCGACGAGCACGGCATTGCCCACTACACGACGGATCGCGACCGCATCCCGCGGGCCATTCGCAGCCGCGTCCAGCGCCTGAATCGCCCCAGTGCCGTGCCGGAGACGACGCCTGGAGAGCCGCCCGAGCCGCAGTCAGCTGCGACGCCGAGTGGGAGCGAGCCCACCACAGGCGGACCCGCGCCGGACCTCTCGCCGCCGCCTCCGGTCGGACCGCCCCCGGAACCCCCCGCGATATCCAAGGGTGAGCCGAGCCAGGGCGAGCAGTGGGCCATTTCCAACGTCCCCGAGCGCGTGGAACCGCACCTTTCTCCCCGTGAAGACGGTCTCGATCCGGAGACCGCCAAGGAGCTCGCGAAGATCGACGAGCAGATCACGAGCCTCGAGGGTGAGATCGCCCAGGGTGAAGATCGGCTCCTCGCGCTCCTCGCAGGCGGCGCGCCGACTCCGGATGGTGTCCAGTCCTACGACGACGAGCTCCGGGAGATCGCCGACACGCTGCCGCGGCTGCAGTCCGACCTCGACACGCTTCGCCAGCGCCGGGAAAGCCTCCAGCCGGCTTCAGGATCTTGAAGGCGCCGGCCGCAAGCCGGCGGATCGTGGCCCTCGCCGGCGGCGTGGGGGCGGCGCGTTTCCTGCGCGGGCTGGTGCGTGTGGTCGACCCGGAGCTCGTCACCATCATTGTCAATACCGGGGACGACCGCAGCTTCTACGGGGTCCACGTCTCCCCGGATCTGGACATCGTGACCTACACGCTGGCCGGAGAGATCGATACGACCAAAGGCTACGGGCTCGCCGGCGATCGCTACGCGATCGTCGAGGCACTCGCTGCCTTCGGGCATGAGACTTGGTTTCGGCTCGGCGACCGCGACTTCGCAACGAGCCTTCACCGCACCCTGCGACTGCGCGAAGGAGTGAGACTGGCCGCCGTGACCGACGAGGTCCGGCGCCGTTTCGGGATCGCAGCACGCCTACTTCCGATGTCGGAGGACCCGTGCCCGACGTACGTCGCACTCACGGACGGAAGCCGGGTTCATTTTGAAGAGTATCTCGCGCGGGACGCCGCGCCGGATCGGGTGCGCGGTGTCGACCTCAGCGCCGCCCGTGCCGCCAAGCCCGCCCCGGGCGTTCTTGAAGCGCTCGGCGCAGCCGAGATCGTGTTGGTCTGCCCGAGCAACCCGGTGGTTTCGATCGCGCCGATCCTCGCGGTCCCCGGTGTACGCGAGGCGCTGCTCGCCTCGGTTGCGCCGGTGATCGGGGTGTCACCCATCGTAGGCGGGGCTCCGATCAAGGGCCCGGCGGATCGTTTGTTGCGCGGCATCGGCGTCGAGGTTTCTGCACGCGGCGTCGCTCAATACTACCGGGAGTGGATGGACGGGTTCGTGATCGACGAGCGCGACGCTCCCCTGCGCGCCGCCATCGAGCCGCTGGGCCTCGCGGTGCGCGTCACTGACACCGTGATGCGCGACGCCGCGATCGCGGCGCACGTCGCGGAGACGACCCTCGAACTCGCCTCCAGTCTGGGCGGCGAACGTTGATTCCCGCGCTGGTTCCCGCCAAGGCGCTGGCCGCGGGCAAATCGCGCCTGCGCGCGGCCCTGGGCTCGGAGGCTGCGCGCAGCTTGGCGCGGGCGATGTTGCATGATGTACTGGAAACGCTGTGCGAGGTGGAACGGATCGACCCCGTGGCGGTCGTGACCCCTGACCCGGAGATCGCGCGGGTCGCCCGCGACGCCGGAGCCATTGCCTTGGTGGGCGATGACCCGGGGCTCAACGAGTCGCTGGTGCGCGGCGCGGCCGAGCTCGACCGAGGCACCGGCCTCCTCGTCGTCCTGGGCGATGTCGCGGGCGTGCGGGTGGCCGATCTCAACCAAGTCCTCGACGCCCTCGAAGAGCTGGGGGAGCGCGGCGTCGTCCTGGCGCCCAGCCGCGATGGGGGAACCGCCGCCCTCCTGCGTCGTCCCCAGGATGTGATCCCACCGCGCTTCGGCGCGCAGAGCGCAATAGCCCATCGCGCCGAGGCCAAGCGCACCGGCGTGCCCCTGGCGGAAGTGGTCCTTCCCGCGCTGTCAATCGATGTTGACTCGGAGCGTGATCTGGAAGATCTACTGGCCGGCCCGGGTGTCGGCCGTCACACGCAACGGGCACTGCGCGAAGCGGGGCTCGGCACGTGAGCGTGACTGAGCCGAGCCCCGCTTCGCTCGTGCTGCGGGCTGTGCCGGGCATTCCGTTGATCGCACCCGGTGACGACCTCGCCGCGGCGATCGACGCCGCGGCCCGCAAGGCCGGCATTCCCCTGCGAAACGGCGTCTTGGTGGTGTGTCAGAAGGTCGTCTCGAAGGCGGAGGGGCGCGTCGTCGCGCTCGCCGACGTCACGCCCTCGAAAGCGGCCCTGCGCATCGCCGCCGAAGACGACAAGGACGCGCGCCAGGTCGAGATCGTGCTACGCGAGTCGGCACGCATCGTGCGGCGCGGCCACCGGGTGTTGATCAGCGAAACGCGACACGGGTTCGTGTGCGCGAACGCTGGCGTCGATCTCTCGAACGCCTTGCGACCCGACACTGCGGTGTTGCTCCCCGAGAATCCCGACGCTTCGGCCCGCGTCCTGCGTGAAGCCCTCATGCAGCGCGGACAAGGACCCCTGGGGCTCGTCATCTCGGACACCTTCGGCCGCCCCTGGCGAGAGGGCTTGATAGACCAAGCCATCGGCAGCGCGGGTCTGGCGCTTCTCGACGACGCGCGCGGCCGCGAGGATCTGATGGGACGCCCGCTCGAAGTGACCTCCATGGCTACCGTCGACCAGCTCGCGGCCGCGGCGGGCATTCTGATGACGAAAGCATCGGGGATCGCGGCGGTGTGGGTGGAGGGAATCCGCCCAGCGGGCGACGGCGCCGTACGCGAGCTGCTTCGGGATCCCGAGACCGACCTGTTTCGATAGCGACCGACGCGCCCGTCGACCGCGAAGCCGGTGTGGACGAAGCGCTTCTAGCAACCGGGGGAGCGACAGGCATCCTCGATCGCCTGCCACAAGATGTCGAGCCCTTCCCCGGTCTGGGCCGACGTTGCGAAGATGCGTTCGGACGGCAGGCCGAAACGCGGCGACAGCTCTCGGATCCGCTTGCCGCGCTGCATCCGACGCAGCTTGTCGATCTTGGTGAGGGCGACCACGGCTTCGCGTTGGTGTTCCGCGAGCCAAGCGAGCAACAGCGTTTCGTCGTCGCTGGGATCGCGGCGCACGTCGTGGAGCAGCACGACGAGGCGCAGTACGTGGCGCGTCTCGAGGTAACCCTCCACCATCCGCTGCCAACCTGCGCGCTCGCGGCGCGACACCCGAGCGTACCCGTAGCCCGGAAAGTCGACGAAGCGGATCGCGAGCGGCCCACACTCAATGCGAAAAAAGTTGAGCAGCCGCGTCTTGCCCGGGGTCGCGCTGGTGCGCGCCAGGTTGCGACGTCCCGCGAGCCGGTTCAGGAGGCTCGATTTTCCGACGTTGCTGCGCCCGAGGAAAGCAATTTCGGGAAGGTCCGGGGCCGGGTAGCCCACCGCGGAGGTCGCGGAGATCTCGAGGCGCGCGACGCGAACTGCTGGACGCGTCGCCATCAGGTGACACCCTCGAGCTCGGGTAGCACCCGGGCGAGGCGTTCGAGTGCGGTCTCGATCGCCGCCTCGGGAGCCGAGAGGCTGAACCGCAGGAATCCCTCACCGGCCGCGCCGAAGTCGACGCCCGGAGTCACCGCGACTTGAGCCCGTTCCAGGATCGCGAACGCGAGCGCGCGCGAATCCGACCCGAAGCGCCGCGCGTCGGCAAACAGATAGAAGGCTCCCTCGGGAAGACGGGGAATCACGAAGCCCTGCTCGCGCAATCCGTCGGCCAGGAGATCGCGGCGACGCCGATACGCCTCTCGCATGGTGGTTTGCGTCTCCTCCCCGTGCGCGAGGGCCGCCAAGCCCGCCTTTTGCACGAAGTGGTTGGCGGAGATGAAGAGGTTTTGTGAGGCGATCTGCAAGGCGCGCTCGGCACCCCGCGGAGCGATCACGTAGCCAAGCCGAAAACCTGTCATGGCGTAGCGCTTCGAGAAGCCGTCCAGCACGAAGAGTTCGGCGTCTTCGGCTCGCCCGGCGAGCGCGGAGGGCACGGCATCGGCGCCAAAGACGAGTCCGTCGTAGATCTCATCGCTCACCAGCGGCACACCGAGGTCGGCGAGCGCGGCGAGGGTCGCCGCGCTTTGCACCGCGCCGGTGGGGTTGGCGGGCGATGCCACCACGAGCGCGCGGGTTCGGTCGGTTACGGCGCGCCTCAACGCGTCAGGGTCGATGTGCCAGGGGCCCCCGCTCGACCCGCTTCCGCCGGTCGGCACGAAGACCGGCTCACCTCCGAAATAACGCACGAAATTGGGATAGCAGGGGTAGTGGGGCGTCGGGATCAGGACTTCGCTGCCGGGTTCCACCAGAAGCCCGAACACCAGCAACATGGCCGGGGAGGTACCGCCCGTCACCAAAACCCGATCCGGATCAATCGCGACGCCGGCTCGTCGCCCCTTGTCGGCCGCGATCGCCTCGCGCAGCTCGAGCAGGCCGCGGCTGTCGGTGTAGTGGGTGGCGCCACCGCCCAGGGCGCTGCAGCAGGCTTCCACCGCGGCGGCGGGCGGCGGAAAATCAGGCTCTCCGATCTCGAGGTGGACCACCGCGGCACCGCCACGCTCGTAGGCAAAGGCGCGCTCCATCACTTCCATGGCGAGGAAGGGCTTCAGCGCGTGGGCGCGCGTGGCGAAACGCATAGCCATAGCGGCCGAGTAGCCGGAGAGGCTCGGCATGTCAACGCAACAACGCCGCAACCCGTCGGATATCAAAGGATTTTCGGAGAAACGTCGATTGAAAGGCCACCTTCCGGTGCTAGTCTCGCGGGCACCGGCGTGCGCAGCTAGCGCCGCCCCGGAGTGGTCATGGGGGGTTTCCGCGAAACCATGTCCAAAGGTGTCCAGATCGCGATCGGCGCTTTCGTCGTGACCTTGCTCCTCGCTGGGTACGCGGCCACCAATCTCAAGGAGATTGGCACCTTCCGCTACTACCAGACACTCGGCGAATTTCTGGCCGAGGGCCGCGTGGGCGACCCGGCCCGGGTCCACGGTTATGTGGCCACCGGATCGATCCAGCGCGATATCGCGGCCCGAGAGGTATCCTTCGACGTGGTCGCAACCGCCCCCCACGCCGGCGGAGTACCTTCGCAACGGCTGCGGGTACGCTACGCATCCCTGGAAACTCCCGATCTGTTCAAAGATGGCGCTGAGGTGGTCGTGGAGGGCCATCTGATTGCTTCCGGCGGGCTCTTCCACGCGGACAACGTCATGGCGAAGTGCCCGTCGAAGTTTGAAGCGCAACTCGAAGCCGAGGTCGCCTCCTTCTAGCCCTCCCTGAGCGACCGATTCCCGCGCGTCCCCGGTGGCGCGCAGAGCGAGATCGACTTGTCGGAACTCGGACTCTACGCCCTGCGGATGGCGTTGGTGGTCTCCGTAGCGGGAATTGCGTGTGGCATCGCCGCGGGGCTCCGCGAACGCGAGGACTGGGCGCGAGTGGCGCAACGCGCCGTCTGGCTATGCGGCGGGCTCGTCGTGGTTTCCGCGGGCACGCTGTTCTATGCGCTCGCGGTAGGCGATTTTTCTCTCGAGTACGTCGCCCGCCACAGCGCTCGCAGCATGGCGCTCCCATTCCGGCTGGCGGCCCTGTGGGGCGGACAAGCGGGTTCACTCCTGCTGTGGCTCCTGATCTCGCTGGTGTACAGCTCCGCGGCGGTTTGGCAGCAGCGCCGCCGCCTGCCCTCGCAGATCCCCTGGGTCGCCGCGATTCTGCTCGCCAACGCGGCGTTCTTCCTGATCCTGGTGAACTTCGTCACCAATCCCTTCACCAAGCTTGCGCCCGACCAGGTGCTCTCGGACGGCAACGGTCTCAACCCGCTGTTGCAGCACCCGCTCATGACCATCCACCCGGTCATGCTCTACGCGGGCTTCACCGGCTTCGCCGTGCCGTTCGCTTTTGCACTGGCCGCGCTGCTCACCGGCGAGCTCAGCGGGCAGTGGCTGCGCGCCACGCGACGCTGGACGCTGGTGCCGTGGTTCTTCCTTTCGATCGGCATCCTGCTCGGGGGGCGCTGGGCGTACGAGGTCCTCGGCTGGGGCGGCTACTGGGCCTGGGATCCGGTGGAAAACGCCTCGTTCATGCCCTGGCTTCCGGCGACCGCCTATCTGCACTCGGTGATGATCCAAGAAAAGCGGGACATGTTGAAGATCTGGAACCTGGCCCTTGTGGGTCTCACCTATTCGCTGTGCCTGTTCGGCACGTTCCTGACCCGCAGCGGCGTGATCTCCTCGGTGCATTCGTTCACTGCGGCGGGCTGGTTCGGATATATCTTTCTCGGGTACGTGGCGGTGGTCGCAATCTTCTACTTCGCGGCCCTCATATGGCGCAGCGCTTCCCTGCGCAGCACCCAGCGCCTCGAGTCCGTGGTGTCGCGAGAAGCGAGCTTCGTGCTCAACAACTGGGTCTTCATGGCGATCCTCGCGGTGGTCTTTTGGGGAACGCTTTTCCCGGTGATGTCTGAGGCGCTGAGAGGCGTGAAGATCTCGGTGGGCCCGCGCTTCTTCAATACCATGGCGGGGCCGCTCGCAGTCGTGCTGTTGTTTCTGACCGGCGTCGGGCCGCTGGTCGCCTGGCGTCGGGCCTCGCCCGAAAGCCTCCGCCGCCAGTTCGCGATCCCCGGCACAGTGGGGCTTGTCGCGGGTGCGGCCATCGCCATCGCCCTGCGCGGCCACCTCTCGATCTACCCGCTCATGTTCTGGAGCCTCGGCGCTTTTGTCGTCGCGACCATCGTCCAGGAGTACACCCGCGCCATCCGCGCGCGCACGCGCCGGGGCGAAAGTGTGCCTCGCGCCCTCGCGACGCTCCTCTCCAAGAACCAGCGGCGCTACGGCGGCTACGTCGTTCACCTCGGCATGGTGTTTCTCCTGATTGGAATTTCGGGTGCGGCATTCAATGAGGAGCGTCTCGAGAATCTGAATCCCGGCGAGCGCATCGACATGAATGGCTACAGCTTGGAGTATTTGACGGCGCGACCGCTGCCCCAACAACATTACGGCGGTGCCGTGGCCCGCCTGGCGCTGTACCAACACGGCGACCCGATCGCCGTGATGACTCCCGAGCGTCGGATGTACTGGCTCGAGCAGCAGCCCGCTTCGATCCCCGCCATCCGCTCGACGCTGCGCGAGGATCTCTACGTCATTCTGACGGCGCTCGAGGCCGACGGTTCGGCGACCCTCAAGGTCCACCGCAACCCGCTCGTCAACTGGATCTGGATCGGGGGCTACACGTTCGTACTGGGCGCACTGCTGGTGCTCTGGCCCCATCCCGAACGACGCCGCGACCGCGACCCCACATGAAGGACGGCAGTCCCCACGCGCGCGCGCGATCGCGCCGGTGGGTCGGGATCGCCCTGCTCGGATGGATCGCCGCGGCTTCCGCACCGGCCCAAGAAGAAGCCGGCGCACCGACCCGGGACGTCCCCGATGTCCCGGTCGGGCCCGCGACGCTCCAGGGCGAGGTCGTTCATCCGGAAGCCACCGGCGAAGTCGGCCCCGTCGAGGTGTTGCTCTACGCCCTGCCGAGCGGGGGAGAGCCGGGAGTTCGTCACGGCCGTACCGATGCGCAGGGACGCTTCCGCTTCGAAGGCATCTCCAACGATCCGAACGACGTCTACCTGGTCGGCGCACGCTACCGCGGCGTGCCGTTCCCCGGAGCGCGGGTTCAGTTTCGCGAAGGCGAACTGGTGCGGTCGACCTCGATTCGGATCGGGGAGCTCACCGAGGATCCCGCCGCACTGCGGCTGCGCGAAATCCGCATGCACATCGATTGGGACGGGCACGCGCTGGCGATCACCGAGGCGCTCCAAGTCGAAAACGGTGGCGATCGGACCGCTTACGTGCCGGAGCCGCGTCGGAACGCCGAAACTGCACTCCTCACGGTCGCGCTGCCCGACGGCATCGAGACATTCGGGAGCGCCTTCGGCCTCCCGCTCGAGGGCGTGGTCCGAGACGGCAATGTGGTTCGCCTCTACGGCCCTTTCTATCCCTCGACATGGGGGGGGCCCTTCTCCGGCGACCAGGGGCCGCGTCTCCGTTATACGATCCCGGCGCAAGTAGGAGCCGTGGCACTGGAGCGCCCCGCTTCGAAGGCCATCGAGCGCCTGGTCGCGAGCGCCGGTCCCGGAGTGGCGTCCCTCCAGGTCGCCGGAGCCGAGGTCCGGGAAGCCGAGGGAACAACCGAATTCGTGTTGGAGGGCACGCCGCTGCGTGGCGCCACCGAGATGCAGCTCGAGCTTCACGCCACCCGCGGAGACCCCGCTGCGCTGCGCAACCGCGAAGCCCGCATCTTCCTCGAACTCGACGGCACCGCGCTCTCGGTGCGCGAGGAGTACCGCTTCGCGGTGCTCGGCGATGCGCCGCTCGTCGCGGCGGACGGGACAGCGCTCTACACGATCGAATTGCCGCCGAGGGCGCGCGAGCTGCGCTTCGATCCGGCCGCCCTCGACCTCGGCCTGGCCGCGGCGGGAAACGGGCGCCTTGAACTCACGGGGCCAGTTCCAGCAGGCGAGTCCACTTTCAGCCTCGCCTACCAGGTCCCGGCACAGGACGACACCACCCTCTATGTCAAACGTTTCGATCGCGCGCTCCCGTTGCTCGCGGTGTTTGTGGCCGACACGGGGCTGGAGATTCGCACCGATCGCCTCCATCGGCGGCGGCCGGCGCGGGCCGGAACGCGCGTCTACTCCTATTGGGAAGCGTTCCAGATCGGTGCGGACGAGGAGGTCTCGATCGAGTTGCAGCCGCTGCGCCGCGGCGCCGCGCTCGGGCCGTGGGGCGTGCGCGGACTGATCGCGCTGGCGGCCGCCGGGGTCGCGTGGACGCTGCTGGCCCCGCTCGGCGGGATGATTCCCCGGCGTCGCGGGTCGGTCGCGGCTGGTATGGCTGCGACCGACCCGCGTCGCGCCGAACGCGAAGCCATCTACGTGGCGCTTCGCGACCTCGAACACGACTACGAGACCGGGAAGGTCTCGAAGACCGACTACGCCGCGATGCGCGCGGAACTCCGCCAGCGCGTGGCGAGTCTGATCCGCGCCGGCACAGCCAAACCCGACCCGGAGGTCGCGACGCGGCCGACGGGCTGCAGCCAGTGTGGCGCCGAGCCGCGCAGCGGGGATCGCTTCTGTTCCCAATGCGGCCAACCGCTCCCCGGGACGAGTGCGACGGCGTGAGAGAGGCAGTGCTCGAGGCACGGGGCCTCACCAAGCGGTTGGGGCGTCGGGCGATCCTCGTGGAGTTGGATCTGGCCCTGCACTCCGGCGAGCTCGTCGCGCTCCTGGGAGCGAACGGTGCGGGCAAGACGACGCTCTTGCGTTGCCTGGCCGGCCTCGCCCAACCGGGCAGTGGTGAAGTGATCGCGAGCGCCGCGCGCGACCGGCGCCGGGCGCGCCGTGCGATCGGTTACGTCGGCCACGAGACGCTTCTCTACGGGGCCCTCTCGGCACGCGAGAACCTGATCTTCACGAGCCGGCTCTACGGGCGCGTCGACGCGGAGCACATCGCACGCCTGCTGGAGGAACTGGGGCTCTCGCAAGCCGCCGCGCGCAATGTCGACACCTTCTCGCGCGGGATGCGGCAGCGGCTCGCTCTGGCGCGCGCCCTGGTCCACGCCCCCGCCGTCTTGTTGCTGGACGAACCCTGGAGCTCCCTCGATCCGATCGCAGCGGCGTACCTGGACGAGCGTCTGCTTCGCTTTCGCAACGAGGGGGGATCCGCCCTCTACGCGACGCATGACGTCGCGCGCTGTGCCGCACTGAGCGATCGCGCGCTCTTGCTGCGCCATGGGCACATCGAAACCGTGGCCGAGGCGCCGATCCTCGCGGAAACTCTGAGCCGCGCGCTCGCGGCGGGACGGGCCGCGTGAACGCGCTCCTCGCGATTCTCTGGAAGGACCTGCTGATAGAGTGGCGCAGCCGCGATCGCGTGATTGCCATGGCGCTCTTCGCCTTTCTCTCGGTCGTAATGTTCTGGTTTGCCCTGCCGGCGGGCAGCCCCGAACAGAGCTTGTTGCTCGCCCCGGGTCTATTTTGGATTGCAGTGCTCTTCGCCGCCCTGCTCGGGCAGGGCCGCGCCTTCGCGCTGGAGCTCGAGAACGAGACGCTCAGCGCCCTCGCACTGGCACCCGTGGATCGGGGCTACGTCTTCCTCGGCAAGGCGCTCGCCAACTGGATCCTGCTCGGCGCGGTGCAGGCCGCCACCGCGCTGGTACTCGCGCTCGCCTTTTCGATCGATCTGGCGCCGCTCGCACTTCGCTTTGCGGCCATCGCAGGCCTCGGTTCGGCCGGGATCTCGGCGCTGGGAACGCTCTTCGCGGCGATCTCGGTTCGCACCCGCTATCGCGAGGTCATGCTGCCCCTGCTCGCGCTGCCCCTGCTGGTTCCCGTACTGCTGGCCGCGGTGAGCGCGACGCGCGAACTCCTGCAGAGCGGTGAGCTCGCCTGGCCTCCGCTCCGCCTCCTGATCGTGACCGACCTGGTCTATCTGATAGTCTCATTCGTCGGTTTCGAATACGTGCTCGATGAGTAGAATCCAATGACGCCTTCTTCGACCCTGTCAGCTGTCGACCGCGCCCTCGCGACACTGCGCATCCCAAGCGCTGCGCTTCTCGCGGTGCTTACGATCGCGTGGCTGACCGTGGTGGTCCGCGCCCCGCTGGACGCCGTCCAGGGCGTCATTCAGAAGATCCTCTACGTGCACCCGCCCCTCGCCTTCGCCGCGTACGCAGGCTTTGTCACGACCGCGTTGGGCGGCGTGATCTACCTATGGAAACGCGATCGCGCCTGGGACCGCGTCGCGCGTTGTGCGGCCGAGGTGGGGGTGCTGTTCTGCACCCTGGTGATCGTCACCGGTCCGATCTGGGCCAAGGGGACCTGGGGTCGCTGGTGGACTTGGGACCTGCGGCTGACCCTCACGCTGCTGCTCTGGTTCGTGTACCTGGCCTACCTGCTATTGCGGAGCTTTTCGGAAGGCAGCGAGCGCGCGTCGCGTTTTGCCGCGGTCTACGGCGTCGTGGGTCTTCTGGTCATCCCCCTCAACTACTTCGCGATCGAGCTCGCGGGCGCCCGCGCGATGCACCCGTCCAATCTTGAGCGTGGGAGTCTCGGCGCGGGGATGGGGCTTCCCTTCCTGTTGGGCGCCCTCGTCTGTTTGACGGCGTTTCTCCACCTGCTGGTGCGGCGGGTGGAGGTCGAGGCGTTGCGCGAACAACTCGAAGAGGAGCTGGACGCCCAACATCGAGCCGAAGAGCGCTCCCCGTGAGCTATGTGGTCGCCGCCTACGCTTTGGCGATCGGCCCCGTGGCGCTCTATGCGCTCCACCTCCACCGCGAACGAGCCCGATTGAAGCGGGCCCTCAGCACCCCTCGCGTGGGCGACTGAGCCGGCTCAACAATCCCCCATGGGGATAGTTGAGGCCTCAAATTAAAACGGCGTTGACTTCCCGCGGGTCGGCAAGTATAAGCGGAGTCAAGTGAGTCGTTGCTCGTTTGAGACGAGGCCCAGGCTTGCATCCCTCCACGACCCCGATCGGCAAATTCCGTGTCAAATCACGCGGGTGGCGGGCCGGCCTCGGACTACGACACGGCTTGCGGACCACCGGTGAAGGTGGGCAACCTGCTTCTCAAAAGGGACGAGTAGCGTCCTGCCCGCTTCGGAGAAAATTTTGCGAAGATTGGCAGGCGGCCGGCAAACGCAGCCTGAACTCCCCAGGATCGGGGAACTCGGGCGCCGGAGATCAATGTTGGCACGCAGGTTGCCTTTAGACCCGGTGAATTGTCGGGGAAGGTTCCCCGGCTTGAGGCAACACCCTAACCCCCTGGTGGGCCTTGAGGAGGCGATCCGGACGGGATGGCCAGCATGAAACGAGGCGTCGGCTACTGCGAAAACACCGAGTGTGAGGATTACGCCAAGGGCGTCTTCCTGCTGAACCACGGTGACACCTTCTATTGCCCGCGCTGCAGGCAACTCGGCAAGGTCGAGAAAGAGCGCGGCTTCTACACGGGCAACTCCGACGTGTTCAAAGAAGTGCGCGTCGAATACAACTACGACCCGATCAACGGCGTGTACCGTGAGATCGGCATCGTGCGCGACGAGAGTCTGTGGGGGCGCAACAACGTTTACACCCTCCAATCGCCGCTCATCAAGACCGAGAAACGCGCCCTGAAGGTGGCGGAGGCGATCCTCGCCAACTTGAACCGCTACCGGGGTCTGCTGAACGGCGACGAGATTCCGCGCACGACCGAGATCATCCTCTCCTTCGACGAGCCCCTCGACGAGTTCTCGCGCAAGCTGTCGCAGCTCTCGAAGGAGTGGGAGGCGAGCGGTCTGCGGGAGATGCGCCGCTAGCCACGAGACCGGACGGACGCCTTCGAACCCGATTCCATTCGAAGCATTTCGAGAGCCGGGCGGGGTTGGCATAGGCCAACCCCGTTTCTCGTCTAGCTGCGCCAGCGCGCGCGCAAATCGATGCGAAATCCGGCCCAAATGGCGCCGATCCCCTGATGCTCGCGGTGCTCCACGGCGCATCGACCTGCCAGCGCGTCTGCCAGTGGCGCGCGAAACCACGGGAAGAGATCGTCGGGCAGCGCGTCGCGCGCGAACCAGGCGAGCTCTGGAGTCTCCGGGCTGGGTCGTAAGCGGCCGCCCCGTACCCGGCACCGGTAGACGTGGGCGCGGTGGGCGAAAAAACCACTGCGGTAGTAGGTGCCCACGCGCGCCTCGACCTCGGTGTCGAGACCGGTTTCTTCGCGCAGTTCGCGCTCCAGGCCCACGACGGCGCCCTCGCCGGGATGGAGGTTCCCACCCGGCAGCTCAAAGCCGCGGAGCGTATTGCGCCGCGCCAGGAGCACGCGGTCGGCGTCGAGGATCACGCCCTGCACGACGTGCAGGGCCTCGGCGCGGCGGCCACGCGCCGCCTCGAGGGCAATGCCCAGGTAGTCCGGCAACACGCGCGCCAGCGCCGCCGCGCGCGCCTTCAACCGACGATCTTGCTCAGGGGGTATTCCACCAGGCCCTGCGCCCCGCTCTCCACGAGCTCGGGGATCAGTTCGCGAACCAGGTGTTCTTCGATGACGGTGTTGACGGCCACCCAGTCCTCGTCCGCCAGGTGCGAGATGGTGGGTGTCGCGAGCGCGGGCAGGACGCGCAAGATCCTCTCGAGCTTCGCCCGCGGCACATTCATCATGAGCCCTACGCGGTCGATCGCTGCGATCGCTCCGTGCAGCAGGAGTAGCAACCGGTCCATCTTGCGGCGTTTCCATTCGTCCTGCGCGGCTTCGCGATGGGCGATGAAGCGCGGGGTGCTCTCGAGGACCGTATCCACTACGCGCAACGCGTTGGCGCGCAGGCTCGAACCCGTCTCGGAGACGTCCACGATCGCATCGGCCAGCACCGGAGGTTTCACTTCGGTCGCGCCCCAGGAAAACTCCACCTCTGCCGACACGCCGTGCTTGCGCAAGTAATCCTTGGTGAGGCCCACCGCTTCGGTCGCGATGCGCTTGCCCTCCAGATCCGCGGGCTTCCGGATGCGCGAGCCCTCCTTTACCGCGAGCACCCAGCGCACCGGCCGATAATTCGGCCAGGGAGCGCGGAGGTCGGCCAGCTCATCGACCTTGGCTCGATTCTCCAGGACCCAGTCGAGGCCCGTGATGCCCGCGTCCATCACGCCCTGTTGGACGTAGCGGGCCATCTCCTGGGCGCGGATCAAGATGCATTCGATTTCGGGGTCGTCGATTTCTGGATAGTAGGACCGCTCCGAGATGCGGACCTGATACCCCGCGTGTTCGAAAAGCCGAACCGTGGTGTCCTGTAAGCTGCCCTTGGGAAGCCCCAAGCGCAGCACCCGCCGGCGCCGCGCACTCATTTCTTGTAGACCTGCTCGGGGTCGAACACCTGGACCCCCTCATCGATCCAGGTATCCCCTTCGAGGCGGCGAAAGAAACAGCTCCGTTTACCAGTGTGACAGGCGGCGTCCCCCACCTGTTC
>CAZTOE010000107.1:0-4515 GCA_964615045.1 uncultured Spirochaetales bacterium
GCGTCACGAAACTGTAATAGAGCAATCTCGCGAGGCCCCGCGAAGTTTCGCCCAGGTGCAGCGGCGCATCGTCCTGGAGGAAGGAACCCGGAGCGTAAAGTTCAATCGCCGCGAAGAAGGTGCTCCACAAGAGCCCTAGGATGACGTAGACGGCGATGCCTCCGTAGAGCGTGTCGGGCCCGACGTCGGTGGTCCGGAAGAGAAATACCAACAGCGAGTACACCACGAAGCCGAGGAGCAGCGCCGCCGCGAGAGCTGAAGCGAGCAGCACGAGCTCGTCCCGAGTGACGAAGGCCCACCAGCGCACCACGATGGCGACCAGGGCGACGACGGCCGCCGAGGCTCGCGTGCCACCCGGCTCGAACGCACCGAGCGAGAACAGCAGCACCCCGGAGAAGGCCAAGTCGAACAGGAAGCTTACGCTCTCGTCGTCTCGCACCAAGGGCGCGACCACGATCACGACCGAGAGCACGGCCAGCATGATCAGCAGGGGACGGAAATGCGCTTCGCGGGGTCTGGGCAAGAGCTCACCAGTCGAGCTGCAGCAGCTTGCGCATCGCGGCCTCAAAGTCGCGGTCGTCCATCGCGCGGCGAGCCCCGAGCACGAGCTCGGCGTCCTTTCCGATCACCCAGCGGAGCTTGTCGCTGCGCCCCTCAACGGCATCGGCGATCGTCACCGCGACGCCCTCGGGCCCGGGACGGGCACCCCCGACGAGCTTGTCGTCACTCCCGCTCCATTGGCGTTGGAGTTCATCGTAAGGAGGCTCGTCGGTTCCGAACTGACCTGCCTTCGCGCGAAAGGGCGTGTCGATATAGCCGGGCTCGACCACCGCCACCCTGACCCCGAAGTGGGAGAGCTCGAGGTGGAGAGCTTCCGACAGTGCCTCCAGGGCGAACTTGCTGGCGGAGTAGAATCCCCCTAACGGGGGAACCACTCGCCCCGCCAACGAGCTCACGTTGACGATCACGCCGGAGCCGCGGGCGCGCATGTCGGGAGCGACCGCCTGGATCATGCGCGCCGCGCCGAAGACGTTGACCTCGAACATATGCCGGACTGCATCGAGGGGCGCCTTTTCGACGGGCCCCATCACGCTCCAGGCCGCATTGTTGACCAATCCGTCGAGCGCGCCGGCCCGCTCGAGCGCTGCGGCGATCGACTGCTCGTCGGTGACGTCCAAGCTCACCCGCTCAGCCGCTTCCGGCAGATCTCGCAACGCGCGGGCGTCGCGGGCCGTCGCGATCACCTGATGGCCTCGCTCGAGCAGCTCGAGGACCAATGCGCGGCCGACCCCCGACGAACAGCCAGTGATCAGAACCCGCACGGCGACGCCTTCGGGTGCGCGCAGAGCGTGGTTACAACGCGGCAAACTAGCGGCATTTTTCGCAATGTCCGTAGAGCTCGTGGCGGTGGCGGAGCAGGCGAAATCCGTGCTCCACGGCAATCCGCTCCTGCGCCGCTTCGATCATCTGGCATTCGAACTCGACGATGCGACCGCAGCGAACGCACACGAGGTGGTCGTGGTGCTCGTGGGGAATCTCGTAGCGGGTCACGCCGTCTTCGAAATTGCGTTCGACGGCCAGGCCCGCGTCACACAGGATCTTCATGGTGCGATAGACCGTGGTGTAGCCGATGCCGGGGTGATGCTCACGGACTCGCTGGTAGAGATCCTCTCCGGAGATGTGCCCGGTCGTCTGCAGAAAGACTTCGAGGATGGCCTCGCGCTGGCGAGTTCTCTTGAGGTTGTTTTCATCTAGATAGCTCGCCAGCGCAGCCTGCTCGAGCTCGTTGCTCATGCGCCCATCCTACCGAGTGCGTCTTCCGCGGCCTCGGCGAGCGCATCGTCAAGATCCTCGGCGAGCATGCGGACTTGGCGCCGCAGACCGGCGCTGGGCTCGATCGACCCGGCCGCGAGAGCCTCTTCAAGGGCGCGAAGCCCGGCGATGCGAACGGCGCGGTCCCGAGCATCGAGAAATGCCGAGATCAGTGCCGCTTCGCGCGGCGATCCGACTTCGTTCAGATAGCTTCGGCAGGCATCGTCCAGGCCGGGAGAGCCGAGCGCATCCAGCACGCGCCTCACGTGTGGGTCCCCCGGCCGACCACCCTGGGTGCCGGCGAAAAGCGTCCGGTCGAGTTTTTTCAGGTACTGATCGGTGGCGCTGCGAGCGCGCGCCTCCGCCGCCTTGCCCCGCGGCCGCCGCTCTTCGCTTCGCGAGCGCGGGCGATCGCGAAGCTTGTCGATCTCGGCCCAAGATCGTCGGGGACGATCGTCCTCGTCACTCACGGTGCCTCCCGTGCGATCCGGAGGCGGATCCTCTCGAGGTTGGTCTGGGCCGCCACGTTGCTGCAGTCGAGCTCGACGGCGCGCTCGAACGCCCGCACAGCCTCGGCGTCGCGACCCGCGGCCTGATAGGCGATCCCCAGGTGGTTCTGGATCTCGGAGACATGCGGTACCAGCTCTGCGGCGCGTTCGAGATCGGCGACCGCGTTTTCGGTCCGCCCTTCCTCGAGGGCGGCCGTACCCCGCGAGTAAAGCCTAGCGCCCTCAAACGTTGCGCATCCCGAGGCTAAGAGGAGCAGGAGTCCCCACCAGAGCTCCCGTCCGAGGAGCGAAGCGAGGACCGACGTGAGACGCGGCAGGAGATTCTTCCTCTCGCAGGCCATGGGAAGCAAGTCTCGTCGGACGCCGGCCTGCGCGCAAGCGGAGCCGGAGTAGAACGAAGCCATATCGGCCAGCGGAGCGGCTACTTTGTCACGAAGGAGGAGCATCGATCATGAAGTACGGAACGCCGGGTCGCGCGGGACGCGGGCTCGGGCTGGCCATCGCGATCCTGAGCCTCGGCATCGCAACCGCCGAAGCGCAAGAGCACCCCACGCTGACCGTGTCGGGGGAAGGTCGGATCGGCGCCCCCCCCGACACCGCACTGATCGAGGCTGGGGTCACCACCCAGGCGGCGACAGCCGCCGCCGCAATGGCGGAAAACGGCACTGCGATGGCGCGCATCCTCGAGGCCCTCCGCGCCCTGGAGATCGCGCCTCGCGATTTGCAGACGCGCCGTCTTCAGCTCTTCCCTGTGTACGCCAAGCGCACCGCCAGCGAACCGGATCGAATCTCCGGATATCGGGCCACCAATCAGCTCCAGATCCGGGTGCGGGAGCTCGATTCCGTCGGGCGTGTGCTTGACCAGGTCGCGAAAGCCGGGGTCAACGAAATGGGCAATCTCCGCTTCATCGTTGCCGATCCCGCGCCGCTCCTCGATCAGGCCCGCGTCGCTGCCGTGGCAGATGCTCGCCACAAGGCCGCGCTTCTGGCGCACGAGGCCGGGGTCGTTTTGGGCGAAGTCCGCGAGCTCCGCGAGGGCGGCGGCGTCCCGCCCCCCGTGCCCGGTGGCCGCATGGCGCAACTCGAGATGGCCGCCGTGCCGATCGAGACCGGAGAGCTCGAATTCAGCGCTTCGGTCTCGATCGTGTATTCAATCGCGACGCGTTAGAGGAGCGCGATGCGGGCGACCACGGGGAGGTGGTCCGAGGCCCGGCGCGCCGCGATACTCTGATGTGCCTCGATCTCCACGACCTTCGCGCCCCGTGCGTAGATTCGATCGAGTGGCCACATCGGGCGGGCGGCCGGAAAGCTCGCGGGCCATTCGACCTCGGAGTGCGAATGAAGCTCTTCGTCGAGGGCGCGCCCCGCGCGATCTCGCCGGCGCCACGCGTTCATGTCTCCCACCAGGAAGACCGGCCCCTGAAGCGTCGGGTCTCCGAGCAGATGTTGGACCTGCCGCCGACGCGTGCGGTGAACCAGCGAAAGGTGAGTAGCCACAAACGAGAGCGGCCCCATCGGGGTCCGGAGTAGTGTCGCCACCGCGCTGCGCCGCTCCACCCGCGAAAAGGAGAGGTCGAGCAGGGAAGCCCCGGCGATCGGCCAGCGCGACAAGATCGCGTTACCGAGTTCGCCCAGGCGGTGAATCCTCGTGGTGACGAAGGCCACGTGAAGGCGCAGCCGCTCGGCGAGCCGCGTGAGGGGATCATCGCCGGCGAACGGCCGCAGCACCTCTTGGAGCGCGATCACGTCGGCGCCCAACTCGGAGATGACGAAGCTGCCGCGCTCCGGTTCGGGGACGCGGCGACTCGGGGGCGTCCAGCGGTGCAGGTTGTAAGTGGCGACGACGATCTCGCGACTATCGGCCGGCGGCGTGGGGAACACCGGCGCCCTCACGAGACCGAGGTACGGGGTGACCCCGGAGAGCGCAGCGCGCCGCTCAGCATAGGGGTCGTCCTGATTGAAGGGACGAATGCGGACGGGTCGACGCGCCGTCATGGACTCCTCAACAGAGCGCGGAACTTCGAATGATTTCGACTTCGCGTTCGGCGGTCTCAAGAGCGTCGTCGAGGTCGGGCGCCTCGACGAGACCTTCAAAGGTGACCATGAAATGGCTCGCCGGGCGGCTCTGCAGATTTTGCGGGCGTTCGGTGGGGTCGGGCGAGGCCCATTCCTGGTCCGGCGTACCCCGGTTCTG
>CAZTOE010000107.1:4525-6578 GCA_964615045.1 uncultured Spirochaetales bacterium
TGCGCTGTTTCTTCAAGATCCCAGCTCGTCTAGCGTACGGCCGTGGGCATGAGGTGGAACATCGACTCGGACCTGCGCGAGAGATGGAGCTCGACACCTCGAGCGAACCTCGAGGGATGGGGACCCGCTTTGGACCCTAGCACGCAGGCCGGCTCCGCTCTTCCTTCGGCATCCGGCGCGGCGGGCTTGACGCACCCTTGGCGTGCCGCCGCGAACCTGTTCGCCGCTGCCGGCGGGCCTCATCAGGGAGTGAGAAGTGTTGAAAAACCGCCGGGTTCCCCACGCAGTCGCCTGGGTTCGCAAGGGCTTCGCCGCGATCGAGGAGTATGAGCGCGCACAGGAAGAGCGCCGCGGACGCGCCGCCTCGGACGATCCCGACGAGGTGGCGATGGCGGTCTTGCAGCAGCCGCTGGAGGCGCCTGTGCTCCCCGCCTCGGGCGACATGTGGGGGATTTCCACCCTGTCTTTCACGCTCCCACCGGAGCTTCGTGACCGGGGCGGACCAATTCCCCCACGCGAGCGAGCAAAGGCGAAAGACTGAGCCGTCGTTTCGGTTCAGGCCCCTTCTTCGCGGAGCGATGCTTCAAATAGGACCCCCACCAGGCTCACCAGGCGCGGGTCGAGCACCTCGCTCGGATCACAGCCCTCGCGTCTCAGCGCGAGCACGCGCTGGGCGTCGGCGCGAAAGACGTGCTTCCACTGGCGCTGGAGCGTCGTCTCGATATTGGGGGAGACGCTCGTATCGCGAAGGCGGCTGCGCAACACGCGACCACCGCGTTCGCGGATCGCCTGGCTGAGCCAGCGCAAGTCGATCCCGTCAAGGGGATGATGGGCCAGAAAGCAGCGCAAGTGATAGGTCGTCGCGACGAGCGACCGCTCTAGCTCGTCGATCACCCGCTCGGCCAACGCGCGGACGTCGGTGGAGAGGTCGAGCTCGAGCGGCGCTCCGAAGGACACATGGATCCGGCCCAGGTCGACCTCCCCGCGTTTTACTTTGCGCAGCCACGCGAACAGCGTGCGCAGCCGCAACCGCGCCGGCCGCTCGCCTTGAAGTTCCGCCTCGAAAGTCGCCTCTTCAGGGATCCGATCGTAGTTCACCGCCACCGGGAGAAGACGAAATCGCCGTCCGGTTCCCTGCATGCAGCGCAGCAATCCGCGGCGCGGCGGAAGAAACTCCCGCGAGCGACTGCGTCCACCCTCGATGAAGAATAAGACGGGCTTCCCGGCCTCGACGAGGCGGTGGACGGTCTGGGTCAACTCCTTGTCCTCGGCCCCAAGTCCGCGCCGCAAGAAGAAGGCGCCGCAGCGGCGGGCCAACCAACTCAGGACGGGAATACGAGCAAACTGTTCATCCGCGGCGACCTGCGGCGCTTCGATCCCGAGCTCGCGGCGCGTGTAGAAGAAATAGGGAAGCAGCAAAAAGTCGTAATAGCTACGGTGGCTCGGAAGGATCACCCAGGGATCCGCGCCCGGAGCGCGGGAAAGCGCTGCCTCAAGCGAGCGGAGATCGAAGGTGACCCGGGTGGCACTGCTTCGGAAGAGCTTGGCCAGACCCCAAGCGGCGAGCCGACGCGCGCCACCCCCGGCGTGGGGGTGCAGCACTTCGAGGAAGTCACTCGCCGGCGCCGGATGATCGCGCCCGGCGAAGGTGAGCGCCTCCGGATCCTGTCGCAACAGGTGGCGATGCACCCCAGCGCACACCGTCTGCATGTATTCGGAGGCGTTGAAATCATCGCCCAGGGCGGGTTCCGCCGCGCGAAAATCGAAGCTGTGGTGGGTGAAGTACGGAAACACCCGATTGAGCTCCAGCACACGCTCGCGCAGCCGCCGGATCGAGTTGAGCCGCGTCCGGCGGCGCAGTAGGCGAGCCCGGGTCTCGGCGACGGCCAGGGGAATGCGGTGCCGGACGAGCTCCTCCAACCAGAAGCGCAGCCCGCGGGGACCGAGATAGGTGACGTGGGGGGCATCCGTCATGCGATGACGCGCGAAGAAGCTCTCGATGCCGCGGCGGCTCTCCGCGACGGTGCCACAGTGTTCCCACCCAGCCGTGGCG
>CAZTOE010000107.1:6588-14298 GCA_964615045.1 uncultured Spirochaetales bacterium
CGGAACATGGGCCGGCCGGGCGAGAGCGGCGCGAACGCGGCATCGACGGTCACCCGGGCCACGTCGTCGCACGGGACGAGATCGAAACGCGTGTCGGGCCGCGCTGCGATGGTCCGCAACTGGCCGCTGCCGATCCCGGCTACGATGCTCGCGAATGCGGCGTGGCTGTCGATCCAGCCCGGGAAGGGGTAGCGACGGCTCACCGAGATGATGCTCGGGCGCACGATGCAAAGCGGCAGCCCTCCGCCGCGTTCCACGGCGAGGTGCTCGGCCAGCGCCTTGGTGAGCGTGTAGGTGTTGGGGTGGCCAGTCTCGGCGAGAATCACATCGTGTTCCGCGTTCCCACTGCAAATCTCGCGGTAGAGCTCGCCCGCCGGACGCGGCAACGGAGCCAGCGCTTCCTCCGCTCGGCAGAATTCGTCGCGGGCGGGGGTCACGTAGGCCGTAGACACGAGCACGAGCGCTTCGAGGGCCGGACACTGCTTGGCGAGCTCGATCACCTCGAGTGTCCCCTCCACGTTGATCGCGGCGGCGGCGGTCAACGGCAGGTCGAACTCGACGGAGGCTGCGCAGTGCACGATCCGCGCAACGCTTTCGGTGACGCGCCGGCGATCGTCGGGTTCGAGCGCGCAGCCCGGACTCGCGACGTCCCCAAACAACAGTTCGACGGTCGCGCGATCGGCAGCCGACACGTTGCGGAAACACGCGGAGCCGAGCACTTCGCGCTCCAGCCGCGCCGCCGCGGCACGCCGATCGTGGGCGCGCACCAAGACCCAGATGCGGTCGAAATCCAGTTCCGCGCGACGCCGCAGCAGCGTTTCGAGAACGACCTTGCCCAGAAAACCGGTGGCCCCGGTCAGGAGGACAGCGCCCACCCCTACATTCCCTGATTGGCGCAGCCGAACACGTTGGCCGGATCGACGGCGCGCTTGAGAGCACGCTTCCACGCAAGGGCCGCGGGGGCGAGAACTTCTGGCAAGTAGCGGTCGCGGAGCTTGCCGACCCCGTGGTGATGGGAGAGCGATCCTCCATTGCGGAGAATCTCGTCGCGCGCCGCATGTTCCAATGCGGCGAACGTTTCGGAAGGCCGCTCGACGCCCCGGAAGTAGAAGGCGAAGTAGAAATAGACGCAGACCCCGGTCTCGTAGAGCTGGGTCACGCGACAAGTGACAAAAGGACGGCCGGGGAGACCTCGCTTGGCGTGTTCCTGAAACAGGCGCTGTTTGACGTTGTCGCAGAGCGCCTCGACGCGGCTCCAGGACACGGAGGTTTCGAAGGATTCGCCCAGGACGTAGTGACCCATCGCAAAATCGCGGATGTAGGCAATTCCGAACGTGAGCTGGTAACCGCGCTCGCCGTTCTCGCTGCCGGCCGCCATGCCACCGAAGTCGCGCGCGAGCGCGTAGACCCCTTTCTCCTGGGCGCGCACCTGCTCGGCAGCACCTTCGAAGACCAGTGTGCACGCCACCATCTGCTGGGGGTCGAAACCGCGCAACCGCGTCACGTAGGCGCGCTCGATCCGACTCTTGGCCACCCGCCACCCACGCGCCGCGGGCTTCAGGGCCTGCCCGAACTGGAACTGGAGATTGTCGACCAGTCGCACGCTCGCGGGCAGGTCGCCGCGCCGGGTCAGCGCCTCCAAAAAAGCGACCCCGGTTGGGAAATCGCGCAATAGAATCGACCCGTAGCGCTGCACCTCGGGCAGCGGAAAGATCTTCACGACGGCGCGCGTGATGATCCCGAGGGTGCCTTCGGATCCGAACAACCACCGCATGGGATCGCATCCGATCGATTCGCGGGGCGCGATCGCACTGCGGCGGAAGACGCCCTGGGATGTCACGGCTTCCACGTTGAGCACGAGCGCTTCGATATTCCCGTAGCGATTCTTCTTCATGCCGCTGGCGTGGGTGGCCACCCAGCCCCCGAGCGTCGAGAACTCCACGCTGTCGGGCTCGTGGCCCATCGTGAAGCCGTGCTCGGCGAGGGTATCCCGCAGCTGCCGCCCGACGGCGCCCGCCTGGATACAGGCCAGGTGATTCTCCGGGTCGATCCACTCGACGCGGTTCATGCGGCTCATGTCGACCGATGCGATCGGCCGCGCCTCGTCGGCCGGGCAGCGGAGCGCGTCGGTCACGTTGGTCCCGCCGCCGTAGGGGATCAGACAAAGCGACCGCTCCCCGGCGAGTTCGACCAGGCGTTCTACCTGTTCCGTCGAGGCGGGGTAGACGACCAGATCGGGGACGCGCTCGATCTTCCCGTACTTGATCGCAAACATCTCTTCTTGGGTGTGACCGTGGCCGTGGCGGAGCCGGCACTCGGGGTCTCGCGAGATCTGGTCGGCCGCGAGGAATTCGTCCAGCGCCTCGAGGAGCGCAGGATCGGCGCGCGAGGCGGGGACTTCGGTGGGATAGGCCGAGCGGAAGCGCTCCTCCGGGTCGAGCTCGATGCGCAGCACATCGCGCATCCAGGGCAGCAGGGAGGGCAACTCTTGACCGGAGAGGGCGTAGCGTCGCCCTCGAGCCTCGACGTGTCCGCGCTCATTGACTTCGAAGCCACTATCCCGGAAGCCCCAGACGTCGGCGCTTTCGGCATCCGCGGGATCGACGGCCGGCGGTGCGGGACGGATCAGGGAAGCATTGCTGCCCGCGCCGGCCTCGATGCCAAGCTCTCGCAACTCGCCCTCCCCCTCCCTTGCTGCCTCTCCCCCCTACCGATCTGGCAGCAGCCTGGCTTGCGTACCAGTGACGCCCCTCGCGGTCAACCT
Organism: uncultured Spirochaetales bacterium; assembly: GCA_964615045.1. Taxonomy (GTDB): domain Bacteria; phylum Myxococcota_A; class UBA9160; order UBA9160; family PR03; genus JANQRO01. Next base: position 9,353 of record CAZTOE010000107.1, read on the forward strand.
CTAGGTGGACCCCAACACCCCCCGGGTGGCGATCCCATCGGCTCCCGCCGCCCAGACCGGCTCTGATACATTCCGGCCAGGATGCCGAGAACGCCGGCAAGGCCGACAACGCCGACAACGGACGGGAGCGACGAGACCATGGGCCTGATGACCAAGGAGCAGTATCTGGCGAGCCTTCGCGATGGGCGGGTCCTCTACTGGGACGGCGAGCGGATTGACGATATGACCATCCACCCGAATTTTCGGGTGCCCCTCGAGGTCGCGCTGCGCGACTACGAATACGATGAGCCGGAGCGCCGTGACGTGCTCACCTACAAAACGGAGGACGGCGAACTGGCCCATCGCGTCTACCAGATCCCCACCAGCGAGCAAGAGCTCCTCGACCGCATGCGCCTGGCCACTGAGCTCAGCATTGTGGGGGGCGTGACCGGGGTCTTCATGGCGCTCATGAGCGTGCGCGACGAAGTCGCAGCCGTGAATCCGCGTTACGCAGAGAACATCGAGAGCATGTACCACCTCGCCCGCGACCGCGATCTGCGCGCCGCCGAGGTGATCACAGACGCCAAAGGCGATCGCAGCCGCCGGGCCAATGATCAGGACGACCCCGACCTCTACGTGCGCATCGTGGAGCGCAAGAGCGATGGCATCGTCGTGCGGGGAGCCAAGTTTCACATCACCGCGGCTGCACTGGTGCACGAGCAAGTGGTGATGCCCACCAAGTCGATGCGCCAGGGAGAAGAAGACTACGCGGTTGCCTTTTCGATCCCGACCAACGCGCCGGGCGTCAAGATCATCAACCGAAGCTTTGCCCCCCCCGAGCTCAACCCCTTCGACTACCCGGCGAGCGCCCACCACAGCATTCCCGAAGGCATGGTCATCTTCGACGACGTCTTCGTGCCCTGGGAACGGGTCTTCCTCGCCGGCGAGACACAGCTCTCGGGCGTGTTCGCCCGGTCGCTCGGCCTGTGGGAGCGAACCCTTGGCCTCTTGGAGGCCGCCGAACGGGCAGAGATGATGGTCGGGCTCGCGCACCTGGTCACCGAACACCAGGGCAAGGAACGCAAGCCCGAGGTCATGGAAGCCATCTCCGAACTGATCTGCTACGCGCATGTGATCCGCACCGCCCTCGAAGCGGCTTGTCGTCGCTACGAAAAGACTCCGTCCGGCATGGTCCATCCCAACATCTTGGACGTGAACGTCGGCAAGTACTTCTTCGCGGCCAACTACCACGTCGCGGTCCGCAACCTGCAAGACATCGCGGGCGGACTCGTGTTGACGCTTCCCAAGGAAGCCGACCTGCGCCACCCGGAAGCCGGCGTCTATATTCGCAAGTATCTCCACGCCAAAGCGGGCGTCGAGGTCGAAGAGCGGATGCGGGTGCTCAACCTGATTCGCGATCTCACTGCCGACGCCTATGGAGGCTGGCACCTCGTCACCTCGCTGCAGGCGGGCGGCGGGTTGATCGCCCAACGCATCATGATGAACCGCACTTACGACATGCGGCGCGCAGTCGACAAAGCGCTCGCCGCGGCGGGGGTTGCGCGTCCGGACGCTTAGCCCACAAGCAGGACGCCTTCGCGGGCGAAATCGAACGCGACCGCTTCGACCTCGTCGACCGCCAGGTCATGGCAGAGCGCAAATGAGCGCCACGCAGACGGCGCCGACGGCCGCTCGTGGGCGCGCAGGAACGCGGCGACGAGCGGCGTCGCGGGTTCCACCCGCAGCTCGCGTTGGGCTCCTGGCCGCGGCGGCTCGGGGGCCGCCGCGAGGAGCAGTGTCTCCCGGACGGCCGGGCGGGGGTCGGGTGCCTTGTCGCGTGCGCAGGCCGCCCAGTCGGCCGGCGCAGCACCCCGCTGCTGAAGCTCCGTGAGGGCACTCGCCAGCGCGAAGCTCCCGGCAGCGAGCTCGAGCAATCGGGTCCAGGGGGACAGCACCACTTCACCTGGTCCGGGCGGCAGCCGAGCCACCGGCTGGCGTCGGGCTTCGACCATTGCAGTCTCAAGCGCGAGCGTCGCTCGAAAACTCGCCATCGGCCCGCCGCCGGGCGCGGCCTGCTCCGCGGCGAAGGCGGCAAAGGCGCGCGGCAGCGACCGATCTTCGGCCACCGCGCGGTGAAGATGCGGAGAGCTCGCGAAAGTGATGATCCAGTCGGACGCGCCGTCGCCCCGGGGACCGAGCGCGACGGAACGACCGAACTCGGAAGTGACATTGCGCAAGAACTGCGTGAGCCGCTTCCCGTCGCGATCGGCGCTGAGCGCAACCGCGTCAAGCCCGCGAAGCTGACGCAGCTCGGTGTCGACGAGGCCCAGCGACGCGAGCGCCTGCGCCTCCCCCGCCCGCACACGCGCGGCGAAGCTCGGGTCGTGCAGCATGCGAAACAGCGCCCGCTGGAGGCCGCGATGATTCATCCGACGCGCTCGAAGCGGGGCCCCACCAGCGCATCCAGACGCGCGAAATTGGGTGCCACGACGGCGAGCGGATTGCGCTCGCACTCATAGACCAGGGCGCGCAGCCGGGCAGCACGGGGTAGGACGGCCTCGAGAATGGTCCAGGTGTCGGAGATCGGCTCGGGGCTGTGGTCGTCGTCGACGAAGTGGCGGCCACCGTGTTGGAACTGGGTTCCGCCCGCTACGTGGATCTCGAGTACGCGTTCCGATGGAAATGCGTCAAGTCCGTCGAGGGGCCGATGCCCCGTCGCCCGCTGATAGATCGCGAGGTGCGCGACGTCGAGCAACAGCCCGCAATCGGCGGCTTCGGCGACGCGGGCGAAGTAATCGAGCAGGTGCAAGTCCCCCAGATACACTTGCGCCGGAGGATTCTCGGGCAGCACCTCCAGCCCGGTGGCCTCCCGAAGTGCGCGCACACCGGCGGCCATGGCGCGGGCCGAGGCGTCACACAAGACCGGCGGCAACAGTGTGCCGTGGCCTCGTTCGCGCGGTCCGACGTGCCACAGGCCCGCATCTCCGCATAGCCACGCCGCGTCGAGCTCGTCTGCGAGGCCGCGGATACCGGCGATCCAGGCGGCGTCGAGGTCCTCGGGCTCCTCGAGGTTGACATCGAGAAAATGGAGCGTCGTCGGATAGCCGCGTCGTGCCCACAGGGTGGCCGTGGCATCGAGACCGCGCTCGAGGTCGACGCCCACTTCGAGAAAACGTCCCCAGCGGGGGTGGCGAGCGCGCAGCTCGAAGACATCCAGGCCCATCTCGCCGGCCCCGAACTCCGTCGAAATCCCGAGCCCCAGCTGGGGCAGCGCCTCGCAACGCTCGTCAAAGCTCACGCGCCGGCCCCGGGCGACCCACCGACCACCTCCAAAAGCGACGCTTCACCGGGCACCCCGACCCGGAGCGGAAAGCCGTAGAAGCCGGTGCCGCGGTGCACGTAGAGGCGGTTGGACCCGTGGGCAAACAGCCCGTGATCGGGCCAGCGTGACCGCGAAAGAACTGTCCACGGCAGACCGAAGCTCAACAGGCCGAGCTGGCCTCCGTGGGTGTGGCCCGAGAGGGCGAGGTCCACGTCGCCTTTGGGCGCAGCGACGAACCCCGAGGGATCGTGGAGCAGCAGCAGTCGCAGGTGGTCGGAGCGCCGGGGATGGCGGGCGAGCAGCGCGCGAAGATGCGCGCCGGCGCCGCGTGCCCTCCAGTCGGAGCCGATGATCTGGACCCGACTACGGGCGGTTTCGACGCACGCCTCCTCGTCGACCAGAAGACGGACGCCGGCCGCGTCGAGACCCGCGCGGACTTCTTCGGGGGCCTCGTGGTCATGATTTCCGAAGATCGCGAAGCAGCGCCCGCGCCAGGCGCTTAGCGGCGCGAGGGCCTTTCCCAGAGCACCCGGGCTTCCGCGGCCCTCCATGGTCAGAAAATCCCCAGTCAGCAAGACGAGATCGGGCTCGAGTCGCAACAGCGACTCGAGCCGCGCGCGCAGGCGGTGAATCGGCTGCCAGGGGCCCAGATGCGGATCTGCGATCTGGACGACGCGAAGCCCGCGGGCCGGGTTCGGCGCCGGCTCCCGACGGCTTCGCTGGACCGGCAGCCGGCCCAGTGTCGCGGGCTGGGGGCCGCCGAGGTCGATGCGTACGAATTCGCGGCGCACTCCGAGAGAGGTGGGAACCGAGAGCAGCGCGACGTAGAAGGGGAGCGGGGCAATCCAGCCCAGCGCGGAGCCAGCCGAGGGCAGCACCGCGGCTGTTACCACGCTTTGGACGGGCCAGAACACCATGCACCAGGGCAACGCCAGGGCTCCGGCGGCGATGAACGTCATGCCCGGAATGCTCACCCCCCAGCGGAACCAGCGCGGCCGGAGGCGCGCCCGCACCAGCGAGGCCAGGTGAAGGCCGGCGGCCGCGAAACCGCACGTCCACAGCAACGCGAGCGTGGACTTCGCCCCAGGGAAGGCGGCCGCGGTCGAGACCAACACCCAACCCGCGGCGGGAAACGAAAGCGCCAGGATCACGAGCGCGGCGACGCCATAAGGGCGACCCCGTTCCCGCCACGCGTAGACCGGAACGACGAACGCGATTCCGGCCGCCAGCAGGGCGGTGGGAGTGAGCGTCAGGGTGGCCTCCGGCACGGGCGCCAGCATAACGCCCCTCGGCGCGTCGACAGCGCGGCGCCGCGCCAAGCGATAGCTTCGATGTGCCGATGAGAACCCAGGGCGGACAGAGGGATTCGGGGGGAACGGGGGACGCTTTGGATCAAGACTCGGGGGCGGCGCAAGACGCGTTGCGGGTCACGGTCGGAGACCGCGAGATTTTTCTCGTCGGTACCGCCCACGTCTCGCGCGAATCCGTCGAGGAAGTGCGCGCGGCGATCCAGGCGCACCGACCCGAACGCGTGTGTGTGGAGCTCGACGAGGGCCGCTTCGAAGCCCTCTCCAACAACCAGCGCTTTGATGACCTCGACCTGCGCGAAGTGCCCGACGAGAAGATGCGCCTGAGCATCAAGCAG
>CAZTOE010000108.1:0-14140 GCA_964615045.1 uncultured Spirochaetales bacterium
CGTCCCCCCGCGTTGAAACATCGCCGCGTAGATCGCCGCCATGATCTCGCGTTCGTGGACTCCGGAGCCCGCCGCGGCCAGCGCCGAGCGCATCATCGCATCGGAGACCAGAGCCGCGGCGCGCGTGCATTCCAGCTCGAGCGGCGATTGGATCAACCGGATGTCGTCGACAAGCCCGCTCGCGTCGCTCCACTGGACCCGGGGGAGCCTGCCCAGAATCCCGGCGGCGATGTGATAGGGCAGGAATGAGCTCTGTTGCTCGATCCCGACCGGGCCCGCGTCGAGCCCCGCCTCGCACAAGGCCTCGACAGTGGCCTGGATCGGAGGCGCCGCATCGCTCGCGAGCGGGCCGCGCACCGCGACACCCACGCTCATCTCCCACGGCCGCAGTCCCGCCGCGTCCCCGCGATCGTCTTGCGCCGACAAAACGAGGTCGCGGCTCGGATCGCTCGCCCGGGGCAGCGGATCGATCCCGTCCGAATAGCCCACGTGGTGGATCCAGGGAACTTGATCCCGGACGGTGGCGCGCTCCATCGCCCGGGTGACCAGCACCGGGGTCCCCTCGGCGGGAACCACGAGAAGTTCGACCGCGAAGTAGCCCTGGTGGTCGAGCCCCGTCAGGTAGTAGATGTTCTCCGGCGCCGCGACGATGATGCCCCGCCAGCCGCGTTCTCGCAGCTGTTCGCGCACGGCGTGGAGCCGGCGTCCGTATTCCGCTTCCGGGAAGGCGTGGAGGAGCCGCTTCGGCACGCGCCGAGATTCCCCAACGAGACCGCGGCGCGCAACGCCTGGGCCTGGATCGTGTGCGGCGTCTCAGTTGGAGCGGTCGTCGGTCTTGAGCACCAGCTCCGGACCCGTTCCGCGATCTTCCACGTCGATCACCGTGGCATACAGCGCGTCGGCAGCCTCCTCGTCGAACGCCAGAATCGCCCGCCCGTTCGATTCGACGGTTTCGTCACCGGGGGCTTGGCGATCCAGGCGCGCGGCCCACTGCCCCGACTGTCGGTCAATCCGAACGACGAGGGGCTGGGGTTCTTCGCGCTCGGCGCGTTCCAGCGCGGCTTCGAGATAGAGGGCGGCTACGGGAGTCACGATCGCCATCGCTGCCTCCGGGGTCTGGGCGCGGGCGGGTAGCCGGCGCCGATAGTGCTGTGCATCGCGCCCGACAGCCTCACTGGCCTCGCGTTCTTGTGTGTTGGAGCACGCGGGGCGCGGTCGCTCGGGTGGTTTCGGAGCGCCCCTCCACGCCGGCACTGTCGACGGGCCCGACCTCGAGAATCGGAGACGCGTCGAGCTGTTCCGCATCCATCATCATTGCCAGGCGCTGAAGCGTCGAGAGCATCACTGTCTGCTCCCACTCCTGGAGCTGCTCGAGTTGTGCGCGCACTCGGTCTTGGAGCAGAGAGGGAGCGGTGCGGATGGTTCGCGACCCCTTGGGCGTGACACTCACCAGGACGGTGCGGTGATCTTCGTTCCCCCGGCGCCGCCGCAGGAGACTATGACTCTCCAATCTCGCGACGATGCCGCTCACGGTGGGCTGACTCAGCGAAACGGCCTTCGCCAGCTTGCTGATCGTTGTCGGGCCCAAGCGGGAGAGCGCGCGCAAGACCGCCAGTTGGGGCCCCGTGAGACCACACGCCTCGACCAAGGCCTTCGAATGGATATCGATGGCCCGAACGATGCGCCGCAGCGCTGCGACGATGTCGTCTTCTAAGCGGGGTGCGAGATCCGTCACCGGCGTTTCCTTCGATCCATCCCCCTAGCGCCGATCGGAAGACCGGTCTTCACCGCGCGGCGGCCGCGGCAACCCCGGCACTGGCCCCCTGCGACCGCAGCAAGTCGCGGTGTAGCGCTTCGACGATCGGTCCCAATTGATCCTCGTCCACCATAAAAGTCAAGCTGCGATCGTGGGCGGCGTGCGCAACAAGGTGTACCTCGCGGCGCAGTTGATCGGCGAGCGACGGGAAACGACCCAGGAGCGAACAGATGCCCCGGCCGATGACGCTAACCGATGAAGTGGGCCCGATGACGGTCGGCTCAGAGCAGCGCGCGAGATCCTCGAGCAAGCGATCCAAGACCCCGTTCTCCAGGTGGTTGGCGGCGGGATCCATGGCCACCGTCACTTTCGTCTGTGACGACGCGAGAGCATCGATCGAAAGCCCGTGTTTCCGAAAGCAATCGGTGATTTCGGCGAGCACGCCGACCTGCTGCCAGCGCGCGGCGACGTTCATCGACACAATCAGCAGACCGCGCCGCGAGGAGATCGCCAGAGCGGTCGGTTCTTCATCGCCAGCCGACGCAGTGATCTCTGTCCCCGGGGCATCGGGCTCCTCCGTGCAGCGGAGGTGCACCGGGATATCCGCTTCCCGGGCGGGTTCGAGACACCGGGGGTGCAACACCTTGGCTCCCCGCGTCGCCATCTCGACGGCGTCTTCGTAGCTGAGGTACTGGAGCGGACGGGCGCCCGCGACTTTGCGCGGATCGGCGGTGAAGAGCCCCCGCACGTCGCTCCAGATCTCGAGCCGCGCCGCACCAAGCCGGGCTGCCAAGTAGGCGGCGGAGGTGTCCGACCCTCCGCGGCCCAGCAGGGCAGTTTCGCCGTCGGGAGCCCGCGCCACGAACCCCTGCGTCATAGCGACGGGCTCCGGGACCGCCCGGAGCTGCCGGTCCAAATCCTCGGAATACTCGTGGGGACACGTCGCAGACAGATACTGGCGGTACTCGGTATCCAACCGCGGCGTGATCGCGTCGGCCTGGAGGAGGTTTCGAGCGTCGTACCATCGGGTCCCGATCCCCTGCTGGCCGAGCCAAGCGGCACCCAACCGGGTCGACCAGCGTTCACCAAACGCCATGCCCTGGGCGCGCAGCCGGGGGGTCAGGTCCCGCGTCAGCGCCAGACCGTGGACGAGCCGCCCGAGTTGTTCGAAATCTTCGTCAAGCGGCGTGGCTGATAGTCCGAGCGCGTCCGCCAGGGTTTCGTGTTGGTCGCGAATCGCGGCGAGCGCCCCGCGAGGATCTGCGCCCTCCGCGGCTTGCTCGAGCACATGCTCCAGCTGATTCGAAACCTGGGAGAGTGCTGAGCACACGAGGAGCGGTCGGAAGCCCTGATGGAGCCGCTCTCGCACGACCTTCTCGATCGTCACCCATTTCCGGCGCGAGGAAACGCTCGTGCCCCCGAATTTCAGCACGACCCAGTGAGCCGCTCCCCCGCCCTGCGCTTCGTCCTCGTTTTCTCGATCCGTCATGCGCCCTCCCCCCCAGGCGTCGTGAGCGAAGTTTTTCATCCAGTTGAAAGTAATTTTCCATGTTACCGATTCAGTATTTTCGATCCAGCCGAACGCCTCCAATCGGCGTAGAGCCTAAAGATCAGCCCAAAAAGGCCGATCTGTGAGACAGAACACAACCCGCCGAAATCTTGGGTGATTTGTTTCGATCGGTTGGATAATACAATTTATTGACATGAATGAGAGAGACTCTATCGTTCGCCAGATGCTCCGCAGCTATTTTCGCGCTGAAACGCACCCCCCACCCGAAGCCGCAGAAGCCGGGCAAAGCGGCGGCCCGGCGGAGATCCGCATTCGCCGACCCACCCCCGAGGACGCGCGGGATATCTGGAACCTCGTTCGAGAATCGGACGCCCTCGACGACAATTCCCCCTACGCGTATCTGCTGCTGTGCTCGGATTTCGCCGACTGCAGCATCGTGGCCGAACGGGACGACAAGGTCGCGGGTTTTATCGTGGGCTATCGGCCACCCCGCAAACCACAAACGCTGTTCGTCTGGCAGATCGGCGTGTCGCCATCGCAGCGGGGGCGTGGGGTCGGGACGCAAATGCTCGCCGCCTTGATGGAACGGGGCCTGGCGGAGGGCGCCCGTTATCTCGAGGCCACCGTGACGCCTTCAAACGGGGCGTCCCGCGCACTTTTTAAGCGCTTCGCGAGCAAGCTCGCGGCGCGCTGCCACGAAGGCGTCGCGTTTTCGTCGGACCTCTTCCCCTCTGGCAGCCACGAAGAAGAAATCCGCATCCGCATTGGTCCGATTTCGCCCGCCAGCCGGGACGAAGCCCTCGCAGGGGCCACTCCGCAATAGAAAGGCAACCGTGCAAATCTTCGAACAACTCGAATCTCAGGTGCGCTCGTACTGCCGCAGTTTTCCGGCGGTCTTTGCCACGGCGAGCGGTGCACAGCTCTGCGACGAAGCGGGGCAAACGTACGTCGATTTTTTCAGCGGCGCCGGCGCGCTCAACTACGGGCACAACGAACCCACCATGAAAAGGGCGCTCCTCCGCTATCTCGAAGCCGACGGGATCGTGCACAGTCTCGACATGGCCACCACCGCCAAGGCCGGCTTTCTCGAAGCGTTGGAAGGTTGCATCCTGATCCCGCGCGGCTTGGAATACCGCGTCCAGTTTCCGGGTCCGACGGGCACGAACGCCGTCGAATCCGCGCTCAAACTCGCGCGCAAGGTGACCGGCCGCGAGACGATCGTGAGTTTCACGAACGCCTTTCACGGGATGACGCTCGGCTCGCTGACGCTGACCGGGAATGCTTTCAAACGTCGGGGCGCCGGAATCCCGCTCACGTTGGGCGACACGATGCCCTTCGATGGCTACCTGGGCGATGACGTGGATACCCTCGACTATTTCGAAGCGATGGTCGCTGACGAGGGCTCGGGGGTCGATCTCCCCGCGGCGGTCATTCTCGAGACGGTGCAGGCGGAAGGCGGCATCAACGTAGCCAGCCCGGAATGGCTGCGCCGGTTGGAGCGCATTTGCCGCGCCCACGACATCCTCCTGATCGTCGACGACATCCAGGTGGGCTGCGGGCGCACGGGCGCCTTCTTCAGCTTCGAGCGAGCGCGAATCAAACCCGACCTTGTGTGCCTCTCGAAATCCCTTTCCGGCTACGGGCTCCCGCTCGCGGTCCTGCTGATCCGGCCCGACCTCGACGTCTGGGAGCCCGGGGAACACAACGGCACGTTCCGCGGCCACAACCCGGCTTTCGTGACCGCCCAGGCCGCCCTCGAGTCGTATTGGCAAAACGACGAGTTGTCGGATCGCGTCGCCGCCACGGGAGCGGTCGTTCGAGCCCGGCTCGAAGCGATCCTCGAGACCCATTCGGAACTCGGAGCCCACGTCCGCGGGTTGGGACTCATCCAGGGAATCGCCTGCGACGACCCAGACGCTGCGAGTGCGATCTGCCGCGAGGCCTTCGAACGTGGTCTCATCATGGAGACCGCCGGGCCTGAAGGCCAGGTCGCCAAGGTGATGCCACCGCTCACCATCGACGAAGTCTCGTTGAAAGGGGGCCTCGACCTCCTGGAGGCATCGGTGCACGCGGTCGCGACGGCGCCCTCGCGATGATCGTCCGCCAACTCAGAGACCTGCGCGGCACCGACCGCGACGTGGAAGCTCCCACCTGGAAGAGTCGGCGCTTTCTACTCGCGAAGGACGGCATGGGCTTTTCGATGCACGACACCGTTCTTTACGCCGGGAGCGAGACCGAGATGGAATACAAACATCACGTCGAAGCGGTCTACTGCATCGAGGGGGAAGGCGAGCTCCAGGTGCTGCCGAACGGGCCCTGCTACGCGATCCAGCCCGGCACCCTCTACGCGCTGGACGGGCACGAGCGCCACGTGCTCCGGGCCAAGTCGGAACTCCGGATGGTGTGCGTCTTCAATCCGCCCTGCACGGGCCGCGAGGTACACGGTCCCGACGGTGCCTACCCCCTCTTGCGGGAAGAGTCCGAGGCGTGACGACCCCGGATCTCTATCCGTCGCGTGTAGGCGGCGAAGCGGAGCTCCTGTCCCGCAAGGACCCCGTCCTCCACGGGGCTGCGGGAGCGGAGGGCGGGCCCCTCTCGCGAGCCGAGCTCGCGTCGTTCGAGCGCGCTGGGTTTCTCGTCCTCGAGAATTGTTTCAGCGCCGACGAGGTCGCAGCACTCCGCGAAGAGGCGTCGCAGCTGCGCGAGCGGCTGGCGGGAAGCGGGAAACCCGAAGTGATCACCGAGTCCGGGAGCGGCGAAATGCGCTCGGTGTTCGCAATCCATCGCTCGAGCGCGCCCTTTGCGCGGCTGGCCCGGCATCCGCACCTGCTCGACGCCGCCCGGCAGATCCTCGGCAGCGCCGTCTACGTCCATCAATCGCGGATCAACTACAAACCAGCCTTCCGCGGGCGCGAATTCTACTGGCACTCCGACTTTGAGACCTGGCATGTGGAAGACGGCATGCGCCGGATGCGCGCGGTGAGCGTGTCGGTGAGCCTGCTCGAAAACAACGTTCACAACGGCCCCCTGCTGCTAATTCCGGGATCGCACCGGTACTTCGCCTCGTGCCCGGGCCTCACCCCCGAACGCCACTACGAGCGATCTCTACAACAGCAAGAATACGGTGTACCCGCGCCGGCGATCCTCGAGGATCTCGTCCGGCGCGGCGGCCTCGAGGCGCCCGTCGGCCCGCCGGGATCGGTCGTGCTCTTCGACTGCAACACCATGCACGGCTCCAACGGGAACATCACCCCGTGGCCGCGGAGTAACCTCTTTCTGGTCTACAACAGCGTCGAGAATCCGCTCGGACCGCCCTTCTCTGGCCAGTCGCCACGCCCGGCGCACATCGCCAGCCGGGACTTCACACCGCTTGACGGCGATGGATAGGAAGTGTCCCCCACCGGCGGGCGCTCAGGAACCCGACGGCCCCTCGGCGGCTCGAACCGATGCGACGAGCGAATCGAGAATCGCGCGGCCCCTAGGGCCCACCAGCTCGACGTAGGTTTCTCGAACCGGGAGGCTGAGCTTCCGGAAGGCCTCGCGCTCCGCGGCGTCGAGTCTCACGACTTCGGTGCCACCTTCCTCCAAGATCTTTGCGAGGCGCTCCGCATTGAAGCGCTGCTGCGTTTCGAAGATGTAATCGTCCAGCTCCGCGAGGACTCCTTCGAGGAGCGCGCGTCGCTCTTCACCGAGACCGGCCAGGAACGCGGGGCTCCCGACGACGGTCGCGATGAAGGGCGCGTGGTGCGCGAAGATCAGGTAGTCCTGTACCTCGTAGAAACCCATCTCTTCAATGGCGAACACGGGGTTGACTTGGGCGTCGATCATGCCGAGCTGGAGCCCGCCGTAGACCTCCGAATAGGGCATCGGAGTAGGAGCGGCGCCGTAGGCCGCGTACGCCTCGATGAGCAGCGGCGAGACCATCGTCCGCATCTTCAGCCCCGCGAAGTCCTCGGGCGTCCGCAGGGGCCGATTGGCGGTCCATACCATCCAGCCCTCGGGCACGATGGCCAGGAGTTCGAGTTGGCGCTCGCGGGTGGCCTCCTCGAGGAGGCGGCGAAACTCTCCCTCACCGCCCAGGACACGGAGGTTGGTAGCTTCGTCGTCCGAAAGCAGGAAATGGAGCGAGAAGACTTGGACTTCGGGAACCACCGAACCCAGGTGTCCGGGCGACGCGAACGCCAACTGGAGTGCCCCCGTCTGGACCTGCTCGGTGAGCTGAGCCGACGTGCCGAGGCTCCCGTAGGGATAGATCTCGACCGAGACCGCGCCGCCGCTGCGCTCTTCGATGAGCGTCTTGAAGCGGCTCGCGTACGCGTGCTGCACGCTCCCGTCGATCTCCTCGATCGCAAAGCGCCACACGTCCCAGTTTCCCGAGTCGCCGCACCCGAGGCCGCAGAGAATTGCGATCGCGAGCACGAACTGGCGCATTCCACCTCCGCAAGCCGGGACGGGCCGAGTAAACGTAACAAAGCGCGGCGCCGGCTCTAGGGGATTGCAGTGGCGCGAAACGCCGTGCGGTGGATCGATCGGGGACTCCTGCGAATCGAGCAGACCGTGCTCGGTGCAGGCATTCTGGGCATCGCAGCGCTCAGCATCACCAACGTAGTGGCGCGCAATTTTTTGGGCGGCAGCCTGCCCTTTGCCGAGGAGGTCAACCAGGCGCTCGTGCTGTGGATCACCTTCGCCGGAGTCGGGCTCGGCGCGCGACGCGCCCGCCACATCCGCATGGCCGCCTTCTACGACCAGCTCCGCGGCCCCGCCCGTAAGGCCGCCTGGCTCGTCGTCGCGGGGGGGACTTCGCTGCTCTTGCTTATCCTCACCGGGTTGGCAATCCGCTACGTGGACACCGCCCGCGCCATCGGCGGTGTCACGCCGGCCCTGCGCGTCTCGCTGTGGCTCGTCTATCTGGTCGTTCCCGTAGGTCTCGCTCTGGGCACCTTGGAATACGCGCTGACTTTCTACCGCAACCTCACCGCTTCCGGCATTCACGCCTCGATCGAACTCGAGGAGAGCGAAGCCGAAACTGAGGCGTCGGCGTGATCGCCGTGACCGCGATTCTGCTCGTCCTCTTGTTGGCGGCGGGTTTTCCGATGATGGTGCCGTTGCTGGCCGCGGCGCTCGTCCTGGTGGTGGGGTTTCTGGCGCCCGTCGATCCCGCATTGCTTATCCAACAGATGATCGGCGGCGTCACGCCAGCCGTGCTCACTGCGGTGCCGATGTTCATCTTCGCAGCGGACCTCATGACCCGCGGGCACACAGCGGAGCGCCTGCTCGACCTCGTGCTGTGCTCGGTGGGCCACCGGCGCGGGGGGTTGCCCATCACCACGACTCTCTCCTGCACGCTCTTCGGTTCGGTCTCCGGCTCGACTCAGGCCACTGTCGTGGCGATGGGCAGTGCCCTGCGCCCGCGTCTGCTCGAGCGCGGCTATCCCGATCCATTCGCGATAGCCCTCGTGATCAATGCCAGCGACATCGCGCTGCTCATCCCACCGAGCATCGGAATGATCGTCTACGGCGTCGTCTCGGGAACTTCCGTCGGGGAGCTCTTCATTGCGGGTATCGGTCCGGGATTGCTGATCCTGGCCGCCTTCTCGGCCTACTGCTGGCTCGTGGACCCGCGCTTCGGCGTGACACGACTGGGGCGCGCGAGCTGGGGCGAGTGGCGAAGCGCCCTCGGACGCGCCGTTCTTCCGCTGGGTTTTCCCGTGATCGTCATCGGCGGGATCTACAGCGGCTTCTTCAGCCCCACCGAAGCCGCCGCCGTCTCGGTGGCCTACGCGCTGGTGCTCGAGCTGGTCGTGTTCCGCTCGGTGCGGTTGCGCGACGTGCCCGACGTCGCCGTTTCGACTGGCGTCGTTACCGCGGTCGTGTTCATTCTCGTCGCGGCGGGGGCCGCCTTCTCCTGGGCGATCTCCTTCGCTCAGATTCCCAACACCCTGCTAGGCGACTTCGTCCAGGGGGTCGCCGGCAGCCCTTGGCGATTCCTGGCGACGATCGTCGTCGCCTACTTCGTCGGGTGTATGTTCGTCGATCCGATCGTGGTGATCATGATTCTGACCCCGATCTTCGCGCCTGCGATCGACGCCTCGGGCGTGGACCCGGTGCTGGTCGGCACCCTGGTCACCCTCCAAGCCGCGATCGGCTCGGCCACGCCTCCCTTCGGGTGTGACATCTTCACGGCGATGGCAGTATTCCGGCGGCCCTACCTCGAGGTGATCCGCGGCACGCCGCCCTTTCTCGTCATCTTGATCGTGATCTCGATCGTGTTGATCGCGTATCCGCCCCTCGCCCTGGCGCTTCGCGATCTCGCCTACCGCTAACGTACGGCCGCAGGTATTAGAAACCCAGACTAGGAGTTAGACAGAGGCTTCTCCAGCGCGCAACGGACGGCTGGACGACAGCGATGGGTCCGTGGTCGGTCGTACCGGGATCCCCCTCGACGGGGCGTCCGAATCGATGCTCCAGCCGGTGCACGTTCACGGTTATTAGTTCCGGGTGATCAAACTCGATGATGCCGATCCGCCGGCTCATATGGCCGGCTCCGTCGACGCTCCGCTCGACACCGTGATAGATTGGCGTCGGGAGGTCGCTGTCGTGGCCGAGCGGAGAAAACTCGCCGCAATCCTGGCAGCGGATGTAGTCGGATTCAGCCGGCTGACCGGTGCCGACGAGGAGCGCACGTTGGCGCGGCTGCGTGCGCTGCGCAGTGACCTCATCGATCCGACCTTCGCGGTGCACAATGGTCGAGTAGTGAAGCGGACCGGCGATGGTGCGCTGGGTCGAGTTTCGCAGCGTCGTGGATGCGGTGCGCTGTGCCGTCGAGATCCAGGAAGCGATGGTCGAGCGCAACGCGGGCTTGCCCCCGGAACGCAGGATCGAGTTCCGCATCGGCATCCACCTGGGTGACGTCGTGGAGGAGAGTGACGGCGATTTGATGGGCGACGGCGTGAACATCGCGGCGCGGCTTGAAGGTGTTGCGACGCCCGGCGCCATTTGCCTGTCCGAGGATGCCTATCGGCAGGTGCGCGCCCGCCTCGATCTCGCAGCCATCGATCTTGGCGAGACGACACTGAAGAATATCGCGGAGCCGCTGCGGGTCTATTCTCTGCAGGTTGGCGGCGCGCATCAGGCGCCAGAGCAGGCGCGTGCAGCGAACCAAGCGGCGGAACGGACCGCGCTTTCCGGCAAGCCGTCGATCGCCGTCCTCGCGTTCACCAACATGTCGGGTGATCCCGAGCAGGAATATTTCGTCGACGGCATGGTCGACAACATCATCACCTCGCTGTCGCGCTTCGATCAGCTGGTCGTGATCGCGCGGAATTCGAGCTTCACCTACAAAGGCCGGGCGGTTGACGTGCGCCAGGTGGCCGATGAGCTTGGCGTGCGTTACGTGCTCGAAGGCGGCGTTCGCAAGGCGGGAAGCCGGCTGCGCATCACGGGCCAGTTGATCGACGCGACGACGGGCGCGCATTTGTGGGCGGATCGCTTCGATGGGACGGTCGAGGACGTCTTTGAATTCCAGGACAAGATCACCGAGAGCGTCGTTGGCGCGATCGAGCCGACGATCCGCAAGGCGGAGATCGAGCGGGCGCCGCCGCAAGTCCATCGACAATCTCGAAGCCTACGACCTCTACCTGCGCGCACTGCCCTAACTCTACGCCTTTCGTCCGGACGAGAAATTGTCGGCGCTCGAGCTGCTCAACAAGGCGATCGATCTCGAGCCGAGCTATGCCCCGGCGCTCGCCCATGCGGCGTGGTGCATCGAGCAGCGGCTCACGAGAGACTGGCCGCGCATCGGCGAGGACGATGTGGGGACGTCCGTCGTGCTGGCCCGTCGGGCTGTCGCCGCCGGCAGCGACGATGCCGTTGCAGTGGTTCTGGCCGGCTTCGTCCTCGTGATGGTGGGCCGCGACTATACGGCCGGGCTGGATGACGTGCGTCGCGCCGTGGAGCGAAACCCGGGGTCGGGCTTCGTCAATTTTTTTGCGGGCACGGCGCTGGTCTATGGCGGCGAACCCGAGAAGGCTTTGCCCCTCCTTAGGCGGGCGATGATGCTCGGACCGCTGGATCCCAGCTACTACATGTATCTGATGGTTGCCGGATGGGCCGAGCTCTTCAGCGGCCACCCCGACGAGGCGTTGGCGCTGGCCGAGCGTTCGGTGGCGCTCTATCCCGAGTGGGACTCGACCTATTGGGTTCTGATCCCCGCCTATGTTCAGCTCGATCGTGCCCGAGGCGCGCGCCGCGCTCGAGAAATACCGATCGCTTGCGCCGAACATGGCGGTTTCGGAGCTCCGGCGTCTGCTGCCCTTCAGATATCCCGCCTCGTTGGAGATGACCCTCGACGGTCTGCGGGCCGCCGGTCTGCCAGAATAGAACGATCGCGCGAGGCTCGGACATCCCTCCACCGCCGCCGGAACCGAGCAAACGGCCCGCGACGGCGGGGTCGCGCCTAGAAGAATTTTCGAAACGCGATCGCCACGCCCAACGCCGCGGCCGTGTGGCAAGCAAGGGAAGCGGTACCAAGGGTCCACCCTGGAACGTGCCAAAGGAGGTGCACCTGAGCGGCCTCCTCTCGCGGCATGCGAATCTGCCGCCATCCTGGGTCGTGGAGGATTCCTGCTAGCTGTCCTCGTTGCGACTCGCCTCGAGCTTGCGGAGGTTCTATTTCTGCCTCTTCAGGGCGCATAGGCTCTCTGCTTGAACTTGCGCGAGGTTTGGGTCCTCGGTCTCGCGGAGCAACTCAATCCGATGGGCGACCTTCGTCAAGGCTCCGCCAACGTCGTCGTCGGTCGGAACGCTTTCAAGCCCTCACTGTCAGCACGAGGCGGCACGAAAGAACGCCGAAGTCGGGGCACCGGAGGGTCTCCGGGACACGCGGGGCGATTTACTCGAGCCGCCCTAGACGGTGTACAGTTAGACGCCCTACCTGGAGAGCCCGACGCCGCACTATGACACTCTTTGAGTATTTGTCGGTGGCGTTTTCGATCGTCCTTTCGCTGTCAGGGGTGCGGCTTCTCGCTGGCCTATCTGTGAGTTTCGTGCCAGGGAGAAGGTGCTGGTTTTACACCGTCTGGCTCGGCTCCTCGCTTCTCCTCATCGCGCTAGTCTGGTGGAACTTCTGGTCATTCCGAAACGCCCAGTGGAATTTCCTCTCCTTTCTCCTCGTTCTTTTGGTCCCCGGCTCGATCTATCTGATGGCCGTTGCCCTCGTGCCCGACTCCCCGGGGAGCGTCATTTCGTGGGAGGATCAGTTCTTTGCGGCGCGGACACGATTTTTCACGGCGCTGGCGATGTTCTTTGCCCTGATCACGGCCAGTTCATGGATTCTCTTGGATCTGCCCCTCGTCCATCCGATCCGCGGGGTGCACACCTTGGCATTCGGTCTCGCTCTGACCGGAGCCATCTCGACGCGACGGCGCTACCACGAAGCGCTCGCGATCGCATTTGTGATGTTGGAGCTCGCGGTCGCGGCGACGCTCTTTCTGGAGCCGGACGCGCTCGTTCCACTCACGTGAGCCGCGGTCGCGGCCTCCGGGCCGGATGGGCGCAGCAAAAGAGCGATCCATCGGCGCCTCCAGGGCTCCTGGGGGATCGACGATGGGAACGCCGACGCGCTCGGCGATAGTGTCGAGGCAGTGGGGTCGGCACCAATCGGCCCCGGAGCTCAATCATCCCGGAACAGACCGTCGCCCGTCCAGGTCGCCTCGGGATCGATTCCCTGCAACCAGCGCGCCGCTGCAATCCAGGCCCGCTTGACCTCGCGGTAGCTTCCATTCGCGCTTGCCAAGCGGGCTCCGTGGGGCCGATAGAAGACGAGTCGCCATTGGCCGCGAAAGGAAGGCTCCCGCCGAACTTCCCCGATTTCAGTCCAGGGAAGATCCACAGGTGTGGAGGGGAAGGCAAAGCGGAGGCTCTCTCCTACCTCGACCTCTATCTCCTCGCCATCCGAGACATTGGATCCTTTGCGCTCGGCCAAGAGGCGGAGTCGGGCGATCCCGAAACGCTCGTCCGCGCCTTCGTCGAGCTCCTGGAGCAGCAAACGTCTCGTCCAGGATTTCACGCTCTTTACGAGCTCTCGAGCGCGGCTCGAGCCTTCGACTGCGTAAGCCCTTCCTTGTCGTGTATGACACCGATTCTGACAAGACTGGCCCTGAGGCTGCTCAGAACGCGAAGCGTTTGAATGACCAGATCCTTTCGGCCGTGGGCGGGGCAGCAAGGACATTCACCTGTGATCCGAACTTCGAGGCGATGGCAGAGATACCGGAGACGGGCACTCGGAAGGAGTACCGTGCGCGCCAATTTCTCTCGGATCTTCGCGATTGGGACGATGTCCCAATCGAGTTGCGAAGGCTGATGGAAGAGGTGAGGTCACTTGCGATCAGAGGTGCTGAAGTGGACCTAGTTTAGTTTAACTCGTGGGAGGGCCTAGCTACTCTACTCTTCGGGTCCCCCCACTACACGCGGTGGTCTTCCGCGGCATGCTGGCCGGGATCGCGCGGACAGCGCGGCGGGAGGGCAGCCGGCGGCGGCGACAACCAAAACGCCTAGGCCGTTGCATGGACGGTCGCACTTCTATGAGGGTCCCCGGATACTATCAGCGCTTGGTTCGGAACCGTGCCGATCACCAGCGGATAACCACGAGATCAACTGGGCGGGCCAACGGCCCTCGCTGCTGTCTCCGGTTCCGAACCGTGAACTGCTCTCGGTTCAAAACCCCACGGAATGCGGGGAACTTGCCGCGGCCTCAGGCGACAGCGGGTGGATTCTCCGGAGTTGCAGACTAGTTGGCGGAGAGGGTGGGATTCGAACCCACGGTACCCTTACGGGTACACGCGCTCTCCAGGCGCGTGCCTTCAACCACTCGGCCA
>CAZTOE010000109.1:0-8036 GCA_964615045.1 uncultured Spirochaetales bacterium
ATGACTTCGTTCGCCTACGGCTCACTGCGCGCTCGGCGGCGTCGCCGCCGAGCTTTCCTCAGATGACTTCGTTCGCCTACGGCTCACTGCGCGCTCGGCGGCGTCGCCGCCGAGCTTGCTTCCCGCAATTCGACCGAGACGATCTTCGAAACGCCCCTCTCCTCCATCGTCACACCGTACATTTCGTCGGCGGTCTCGATGGTCGCCTTGTTGTGGGTGATGACCAGGAACTGCGACTCGTCCGCCATTTCGCGGATGATGTCATTCAGGCGTCCAACGTTGGCGTCATCGAGCGCGGCATCGACCTCATCGAGCAGGAAAAAGGGTGAGGGCTGCACCTGAAAGAGCGAGACGAGAAGCGCGCACGCGGTAAGCGTCTTCTCACCACCGGAGAGGAGCGTCACGTTCTGCAGGCGCTTGCCCGGAGGTTGCGCCAGAATTTCGATCCCCGCCTCCAGAACGTCCTCGGACTCCGCGAGCGACAAACTCGCCCGGCCACCACGGAAAAGTCGAGGGAAGTTCTTCTGGAAGCGCTCGTTGACGGCGTCAAACGTCTCCCGAAAACGGCGCCGGCTCGTCCGATTGATGCGTGCGATGGCTTCCCGCAGTGAAGTCACCGTGTGTTCGAGATCGTCTTTCTGCTCCGAGAGGAATCGGAAGCGCTCGCCCAACTCCTCGTGCTCCTCGATCGCGCCGAGATTGACCTCACCGAGGGATTCGAGCCGACGGCGGACCTCATCGAGAGCCGCACGCCGTTCCGCCAGAGGCTGCGCCAGCAGTTCGGCGTCGCGGGCGTCAAAAGCGTCGGCGTCGTCCTCGACGTCGGCCCGGGTGGCCGGCTCGGCAGCCATCACCGGTTCGGCCAGCGGAGGGCTCCACGTCGCGAGCTCGATCCGCCAACGATCGCGGACGCGGTCGTCGAGCTGCTCGCAGCGCATCGAGGATTCACTCACCTCAAGCTCCAGCGCCTGCGCGCGTTCGCCTTCGGCCTGGAGCTGCGAGCGCAGCCCTCGCAGCGCTTCCTCCTGACCGCGGATGTCGGCGGCCAGCTCCTCGTAGTGGTCGCGGGCCCGCTCGGATCGCTCGCGGGCTTCGGTTTCGCGCTCGAGCATATCCGCCAGCGCGCGCTCGGCCTCGCGAAGGGCGTCTTCCAGCTGGCGACTTCGCGAAGCGCTCTCAGCGATCTCACGCTCTCGTTGCTCGATCCAAGTCTCGGTCTCGCTGAGGAGCTGAGCGGCACGGCTCTGCGCCTGGGTGAGTTGGTCGCGGCGCTCGAGACGCCCGCGACTCGTCACCCGCCGCTCGGTCAAACGCGCCTCGAGACGCTGTTGCTCCCGAAAGGCTTCACCGATTTTGGTGGAGAGTGCGTCGAGTTCGCGCTGCAACCGATCGCGGTTCGCTCGGCCGGCGACGAGACGACTGGCCAGCTCGCGCGCATCTCGTTCTAGCGATTCCGCCTCGCTGACCAGCTGGGACCTCTCGGCACTACGACCCTCCTGGGCCTCGCCCAGGGCCTTGACCCGCTCGCGGGTCCGTTCGAGGTCCTTCTCGTGGCTCGCGACCGCCAATGCCGCCGTATGATGCCGGTTGCGCAGATTGTCGAGTTCGTCGGCGGCGCGGGCCAACTCGCTCTCGTGTGTCGCCTGCTTGCCCTCGAGCGCCTCACAGCCCTGCATCAGGTTCGCCACCTCGACTTCGAGCTCGCGCACCTCGCGCATGCGCGCGAGCACGCCTGGCCTGATCGAGCCACCGCCCCTCAGGACGCCGTCCGGCGTCAGCACATCGCCGAGGGGCGTGACGAAGGTGGCAGGCAGGCGCCCACCCCCGTAGACCTTGAGAGCCTCGGACAGATCGGACACCAGGTAGACGCCGCCGAGAAGAGCTCGGGCGACGTTCTCGAAACCAGCGCGCACCCGCACCCGCGCCAGAAGCGGCTCACCCAGCGGCACGAACCCGCCATCGGGCGAGAGATCTGAGGGCTCCGCGACGAAGACGGCACCTCCCCGCCTGGACTCCCGCAGCGCCTCCACAGCGGAGAGGGCGCCACCCAGGTCGGCAACCGCCACCGCGCCCGCGCGCTCGCGCAACACGGCCTCCACGGCGCGCTCCATCTCCGCGTCCACCTCGAGAACGTCCCGCACAACCGCCCGCAATCCGTGGCGCTGGCAAACCGCATCCCACTGCTCGAGGAGGTAGCGGGTGCCTTCGTCGAGATCCTCGGCTCGCTCGATCACTTCGCGGAGCGAGGCCAACCGGGCGCTCCGAAGATCGCGGCGCTCGCGGGCCTCCCGGGCGCGTTCGGCCGCCGCGCGCGCCGTTCGTTCGGCCGCGTCGTGACGGCTGAGAGCTTCGCGGAGCGCGTGCATCAGACGATCGCGCTCGATGAGGAGGTTGCGGAGGCCCTCCTCGAGCTGGTGCTGCTCGCGACCGGCGCGGCTCGCCTCGCCCTGTTGAACCTCCAGGGCCTCGTCGGTGTTCCGCAGGCGGTGCGCCAGGCCTGCGTTGCGCTCCTCGAGCTGCCCGTGACGATCTTCCGCCCGAGCGACCTCGGTCAGCGTCTCCACAACTTGGGCGTTCAGCGCCTCGCGCTGGGCCTCGAGGTCGCGGAGCGCCTCCGCCCCGCGCTTCGTCTCGTCCTCGAGCCCGGCCAAGGCCTGCTCTTCGCGCGCGATTTCCACCTCCAGGCGGGCCAGCTCCTCGCCGCCGGCCCGGCGATCGGCGGCGGCCTCGGCCCGCTGTTCACCAAGGCGGGCGAGCTCGCCGCGGCGCTGTTCCTGGCTCGCGATCAACTGTTCGCGTTCCCGGCGCTCATACTCGATGCGGTTCTCGAGCGCTTTGATCTCGCCGCGGAGGGCGAAAAGGGCTTCGCTCTCGCCCACCACCCCGCGCTCCTCATCGGCGAGGTCGAGACGCTTGCGTTCGAGGTCCGCCTCGCGCTCGGCGAGGCGGGCTTCGGCTTCCGCCACCCTCGATCGCTGCTGGGCGAGCTCGTGCTCGGCCCGGACCAGGCGTTGCGCCAGAGCGTGGCGCTCCTCGGCCGCGATCGAGAGGTCGAGCAATCGCTGGCGCTCCAGGAAGCGCCGGTAGCGGACGGCCTTGCGCGCCTGGCGCTCGAGGGAGGCGATCTGCCGGCGGATTTCGCCCAAGACGTCCGAGACCCGGGTAAGGTTCTGCTGGGTCGCCTCGAGTTTTCGCTCGGCCTCTCGGCGCCTCGCCTTGTATTTGGAGATTCCCGCCGCCTCCTCGATGAGCTGACGGCGATCCTCGGGCTTGGCGGAGACGATCGCCGCGATCTGGCCCTGCTCGACGATCGTGTAGCCACGGGTTCCGATCCCGGTATCGCGGAAGAAGTCCAGTACATCCCGCATTCGACAAGCGGTCTTGTTAATTTCGTACTCGGATTCTCCGGTTCGAAATAGACGGCGGGTGACCTGGATTTCCGTGAATCCGGAAAAGGCCGCCGGGGCGCGGCCGTCGCGGTTGTCGAACGTGAGAACCACCTCCGCCATCCCGACCGCGGCGCGGGCATCGGAACCCGCGAAGATGACGTCGTCCATGCCCTTCCCGCGCAAACGGCGGGGTGACTGCTCACCCATCGCCCAGCGCATCGCGTCGACCACGTTGGATTTTCCGCAGCCGTTGGGTCCAACAATCGCGGTAACACCGCTGCCGAACGCCAGCACGGTCCGGTCGACAAAGGACTTAAAGCCATTGATCTGCAGAGACTTGATCCGCAACCGGTCCTCGCCGTTGGACGCAGCAGGAGGGTACCGCGAGGGTGGGGCGTTACGGGCAATCGTCCGGGGGGAACTCGGGGTAACGGAGTGGGTACCATCCGCCCGCCTTGCGAGCAAGCCCCTGGAACGAAGCTCTAGGAAGCCGCGGCGCGGGTCTCGTCCCGACGGAACTGGAGCCGGTGCAAGCGGTGGTAGTAGCCCCCGGCGGCGAGGAGCTCCCGGTGGGCTCCGCGCTCCACGACCTGGCCGCGGTGCAGCACGTAAATCCGGTCGGCGTCCTGGATCGTCGACAGGCGGTGTGCAATGACCAGGGAAGTGCGGCGTCGGAACAACGCGTGCATGCCCTGCTCGACGAGCAGTTCGGTCTCGGGATCGATCGAGCTGGTGGCCTCGTCAAGCACCAAGACGTCCGCCCCGTGCACCAGCGCTCGCGCGAACGAGAGCAGCTGGCGCTGCCCGGCGGACAGGTCACTCCCCCGCTCGCGGAGCACCGTGTCGTAGCCCTGGGGCAATCGCTCGATGAAGCGGTGGGCCTGAACGGCCCGGGCGGCCGCTTCGATCTGCGCCCGGTCGATATCGTCGCGCTCCAGTCCGATGTTCGCTGCTACCGTTCCGCTGAACAAAAACACATCCTGCAGCACCATGGCGATCCGACCGCGGAGTGCCGACTGGGGGATATCCCTCAGATCGACGCCATCCAGCAGGATCCGACCGCGACTGACCTCGTAGAAGCGGGTGAGGAGCTTGATGATGGTCGTCTTGCCGGCCCCCGTGGCCCCAGCGAAGGCCACCCGCTCGCCCGGGGCCACGCGGAACGAGACGTCGCGCAACACCCAATCCTCATCTTGGTAGGCGAACCAAACGTTCTCGAACGACACCTCTCCGGCCCGGGGGACGTCGCTCGGCTTCGCCTCGTTCGACGCGCCGAGACCGTGTGACGCCTCGACGGCACGGGGCTCGGGATCCCGAATCGCCGGCTCGGTGTCGAGGAGCTGGAAGATGCGCTCGGAGCTGGCCATCGCCGACTGCATCACGGAGTACTTGGCGGAGAGATCGCGGAGCGGCAGGAAGAAGAGCCGCATCCACTCGATAAAGAGAAAGAGCGTTCCGGCCGTCGCCACGCCCCAGCCGAAGCTCACGATCAGCGCGACGCTGATGCCCCCCGCCGCCTCCACGACGGCAAAGAGCGCGGCGTCATAGCGGATCGAATCCAGCCAGGCGTCGCGATGGGAGGCGTTCAGAGTCTCGAAGTCGCGGGCGTTGCGGGCTTCGCGGCGGAAGAGCTGCACTACCTTCATGCCGGTGATGCTCTCCTGCAGGGTCGCGTTGATCCGTGCGATCCGTACCCGAACCTTGCGGAAGGCCTCGCGAATCCGCCAGCGGAAGAGAAGCGCGATCACGGCGAGCAAGGGAACGATGGTGAAGGTCCAAAGCGCCAGCCGCCGATTGACCAGAAAAAGCGCGACGGCGATTACGGCCATTTTCATCAGGTCGGTCACCGCCGCCACGATTCCCGAAGAGAACATCTCGGCGACGTTCTCGGTATCGTTGGTCGCCCTCGTCACGAGACGCCCCACCGGGTAGCGGTCAAAGAACGCCAGATGGAGCGCCTGGATGTGCTCGAAGACATCGCGCCGTAGGTCGCGCATGGCCGTCTGGCCCGTGCGCGCCATCAGCGTCAGATGCCAATACTGCAACAAGGCCTTGGTCGTGATCGCAAAGAGCAGGAGTCCCGCGAGCCAGATCAGGGGCGGGAGAATGGCGGGGCCCTGGAGTGAGGCGGTCGCGAGGTCGCTGGTGCCAGTGCCCACGCCCTGCGGAGGCACGATCACCGAATCGAGGCCCACTTTGATGATCCACGCCGGTGCCAGTTCGGCGATGAAAAGCGGCGCGGCCAGCAACAGGGTCGCGACAACCTGGCGCCAGTAGGGCAGTACGTAGGGCCAAAGTCGACGCACGAGGTGCGCGTCGTAGACCTTCCCGAGCGCCTCCTCCTCGAAGATCGGGTCGTGCGCTGCGCCGCGCGTCGCGCTCATGCGCGCGCCTCGGCGACTTGACGCAGCTCCTCCTCGAGCCGCTCCTCGCCGGCCAGCCGGCTGTACAGTCCTTGCCGGGCCAACAGCGTCGCGTGGGTCCCCCGCTCCACGATGCGTCCTTCGTCGAGGACCACGATCTGGTGCGCTTCGCGCACGCTCGCGACACGATGTGACACGATGATCACCGTATGACCGGGGAACAACGTCCGGAGCTTGTCGAGGATGCTGTGTTCCGTCTCAGAATCGACGCTCGAAAGCGGATCGTCCAGAATGAGGATCTGGGCGTCGATCAGGAGGGCGCGAGCCAGGGTCGCGCGCTGACGCTGCCCCCCGGAGAGCATCACGCCGCGCTCGCCGACGAGAGTCTGAAAGCCGTCGGGGAAGTCCTCGACGTCCTTGGCGAGCTGGGCGATCCGCGCGGCGTCGCGGATCGCGGCATCGTCCGCGGTGTCTGCGCCGAAAGCGATGTTCTCCGCCAGGGACATCGAGAACAGAAAAGGATCTTGTGGAACCATCGCCACCTGCGACCGCAGCGTGGTGAGCGAGAGGCGGTTGACATCGATCCCGTCCACAAAGACGTGCCCGTCAGGCACTTCAATCAGGCGGGGAATCGTCGAGACCAAGGTGGTTTTCCCTGCACCGACCGGGCCCACGATGCCGAGCACGCTCCCGGCAGGGACATGCAACGAGATGTCGTGCAGCGCAGGTTCTCGCGTCCCGTCGTAGCTCAAGTCGAGCGAGCGGAACTCGATTTCGCCACGGAGCCTCTCCACGGCAACCGCGGAGTGCGCATCGCCGATCGTCGGCTCGGTGGACAACACCTCGTCGAGGCGGCCCATCGAAGCGCGACCGCGCTGCAGGAGGGAAAACGACCAACCCATGATAAAGGTCGGAAAAGTGAGCTGGTAGATGAACATCGAGAAGGTGAAAAAATCGGCCTGGTCCATGGCGCCGCCCTGGATGCGGGTGCCGCCGACGACGAAGACGATCCACAAGCTGAGTGCCGGAAGGAGCGTGGTGAGGGCGGGGAAACCGGCGTTGATCTTCACCATCTGCAGCTCGCGGTCCAGCAGGTGCTCATTGGCGCGGTCGAAACGCCGCGTGACCGCCGGCCCCATCGCGTAGGCCTTCAGCACCGAAATTCCGGAGATGTCTTCTTGAAGCTCGTTGGACAGCGCACCCAACGCCTCCTGGGTGCCGAGGTTGGCCCGGTGCATCGATCGGCCGAAGATCCGAGCGAGCCACACAAAGCCCGGGTACGGGATCACTACCAAGAGGGTCAGCGTGACATCGATCCGGGCCATCGCCGTCAGATAGGCAGCAAAGAGCAGCGGCGTCTGCATGACGGAGAGGACGCCAGGACCCAGCATCATACGTACCGAGTTCAGGTCGTTCACCGCGCGGCTCATCAAATCGCCCGTGCGCCACCGCTGGAAAAACGATTGCGGCAGGCGCTGGAGGTGTCGGAAGAGATCGTTTCGGAGTTCGTACTCGATCTGGCGCGCAGTACCGAAGATGGAGGTACGGGAGAGAAAGCGCAGTCCGGCGAGGGCGAGGTTCGCCAACGCGAGCCACACACAGCGTCGCACGATCTCGCTCGCCCCGAGCCCGGTCTCGACCGCTTGGATGGCCCAGCCGACTAGGAGCGGGATCGACGTCGAAGCGGCGACGTAACCCAGAGTGGCGACGGACCCGCGGGCGTAGTCGAGCCGATGAGCGATGAAATAGCGGCGCAGCCGCGTCCACCAGCCGGCCGCGGGAGGCGGCGGGACAACGATCGCCGTTGCCGGAGCGCTGGCACTCATCGGCGATACCACGCGGCCACGCGATCCCGGTCGAAGCCGAAACGCCAGGCCAAGAGCGCGACGCTGTTGCGCCACCAGGTGCGCCAGAGGCCCCCGCGCCGATAGCGCCGCGCCGAGGTCGTGGCCGGGTGCGCCAGGAGGACGAGGCGCCCCTCCCGGCGAATCCCCCGGACGAGGTCGAGGTCTTCCATGATTGGTGCCTGGGGGATACCCCCCATCGCCTCGAGCACAACGCGGCGGACAAAGATGGCCTGGTCGCCATAGGGCAGTCGCAGGCACCGCGCCCGAAACCGCGCCCCCCACTCGATGACGCGCAAGCCGGGCGAGCGCTCTGCGAAGCGCAACCGGAACGCGCCTCCCGCGACACCCGGATCGAGCAAGCGGGCCCCGATCGCCGTGCCAGAACCAGTGGCCAGGCGTGTATCGGCGTGAAGGAAAAGAAGCACGGGGGCGCTCGT
>CAZTOE010000109.1:8046-13886 GCA_964615045.1 uncultured Spirochaetales bacterium
CCCCGCCTCGAGCTGGTGGGCGCGGCCTGGTTGCGTGTTGATCACCTCTGCTCCGGCAGCCCGGGCGCGCTCGGCGGTCCGATCGAGGCTGCCTCCATCGACGACCACGACTTCGCTGGCCGCGACGGCACGGCGAGCGTTCTCCACCGCGCTCGCAATCTGCTCCGCTTCGTTTCGGGCGGGGATCACCACCGCGATCCGCACTGATCCACCATAGCACCGGGACGAGCGCAGCGAGGGCAAAGCCCCCTTGCCGCACTGGCTGGAGCCGCGGTACCCGCAGCCAGGCGGACTTGCGAGGGCGAAGCGCGAGAACTGGGCGGCGGATTGCTGGTTGACTTCGGCTCCCTCCCTCCCCTATCCATCTCTCGTGCCGGCAGACCCCAAACGCCCCGACCCCAAGCAAACGGCACCCGCTTACGCGCGCGCCGGGGTGGACCTCGACCGCGACGAAGCCTTCATAGGCGAAATTGGAGCGATCGCCCGCAGCACCTTCCGGCCGGAGGTGCTTTCGGGGATCGGTGGCTTTGCGGGACTCTTCAAAGCTCCCGATCGGTATCGCGAGCCGGTCTTCGTCGCCAGCGCGGACGGCGTGGGAACCAAAATCAAACTCGCCTCCGCCTTGAAGCGCTTCGACACCGTGGGGATCGACTGCGTCGCGATGGTCGTGAACGACCTCGTGGTCCAGGGTGCGGAGCCCCTGGTGTTCCTCGATTACTTGGCGATGAGCCGGCTCGATACCGACCGCGCCCAAGAGGCGTTGCGGGGCATCGCCGAGGGCTGTCGCAGGGCGGGCTGTGCACTGATCGGGGGAGAGACCGCTTCCATGCCCGGCGTCTACGCCGAGGGTGAGCTCGAGTTGGTGGGTTTCGGCGTGGGTGTGGTCGAGCGAGAGAGCGTGATCGAAGGATCGACCGTCAGCGAGGGCGACGTCTTGATCGGGATCGCCTCCAACGGCCTGCACGCCAACGGCTTCTCCCTGGTCCGTCAGGTCCTCGACGAACGCGCCCGGGGCGGATCCCTCGACCTCTTCGCTGAGGACGAGATTCTGAATGGCTCGCTGGCGAGTGTTTTGCTTACGCCGACGCGCATCTATGCGAAACCCATCCTCAACCTCACCCGCCATTTCGAAATCAAGGCCCTGATCCACATCACGGGCGGTGGTATTGAGGGCAACGCGCCTCGGGTGCTTCCACGAGGCGTGCGGGCGCGCTTCGAGCTGGGGAGCTGGCCGCGGCCCGCCATCTTCGATTGGCTGGAGCGGGCGGGGGGGATCGACGAGGCGGAGATGCTCCGGGTATTCAACTGTGGCCTGGGGATGGTCGCGGTGGTCTCACCAGACATTGCCGTCGAAGTGATGGAGCGACTGCAGGGTCTTGGAGAACGGGCCTACCGGGTGGGCGTGGTCGAGCGGCGCGCGGAAGGCGAGTTGCCGGTGTCCTTCGTGCGACAGCACCGGTCTCTCTGATGTCAAAACTCGAAGCACCGCGAGCGGGATTACAGCGCCTGCGCGCGCGCCGTTGGGACGCGATCGTGCTCGGCAGCGCGCTACCTGGACTGATCGCGGCCACCCGGCTGGCGCTCGGAAAGAAGCGTGTTCTCCTCGTGGAAGAAGAGAACGCCGCGCGCCTGCCGACCGCGATCCGCGAACCCTTCGTGATTCCGCTATGCGAAGACGGCGTACTGGACCGCTGTTTGCGGGCGCTCGGGTTGCCGCTGATCGATCGCCGCCGCCTGCTGCCAGCGGAGACGGCCTACCAGGTCCTGCTCCCAGGCGTCCGCTGCGACGCCGGAGAGGCGGCGCTCACAGCGGCGGAGTTGGTGGCGTGGGGCCTCGCCAAGCCGGAGCTCGCCCAGGCGTGGGTGGAACAGCTCGGGGCGGCCGCTCAGCACGAGCGCGAGCAACTGCTGGCACAACCCTTTGTGCGCTTCGGCGGATTGCGGGATTTCGCGCGCGGCGTGGTCCGCTCCCGAAGCGACGCTGGACCAGATCCACTCGCCGAGTTGCGCGCCGCCTCTGCACCCCTTCGCCGTTGGGCCGACAGTCAGGTTTCCGCGCTGCGGGGCACTGCTGAGCGGCTTCCGCCGCCGGCGGCTCAGTTGCGCCTGCTCGCGGCGGCCCTCGAGGGCTGCGCTTTTTTTGCGAGCGGCGAGGAGTCGCTGACCGGCCTGTTCCGAAGCCGCTTCCAGGCTCTCCATGGCGAGATTCGGCTGGTTTCCGATCCCTTCGAGCTTGTCGCCTCCGACGGCGCTGCCGCCGTCCATCCGCGCCACAGTACCGAGTTGTGGGTTGGGCGAGCGCTCATCCTCAATGCGCCGAGTTGTGCGCTGCGACGCTGGATCCTCGAATCGGGAGGCGCCGAGCCCGACTTTTTGCCCCACGCTCCCGGCGTCCGCCGACGCCTCAACGTGCGACTCGAGGCCCGGCGCGAGGATCTCCCGGAAGGCATGGCGCGGAGAGTGATCGACGCCACCGACCCGAGCGAAGACGCCGAGCCCATCCGCGTCGCCTGGAACCCGGGACGGGAGGATGGCAGTGCGGAGGTCACCTTGAGCACCGTGGCGACCGAAGCGCTCGCCGAGCCGGCGCGGGCGGTGCTTGAGGCGCGCATGGTCGAGCGGGTTCAGGCTTTGTTGCCCTTCGCGGAGCAGCGCTTGCGGCGCCTTCCGCTTCCGCCCTCCCCCCATTGGGACGATCCCACACTGCTGGAGGATCCGGAGCCGGGTAGCGCCTGGCCCTCCGAGATCTCGCTCCGGCTGATTTCGCGGCCGCCCGTCTACCGGCTGCCGCGCGAGGCCAGCGGAGTCCTGGGGACCGAAGGAGACTGCCTGCTAGGCTGGCGCGCCGGCGAATCCATTCTCGGCGAACTGGGCTAGGTCTCCCGCAGCCGGAAGACCCCGCCCCGCGCGCGACCCCGGAGCGCCACCGTCGTGAACCCGTTGCTCGTCCGTCTCGCGCGATTCGCCCGACCCTATCTGGGCCTCCTGCTGGCGGCGCTTCTCTGCGCGGCTCTCTTCTCGGGAGCGCGGATGGCCCGCATGGTGTTGATCATGCCCGTGTTGGACGACGTTCTCCCGGCGGCGGCCTCGGAGCGTCTGGAGCTCCGCTGGCCGGGTGGCGCCGAGCTGGCGGCGGCCGCGCGCGCGAGTCTCGGCGAGAGCGAAGCCAAGCCGGCGGCGGGCCAGATGTTCTGGTTGTTGATGGTGGCCGGCTTAGCCATAGCGCTCGTGCTCCCGGTGGCCAGTTTCGGCAAGGACTATCTGGTCGAGTACACCATGGGGCGGGTTCTACTCGGGCTCCAGCAGGGGCTGTGCGCAAAACTGTTGGCGCTGCCGCTCTCGGTTCACCAGGACATGCGCCGCGGCGACACGCTCACCCGTGTGCTCAACGACGCCCTGCGCGCCCACGCGGGCCTGCGCATGTTCTTCGCCGACGTGGCCCAGGATGCTGTGGCCGTGTCCGCGGGGATCGTGACACTCCTGGTGATCTCCTGGCAACTCGCGCTCGTAGTGTTCATCGTCGTTCCGCCCATCGCCTGGATCGTTGCGAGCTTCGGCCGCAAGATTCAACACACGGCGCGGCGTCGACAAGAAAGCGTAGGCGACCTCACCCAGCGCCTCGTGGATATCCTGTCGGGAATCAAGGTCATCCAGGCGTTCCGGGCCGAAGGGCACGAAAGTGCGGCCTTTGGGCGCGAGAACGAGCGACTGTTTCGCCGAACCCTCCGCGCCGTGCGTCAACGGGTGACCTTGCGAAGCCTCGTCGAGGGGATCGCGTCGCTCGCCGTGATGGGCGTCCTCGGGCTGGGGATCTGGGTGGTGGCGCGCCGGATGTGGGGCGTCAGCCCCGGGGCTCTTGCCGCCTTTGTTCCCGTTCTGATCACGACCCAGCGTCATGCCCGCGAACTCACCAAGAGCTGGACGCGTTTCCAGGACGCGCTCCCCTCGGCCGCGCGGTTCTTCGAGCTTCTGGATACGGACGAGGGGCCGTCGGAAGATCCCGACGCGGTGGCCCTGCGCGGCCTCGGGCGCGGCGTCCGCTTTCGAGACGTCCACTTCGCGTACGACCGCGACCCCGTGCTGCGCGGCGTGAGCTTCGAGATCCGACCGGGCGAGGTGGTCGCCCTGGTGGGGAAGACCGGCGCCGGCAAAACGACGATCGCTGACCTTCTGCTCGGGTTTCGGCGGCCCACCGCGGGGAGCATTGAGGTCAACGGAGTCGACCTCGGCGGCATCACCCGCGCGTCGCTCCTCGATCACGTCGCCGTCGTGACGCAGGAAGCCTTTCTCTTCGACGGCAGCATCCGCGACAACGTCCGCTATGGGCGGCCTGACGCCTCGGAAGCAGCCTTCACCCGCGCCGTGCGCGCGGCTCACGTGGACGAATTCGCCACCACTCTTCCGGAGGGCTACGACACTCGGGTAGGCGAGGCCGGTACGCAACTCTCCGGCGGACAGCGGCAACGCGTCACCATCGCGCGCGCGCTTCTCAAAGATCCAGCGCTGTTGATCTTCGACGAGGCGACCAGCGCGCTCGACGCCGAAAGCGAGGGGCTCATTCGGGACGCCATTGCGACGCTGTTCGAACGACGCAGTGTCCTGGTGATCGCGCACCGCTTCGCGACGATCAGCCACGCCGACCAGATCCTCGTCCTGCAAGACGGTCGCGTCTGCCAGCGGGGCACCCATGAAGAACTGATGGCACAGCCGGGGCCCTATCGGGAGCTGGCCTCCCTGCAGAGCACCGCCTCGTAAAACGCCGCCACCTCAGCGGCGAGATCCTCGGGTCGGAAGTACTGCTCGGCGCGGAGGCGGGCCGCCCGCGCGACGCGATGGCGCAACCCCTCGTCGCGCAGGAGCCGTTCCCAGGCGTCGGCCAACGCGATGGGATCTTCCTCGACGCAGAAGCCGGTCACGCCGTCCGCCACGATCTCGGGGAGGGCGGCGCGCCGACTCGTCACGGCCGGGAGCCCGCAAGCCTGCGCCTCGAGGAGTGCCCGACAGGTTCCGTCCGAGCCGGGCACCAGGAAGGTGAAGACGTCGATGCAATGCAGGACGCGCGTGTAGTCCGCCCCGCGGTAACCCGCGAACCGAATCCGATTAGCGATGCCGCGCTCCCGGGCCGGCGCCTCGACGAGCTCGGCGCGTCGCGTGCCGCGCCCGATCACGAGGAGTCGCGTCTCGGGCAGCCGCGCGAAGAGCCGCTCGGCGGCGTCGAGCAACAGATCAAAGCGACGGTGCGACTGCACTCGCGCCACGATTCCAATCACCCGATGCTCGCGACTCAGCCCGAGGGTGTGGCGCATTTCGAGATCCGTCGGAGCGGGTCGAAAACGCTCGAGATCCACCGCGCCAAAGCGGCCCAGCAGCGGCCGTCCGCCGCGCAGGCGGCGATTGCGATGCGCCGCGCCAGGGGACACGCACAGAAGGCCATCGGTTCCGGGCCCGAAGAGCCACCGGTTCCACGGCAGCGGCGCGACCGCCTCGGCGCGGCGGTAGCTGCGCACGATCCGCGGGCGCGTCGCGCGGAGCAGGCCGCGGCGGGCGCGCAGAACCAACAGGTGATCGCGGGTATGCCAGCAATGCACGATCGCGGGCCGGCGCGCCGCAAGCCAAGCCCGCAGCTCGCGGATCTCGGCGCGGTCACGCCATGCACGCGCGCCGCGGGCCCTGCCCATGGAGACCACGGACGCCACGCCAACGCGCTCCGCCTCGCCGGCGAGGGACTGCACCCCTGGGCGGGGCGGTGCAGGGAACGCGAACTCGCACCCGGCGCCCCGCCGCCGCAGCGCCAAGCCGAGGCGCAGCATCGGCTCGGCCGGGCCCGTCCACTTCCAGTC
>CAZTOE010000110.1:0-13422 GCA_964615045.1 uncultured Spirochaetales bacterium
GCCGGGCTATGACCACATCACCTCCGGGATCGGAGCTGCGATGATCGGCTGGTACGGAACCGCGATGCTCTGCTACGTGACGCCGAAGGAACACCTCGGTCTCCCCGATCGTGAGGACGTGAAGCAGGGCGTCATCGCCTACAAAATCGCCGCCCACGCCGCGGACCTGGCCAAGGGCCATCCAGGCGCGCAGCTGCGCGACAACGCGCTCTCCAAGGCGCGCTTCGAGTTCCGCTGGGACGATCAATTCAATCTCTCGCTCGACCCCGAAACCGCGCGTCGCATGCACGATGCGACGCTTCCCGCCGATGCCCACAAAGTCGCGCACTTCTGCTCGATGTGTGGTCCCAAGTTTTGCAGCATGGAGATCACCCAGCAGATCCGGGATTTCGCCCGCGAGCGGGGCGTCGACACCGGAGATGCCCGGGCCGAAGGTCTGCGGGAGAAGAGCCGGGAATTCCGCGAGCGCGGCGGCAAGCTCTACTCGCGGGTCTAGGTCCGCTCCCTCCTTCGACCCGGTTGGCGGGCGACGCTCAGTCGGGCCGCGCGTGAACCAAGACGCGGGTCTGATCATCGAAGCGGACGCGCACCTTGCTCGGACCGGCGACGCCCTGGACGACGCCCAGACCCAGGCTCGGGTGATCGATGCGGTCTCCGGGGAAGTAGGTCTCGTTCATCCCGTAGGACCGGACGGGCCGCGAGAGGTCGGCCTCGACCACCTCTTCCTCGGGGGCGGTTTTGGGCTTCGGCCGCCGCTTGGGCTTCGGGCGCACCCTCCCGGCATACTCGTCCCAAGCCCTCTCGAGCCGGGCCGGCGCGCCGAGCTGCGGCCACGCGTCCTCGGAGACTTCGAAGCCGGGGTAGTCGACGATCGCGATCCCCCAGTAGTGGGTGGGCGGCGCGGCGACCTCGCCAAGTTCCTTCGCCAAGCGCTCCATCTGCTGGATCCAGGCCGCTCCCTTCTGGGCCTCCCGTTGACGACACAACGCCCAATACTGCGGCGTTCCCAGGATCACGACCTCGGGAGGGTGCTCCGTGTCGAGAGCGAGGTCGAAGCGTTCGGCGATCTCAGCCGCGACCGACTCGCGGTTGGCGTGAAGAACGGCACTCTTCGTAAGACCCTCCAACAGAGCGCGCAGCGGCGTATCGCCGGTCTTGGTACGACGGGAATCCGGCTCGACGAGCTTCACTTCGAACACGACGAGTCGCCCCGAGTCGCTCATTCCGAGCAGGGCCGCTCTCCCGATCCCGTGGTTCGGATCGTCGGGCTCATTCTTGTCCGGCGTCCGCGCCTGGAGCGGCACTTGGTAGTCGAGCAAACGCAGGGTGCCACCATCGGGACGCTCGAGGGGTTCGTCGCGATGGCGGTGAACCAGAGCAGCGAGGATGAGCTCTTCCGGCTTCGCACGGCGCGGCACGCGTTGCCGTTTGGGGAAGTAGCGCTTGCCGGCCGCCGCCCGCTGCGGCGCATGCGCTACCGATGCAGCGAATTCCTCCGCCAGAGCTTCGCCGGTCATGGCCTCCGCGGCTTCCCGAAAGCCCCGTGACTGCCGAACCGCGGGCTCTGCCGCGCGTTCGAGAAGAGGGTGGATACCCACGTGGCGCTTCCTAAAGCCCGAGGTGCTGTCGCAAGAATGCGGCAGCCTCATCGAGGGCCTTGCGGCCCTTTGGAACCATCCCCAGCATCAACCACGGATCGTGTACCACGCCTCGGATTTCGTCGTAGCGCACCGCGACGCCCGCCTCTTTCAGACGCTGCGCGTAGGCTCTCCCCTCATCGCGCAAGGGGTCGAACTCAGCAGTCTGTACCAGGGCCGCCGGCTGCCGCGAGAGATCCGCCGCCCGCAGTGGCGATGCCAGCGCGTTGTCCCCGTCGCTGGGCTGGGCCAGATAGTGTTTCCAGAACCACTGCATCAACTCGGTCGTGAGGAGGTAACCCTCGGCGTTCTCCCGGTAACTTTCCGGGGAGAAATCTTGGTTCGTGACGGGGCAGTGCAGGATCTGTGCGGCGAGCGGAGGACCGCCGCGCTCGGCCACCATCAGCGTCATCGCCGCAGACAGATTGGCCCCGGCGCTATCGCCGCCGACGGCGATGCGGCTCGGGTCAATCCCCAGCGCGTCGGCGGAATCGGCCATCCACCGCAGCACCGCATAACAATCCTCGGGCGCCGCGGGAAACCGGTGCTCCGGAGCACGCCGGTAGTGCACCGCGACCACGATACACCCCACGGCATTGGCGAAGGCGCGGCAGATCGGGTCGTGGCTCTCGATATCCATGATCACCCAGCCGCCGCCGTGGATGAAAAGCAGCGCCGGGCTGGAAGAGGGAGCTTTCGCGGGTCGGTAGATTCGGACCGGAATCGGTCCGGCGGGCCCGCGGACCTCGCGATCCTCGACCTTCGCCACCGCTTCGGGCTCGCCCTGCAAGGGCACCAGGGCGGCGAAGGCTTCCCGCGCCAGGTCGGGTGTCAGTTCGGAAACCGGCGGGCCCCCCGCTTCCTCGATCTGTTTCAGGATTCCCTGCACCTCCGGATCGACCGGCATCGCCCTCCTCCTTCGCTGACTCGACGAATCTGTGGCTCTCATCCTACTGGTAAGGCCGCCCGCTGGAAACCTCTTCGTCGCGTCCTGCTTCAGGTAGGCGGGTGCGGGCGATCGATCAGCAAGGCCACGGGAAGGTCGACCGTCCGCGAGCGCAAAAACTCGCCGAGGCTCTTGGCCTGGGCGTCGTTGCGGGTCGTGGACGCCACTCCCTCCCCCAAGATTCCAACCACCACGAAGTTGAGCGCCCAAAGATTCGGCAGCTCGTAGCGGTGGACCTCGAGCGTGGCGGCTTCGGGAATCAACTCGGAGAAACGCGTGATGGTGAGAAAATCCATGAGCCAGGCGTAGCCCGCCGCGCTGCGCGCCCACACCCCGACGTTGGCGTTGCCCCCTTTGTCCCCGGAGCGGGCTCCATAGATCGTTCCGAGCGGAACTCGTACCGTCTCGCCGCCGGGTATGGCCGGCAGCACGGGTGCTTCGATCGCGAGCGGAGGGCGCTCCGTCGGCGCTACGGGGTGGGCGATCTCGACCTCAAAGCCGTTGGGATCGACCACGACGTGGCGCACCTCCTGTGCGGGCACCAGCGTGGGCCAGTACACGCCGAACTCGCGTTCCGAGGAGGGGGGTGACGTCGTGTAGATCCCGGGGTAGCTCGCGAGCAGCATCTCGGTGACCTGATTCGAGAAGGCGCGCCCCACCCGCCGAGCGTCGCGATCCTTGACGGTGACGCGGAGGAAAGCGCTCGCTTCGTCGTTGCTCCGCGCGTCGGGTCGATCACTGCGGATCAGCTGAAACTCGATCGCTTCGAGGCGGTCCGCGCCGCCCAGCTTGGCGAGCAGCGTTTGGCGGGCGAGGCGGGCCTTTTCCTCGATATCGAGGCCGGTTAACACGAAGGTCATCGCATTACGGAAGCCACCCACGTAGTTGATGCAGACCTTGAGATCGTCGGGGCGGGCCTCGCCGCGCACCCCGGAGACGCGCACGCGGTCGGGACCCAACTCGCGAAGCGCGATCGTGTCGAAGCGCGCGATGACATCGGGGTTGGCGTAGGCGGGTTCGCCGAGCTCGTAAAGCAGCTGCGCGGTGACGGTCCCGCGCGACACCAGCCCGCCCGTATTCGGATGCTTGGTCACCACGAAAGAGCCGTCCGCCTCGATCTCGGCGATGGGAAAGCCAGGGTGCTCGAGGCCCGGCACCTCCTGAAAGAAGGCGTAGTTGCCACCCGTCGTCTGGGGGCCACATTCCAGCAGGTGACCCGCGACCACCGCGCCGGCCAGGCGGTCCCAGTCGTCGGGTTTCCAGCCGAAATGCCAAGCGGCGGGTCCGACGACAAGCGAGGCGTCCGTGACCCGCGGGCATACCACGACATCGGCACCGCGACGCAAGGCCTCGACGATGCCCCAGGCTCCGAGGTAGGCGTTCGCGCTCACCGGCTCGGCGTCGAGCTCGCGCAGCGGCACCCCGCGATCCAGGTGGGCGAGCGGGTGACCGCGTTCCTGAAGCTCCTCGAGGCGGTCCAGCAGATCGTCGCCTGCGACGTGAGCCACCCGCGCCGTGAGCCCCAGGCGCGCGGCGAGTTTCCGCAGCTCTTCCGCGAGGCCCGCCGGATTCAGGCCGCCCGCATTCACCACGACACGCGTACCGCGCTCCAGCACCATCCCCCAGACATCTTCCATCTGGCGCAAGAAGGTCGCCGCGTAGCCCGTGTGGGCCGCCCGCTGACGCGCCTTGTGGAGGATCAACATGGTGAGCTCGGCCAGGTAGTCACCGGTCAGGAAGTCGACCGGCCCTCCTTCGAGTATTTCGCGCGCCGCTCCCATGCGGTCGCCGTAGAAGCCCGAGATGTTGGCTATCCGAAGGACGGACCGAGCGTCACCCATCGGCGCCACCCCCGCTGAAATATTCGGGCTTGCCCGCCAGCCAGAGCTCGCCCCAGAGCTGCTGGCCGCCATCCACGACCAGGACTTCGCCAGTGATGAACTTGCCCGATGGCGCAGTGAGGTACACGCACGCTTGCGCGATGTCTTGCACATCGCCAAAGGCAAACAGCGGGTTGCCGCGCGTCATGGCCGCCCGCGCCTCGGGTGGGTAGACGTTCATGCCCTCGGTGTTGATGGGACCCGGCAGCACGCAGTTCACGCGAATGCGGTAGGGTGCCCACTCCACCGCGACGTTGCGCGCCAGGTAGGCGACCGCCGCCCGCGAGGCGACGGTGTGGGCGACCCCGTACATGCCGCGGCGGTAGGGCGCCACGATATTGACGATCGAGCCGGCCGCACCCGCGTCGCGCCAATGCCTTGCGGCGGCCTGCATCATGTACCAGGTCCCGTTCAGGTTGGTGTCGACCACCGCTCGCCAACCCTTGGGAGAGAGATCGATGGCGGGCTGCGGAAACTGACCACCCGCGTTGTTGATCAGGACGTCAACGCGCCCAAGCTCGCGGTACACCTCTCCGAAGAGCGCCGCGACGAGCTCCGGCTCGCGAATATTCATCGGAATCACAAGTGCTCGCGCCCCAACGCGTTCCAGGATCGCGGCGGTCGTCTCGAGCTTCTCGCGCGTCCGCCCGCATACGACGACGGCCGCGCCGAGTCGCGCGAAAAGACACGCGATCGCCTTGCCGATGCCGGTGCCGGCACCCGAAACGACCACCACCTGCCCCTCGAACAACCCGTCGCGAAAGACGGTGGGAAGCTGCGGGATCTCGTCGTCGGCAACCCCGAAGGTATCGGGCTTCGACCGCGCTTCGCCCACGCCCCGCGAAGGTTCTCGCCGGCCCTCGCTTCCGCGGCCCTCCGTCACAGACGCAACACCCCGTAGTGGGGAGCTCCAATCGGCGCATTCAACGACGCACTGATCGCGATGCCGAGGGCGTTGCGGGTATCGACGGGATCGATGATGCCATCGTCCCAGAGCTGTGAAGTCGCGTAATAGGCGGAAAGCTCGCGCTGGTAGGATTCGAGGATTGGCCGGCGGATTGCCTCGATCTCGTCCGCGCCGAGGGTGCGGCCCTCGCGCTCCAATTGCCGGATCTTCACGTCCGCCATCGTGTTGGCGGCCTGCTCGGCGCCCATGATCCCGATCTGGTGATTCGGCCACGTGAAGATGAAACGCGGGTCGTAGGCGCGGCCGCACATCCCGTAATTGCCGGCGCCGAAAGATCCGTTCACCATCACGGTGAACTTGGGAACTTCGCTCCCCGCCTGGGTCATGATCATCTTGGCGCCGTCCTTGCAAATGCCCTTGGCCTCGTATTCGCGCCCGACCATGAAGCCGGTGATGTTCTGCAGAAAGAGCAGCGGTGTGCGGTTCTGGTTGCAGAGTTCGATGAAGTGGGCCGCCTTGAGCGAGCTGTCATTGAAGAGGACGCCGTTGTTGGCGAGGATGCCCACCTTGAAGCCCCAGATCCACGCGTAGCCACACACGAGCGTGGTCCCGTAATCGGGCTGATATTCGTGGAACCAGCTTCCGTCCACGATCCGCGCGATCACCTCGCGCATGTCGAATTGAATCTTGACGTCGTTTGGGATGATTCCGTAGAGCTCGGCCGAATCGTAGAACGGAGCGGCGGGTTCCTGGCGCTCGATGCGGGTTTTCTCCGGGCGCGACCATTGCGCCACGATCTCCCGGCCCAACAGGATCGCCTCTTCCTCGGAGTTGGCGGCGTAGTCGGCGACCCCACTGATCTGGGTGTGGACGTCCGCCCCGCCCAGGGTGTCCGCGTCGACCACCTCCCCGGTCGCCGCTTTCACGAGCGGGGGGCCGCCCAGAAAGATGCCGCCGTTGCCGCGCAGGATGACGGCGTAGTCGCTCAGCGACGGGATGTAGGCTCCGCCCGCCGTGCAGTGGCCAAACACGAGAGACAGCTGTGGAACATTCATCTTCGAAAGGATCGATTGGTTGCGAAAAATGCGCCCCGCGAGATCGCGATCGGGAAAAATCTGGGCCTGTAGCGGCAGAAAGCCGCCGGCGCTGTCACACATGTGGATCATCGGCAGACGGTTCTGAATCGCGATATCGAGCGAGCGCACGATCTTTTTCACCGAGAGCGGGTACCACGCGCCGCCCTTGATACTGGGATCATCGGCGCGGATGATGACTTCGCGGCCGCTCACGACCCCGATCCCCACCACGATGCTCGCCGCCTTGGAATCGCCGTCATACTCGGTGCAGGCCGCGAGCGAAGAGAGCTCCAAGAACGGCGTCCCCGGGTCCAGCAGCTTCTCGACGCGGTCCCGGATGAAGAGTTTGCCATGATGTTCAAGGCGTTTCAGATCGCGCTCGGGGCGCTCATAGCGCGCTTCGTGTTGGCGCCGCCGAAACTCGCCGATCCGCTCGAGATTGTGCGCGCGGTAGGCCTGAAACGTGGCCGATCTCGGGTCTACCCGGCTTTCGATGCGACGCATCACGACTCGGACTCCTCTCCCGGGCTTTGCATCCGCACCAGGATCGCCCCTTTCTCGAAGCTTTGGCCCACCGCGTAACACACCTCGCTGACACAAGCGTCGTGAGGCGCATCGAGGGCGGTTTGGAGCTTCATGCTCTCGATCGTGAGCAGCCGCTCGCCCCGCGCGACGCGATCGCCGGGCTCCACCGCGACGTCCACGACCACGCCCGGCATCGGTGCCACCACCGCATCGCCGCCGGCGCCCCGCTCGGCCTCGCGGCTCGCTCGCTCCAACGAGTTGATGGCATCCACCCGGTAGCTGCGACCTGCCCAGTGAAGGAACACGGCGTCGCCCCGTTGCGCCACCCACACGCGTTCGCGGCGCCCCTCTACGACCAACTCGTAGGCACCCGATCCGCGGTCTTCGAGGGAGGCGCGAAGCCGCCGCCCGTCGACGTCGAGATCGAATCCTCCCTCGTGGTAGACGGGGGTCACGAAGCTCAGTCGTTCCTCGAGTTCGAATTCGTAGCCCACAATCAGTTCCGCCAGTGGCCCATCGCAGCGTGGGGCTGCGGCACTGCCGCCACGCGGCCCAGGAAGTCGCGGTTGGCCAACGCCGCGGCGGCCAGGAGCAGTGACCGCTCCGCGTCGCTCGCCGGCGGTTCGCGCAACACCTCCGCGTGGTCCGCAAGAAATCCGGTGTGGACCCCGCCGGCCACGAAATCGGGGTGGGCCAACACCCGCTCCAGGAAGGCCGCGTTCACCGTCACGCCGAGGATCACCGTCTCGCGCAGGGCGCGGCGCGCGCGATCGATGGCCTCGTTGCGCGTCGCGCCGTGGGCGATCAGTTTCGCGAGCATCGGGTCAAAGGCGGTCGTCACCGCCTGACCCTCCGCGATCCCGCTGTCGAAACGAATCCCGGGGCCCGCAGGGGGGCGCACCAGCAGGAGATTGCCGATCGCAGGCATGAAGTCGTGGCTCGAATCTTCGGCGCAGATGCGGCACTCGATCGCCCAACCGCTCCGCGTGATCGACTCTTGCGCGAAACGCAAAGGCTCGCCCGCCGCGACCCGCAGTTGCTCTTCTACGAGATCGACCCCGGTCACCAGCTCGGTCACCGGGTGCTCCACTTGGAGGCGGGTGTTCATCTCGAGGAAATAGAACTCACCATCGGGCGCCAACACGAACTCCACCGTGCCGGCGTTGCGATAGCCTGCCGCCGACGCGATCCCCACCGCCTCCTCGCGAATCAACTCACCCAGCGGCGAGGGCAGCGCCGGAGCGGGAGACTCCTCGATCAGCTTCTGAAAGCGGCGCTGCACCGAGCACTCGCGCTCGAAGAGATGAACGCAATTTCCGTGAGCGTCTGCCAGGACCTGCACCTCGATATGACGCGGTCGCTCGATGTAGCGCTCGGCGTAGATCCGGCCGTCGCCGAAGTAGCGCTCGGCTTCGTTGCGAGCCCGCTCCGTCGCGCCGGCCAGGGCGCTCTCGTCGCGCACGATCTGCATCCCCTTGCCGCCGCCGCCCGCCGAGGCCTTGATCAACAGCGGAAAGCCGACCCGTTTCGCCCGCTCGAGAAAGGTCGCCGGATCCTCCTCCTCGACGGCCGAGGGGGCGACCCGAAAGCCGCGCTCGCGCACGAAATTGCGCGAGCCGATTTTGTCGCCCATCAGTCGCATCACCTCGGACCCGGGGCCCACCAGACGGATGCCCGCGGTTTCGACCGCCGAGGCGAATTCGGCATTCTCGGCGAGGAAGCCGTAGCCGGGGTGGATCGCATCCGCGCCGATGCGACGCGCCGCGGCGAGAATCTGCTCGATGTCGAGGTAGGCGGCGACGGGCGTCCGGGCGTCGATGACGCAGCATTCATCGACGGCGCGCGCCGCCGGGCTGTTCGCGTCCTCCGGATGCACCACCGCCGCGCTCGCAAGATCGAGCCGGCGCAGGGTGCGCGCCACCCGTACCGCGATTTCGCCGCGGTTCGCGATCAGGACCTTGGAGATTCCGGCAAACCCCGCCATGCCGCTAGCGTCCCGTCCAACGCGGAGCGCGCTTTTCGCGGAAGGCAGCAAAGCCTTCCTTGGCGTCTTCGGTGCGGGCCATCATCGGCAGCACCATCTGCGTGTACTCGAAGGCCTGGGGAATCGTCATGTCCTGGATGGCGTGGAACCCCATCTTGCCGAGCCGGATGGCGGTGGGCGACTTGTCGACGATTTGCGCCAGCAGTCGATCGACGCGGTCATCGAGTTCGGCATCGGGCGCGACCGCGTTCAGGAGATCCGCTTCGAGCGCCTGCCGTGCGGTCCAGCGCGCGCCGGTGATGCACCACTCGAAGAGCTTACGGCGCGGCAAGGTCCGCGCCATGTAGGGAAGGATCATCATCGGGAACAACCCGATGCCACTTTCTGGAACCCCCAGCGTCGCGCTCTCGGCCGCAATGGCCAGGTCGCAGGCGCACACCAGGCCCAAGCCCCCGGCCAGAGCGTGACCGTTCACCCGAGCCAGGGTGGGAAGCTCACAGCGCTCGAACTCCTTGAAGAGCTGGATGACCGGGTTGTGGGGGCGTGCGGGGTCGGCCTCGAAAGGGCTTCCGTCGGCGGCGGGCTGGAGGTCGCCCCCGGCACAGAACGCGCGATCGCCGGCGCCTGTCAGGACGATGGCGCGCACCTCGGGCTGCGAAGCAGCGCTGCGCAAGCCCTCGGCGATCCCGTGCGCCACCGCCTCGTTCAGCGCGTTTCGGCGCTCGGGACGGTTGATGATGATCCACTGCACGGCGCCGCGGAGTTCGTGGAGCACCACCGGTTGGGCGTCGGCCACCTACTCCCTCCCCTCTTCGCCCTCTTCCCCTCTTTCGAAGGGGCTCGTTCGGCGGGGCTCGGTCTTCTGGATTCAATCTGCGAATGCCTTCGCCGTCAACCGCCGCCTGGATTTTGCTCGAGAGTGGGCGATCTTAGCGAGTCGATGCGAGCGCCCGGAGATTTCCATGAGCCACGCCTTCGACCTGAACGACGACCAACGCGCGATCCTCGACGCGGCCGATCGCTATGCCCGGGAACGGCTGGCGCCCCTGGCGCAGCGCATGGACGATGAGGAGTGGTGGCCCGACGCCGAGTTCCGCGCGCTCGGCAAGGAAGGGTATCTCGGGATCACCGCCCCGCCGGAGCTCGGCGGCGCCGGGCTCGACCTGTTCGCGAGCGGGCTCGTGCTGCAGGCCTTTTCGCGTTGGAACTATGCCCTCGGGCTCTCGTGGGTCGCCCACGAGAATCTGTGCCTGAACAACATCTTGCGCAATGCCGACGATGCCCAGCGGGAGCGCTACCTACCCGGGCTCTGTGACGGATCATTGATCGGCTGCCTCGCGCTCACCGAGCCCGGCGCGGGCTCCGATGCCCTGGGGAGCATGGCCGCGACCGCAGCTCGCGACGGCGGCGACTACATCCTGAACGGACGCAAGCTCTACATTACAAATGGACCCGTCGCGGATATCGCGCTGCTCTATGCCAAGACCGATCCGGGCCGCGGTGCCCACGGCATCTCGGCCTTTGTTGTGGAGCTCGACAGTCCGGGCGCGAGCGTGGCCCAAAAGCTC
This sequence comes from uncultured Spirochaetales bacterium, assembly GCA_964615045.1. Lineage (GTDB taxonomy): Bacteria > Myxococcota_A > UBA9160 > UBA9160 > PR03 > JANQRO01. The sequence continues at coordinate 10,524 of CAZTOE010000110.1, forward strand.
TCCAAAATGGGCTTCCGCGGCTCACCGACCGCCGAGCTCGCCTTCGACGATTGCCGCGTGCCTGCGCGCAACCGGGTGGGCGGCGAGAACGAGGGCGTGCGATGCGTGATGAGTGGGCTCGACCTGGAGCGCGCCATGATCTCGCCGCTCTGCGTCGGGATCGCCGAGCGCGCCCTGCAGCTCTCGCTCGAGTACGCCCAGTCGCGCGAACAGTTCGGCCAGGCGATCGCCAACTTCCAGATGATTCAGTCGCGCCTCGCCGACATCTTCGCGTTGGTCGAGACGATGCGGACCTACAACTACTATTGCCTGGCGGCGCTGAACGATCTTCCGCCCGGCGAAGGAGGTCGCGGCTTCGCCCACAAGATCTCGGCGACCTCGGTCATGTTCTGCGCCAACGCGCTCAACCGGGTGCTCGATCACGCTTCCCAGATCCACGGCGGATACGCCTACATCTGGGAAACCGAGATCAATCGCCTGTACCGCGCGATCAAGTTGTTGGAGATCGGCGCCGGCACCACCGAAGTGCGCAAAATCATCATTGCCGAAGAGCTGCTGAAAGGCGGCGTGGCCTGACCCCTCCGAATCTGCCCGCATGACCGACTACCGCACGGCCATCAACCGCCACTACGGCGCTGTCGACATCGCCGCCCGGATCCTCGAAAAGCTCTCCGCTGCCGGCGTGGATCTCGCCGACCTCCGCCGCGAAGATCTCGCTCCGTTCGACGAGTTTCACGGCGGCGGTCTTGAGTCGACGCGGAGGCTCGCGCGCTTTGCGGGCGTCGAGAAGGACTTCGCGGTCCTCGATCTGGGAGCCGGGGTGGGCGGGCCCGCGCGAACCCTGGCGGCCGAGTTCGGCTGTCGCGTGACGGGCATCGATCTGACCGAGGCATTCGTCGAAGCGGCGCGCATGTTGACCGAACGCCTCGGCATGGCCGCAGCGGTGGAGTTTCACCGGGGCAGCGTCCTTGACTTGCCCTTTGAGGCCGGCCGTTTCGACCTGGCCTGGTCCCAGAATTCGATCATGAATATCGAGGACAAGGGGCGGCTTTTCACCGAGGTGCGCCGCGTCCTGAAGCCGGGTGGGCGCTTCGCCTTCGAGCTCCTTTGCGCCGGGCGACCGGGCCCGCTTCGCTTCCCAACCTTCTGGGCATCGACGCCGGAGCTCAGCTTCCTCGTGACCCCGGAGGAGATGCGGCGCTTGCTCCATGAGGCTGGGCTCGAGGAAATCGCCTGGCAGGACACCACCGAGCAGGTCGTGGCCCTCGCGCGAAAACGCGTGGCCGCCCTCGAGCGGGACGGCCCGCCCGCCCTCGGTCTCGCTGTGATCGTCCCCGAGGATGTCCCCACCAAAATGCAAAACGTGCTGCACGCCTACGAGCGCGGGCTCGGTGTGGCGGTGCAGGCGGTCTATCGGCGTCATTGATCACTCGGCGTCGGGAACGGATCCCGCGCGCCAGCCTGACACCCACCGCGGAGAGACTTGTTTGCCCTGTAAAATCCTGCTCTCGATGATCCTGATCGTCATCCCCCTCGCGGTCGGGGCGGTTGAAGTCCAGCCGGGCGACATCCTCGTCTCCAATTTTCTGGGCTCGCCGCCGCTCCTCCTCGTCGTCCACCCCGGATCCGGGTCTCAGGAGACCTTGTCCATGGGTCAGATCGGGCCGAGCTCAGTGAACCCACTGGATTCGCGATTGCCGACGACGGGGATTTCTTCGTCACCCAACCCGGCCAGGTGTTGCGTGTCAGTCGGCAGACCGGCGCGGCAACGCCGATTTCGTCCTTCGGAAGCCTCACTACACCACAAGACGTCGTCGTCGAAACGGGCGGAGCCTTGCTGGTGGTGGACCAGACCGCGCAAGCGGTCCTCCGGATCGATCCGACGACGGGCGACCAGACGGCCGTCGTCACCAACCCGCCGAACTCATTCGAGTGCTCCAATAGTCTCCAGAGCCCCGAGGATCTCACGATGGCACCTGGGGGAACGCTCTTCATGTCGGACACGCTGTGCGTCAATCGAGCGGTGCTTCCGGCGGGAACGATCTCCGAGGTCCTCTTCGACCTGGGCGTCGGCATTCTGACGGGGATCACCACCGACCCGGGAGGAGACCTGCTGGTTACCGACTCGACGAGCGACGCCGTCTAGCGGATCGACCCAGTGACGGGCATGCGTTCCACCGTGACGGCCGGAATCCAACTCGACGCGCCGAGTGACCTGGCCGTGGCGACGGTGCCCGAGCCCGGAGCAACGCGGTGCGCGTGGATTTTCGCCGTGCTCGCCGCGAGCTGGGGCCGGTCCCGCGTCCGCACCGGGGCGCGAAGGGCTCGAAGGCTCGCCCGCTAGGCGATCACGCCGTCCTTGCGCAGCAGCTTGCGATCGGCCTCTCCGATGCCGATTTCCTCCAGAACCTCGTCGCTGTGCTCACCGAGCGTAGGCGCCGGTCGACCCGGCCGGGCCGGGGTCCGGTCGAAGCGCGCCGGCGGTGCCGGTTGCCGCATTCGCCCCGCCACCGGGTGATCGATCTCCACAATCGCCTCGTTGTGTCGGATCTGCGGATCCTCGATCACTTCGTCCAGCGAGTGGACCGGACCGGCGGGCACGTCTTCGGCGACGAGCCGCTCGACCAACTCCGCAGACGGCCACTTCTTGAACTCCTCGTTGATGATCTGCTCGAGCGCCAGGATGTTCCGGATGCGGTCCCCGAGCGTCGTAAAGCGCTCGTCCTCGATCAGGTCGGGCCGGTCGAGAGCACGAGCCATCCCCTGAAACTCCGAGTCCGAAGCGGCAAACACCACGAGGGGGCCGTCGGCGGTTTCGCGGAGCTTGTAGATGTCATAGAGCGCCGCGCCGGGTTGCACGCCCTCTCCGATCATGGTGTGGGCGATCATTCCGTCGCAC